>CAYQWK010000281.1:0-7969 GCA_964420805.1 uncultured Bifidobacteriaceae bacterium | reverse complement strand
CCCTGCTGGACAAGCCACGCTACGTCGTCGCCAACAAGATGGACGAACCCGCGGCCGAGGAGAACTTGAAGAAATTCAAGCGCAAGGTGAAGAAGACGCCCGTTCTGCCGATCGCGGCGGGATTCGATGAGGGCATGGATAGATTCAAGGAGTTGATTCGCGGAGCGGTCGAGGAAGTTACCGCCGGAAAATAATTGTATGCTGAGAGCTGGTATCGTTGGTCTGCCCAACGTGGGCAAATCCACCCTGTTCAACGCCGTCACCCGCACCCGCAAAGCGGAGGCGGCCAATTATCCCTTCTGCACCATCGACCCCAACGTCGGCATCGTGACCGTGCCGGACGCGCGGCTTTACGTGCTCAAGGAAATCGCGAAGACGCAGGTTGTCATTCCGGCGGCGATTGAGTTCGTGGACATCGCCGGTCTGGTGAAGGGCGCCAGCGCGGGCGAGGGCCTGGGCAACAAGTTCCTCAGCCACATCCGCGAAGTCGATGCCATCGTGCAGGTCGTGCGCTGTTTCGAGGACGCGGACATCCATCACGTCGCCGGCAGCATCGATCCCGTGCGCGACATCGAGACCATCAGCACCGAACTGGTGCTTTGCGACCTCGAGGCCGTTAAGAAGAAGCGCGCCAGCATCGCCAAGGACGCCAAGCGCGGGGACAAGGAGGCCGTGGCCCAGGACGCCGTGCTCGCGAAGATCGAGCCGCATCTCGACGCCGGAAAACCCGCGCTCACCTTGAACCTCACGCCGGAGGACAAGGCCGTCTCCAAGGCCTTCTATCTGCTCACCGACAAGCCCACGATCTTTGCTTGTAACGTGAAGGAAGGCGACCTGGCCACCGCCGACCAGAACCCGCATGTGCTCAAGGTGCGCGAGTACGCGAAGACACATTTGTCCTGCGAAGCCGTCGTCATCAGCGCGCAGATCGAGAGCGACTTGATCGACCTCTCCGACGCGGAGGCGAAGGAGTTCCTCAAGGAGTTGGGCGTGCAGGAATCCGGCGTCGGCGCGCTCATTCGCGCGACGTATCACCTGCTCGGGTTGCGGACCTACTTCACGGCGGGCGAGAAGGAAGTGCGCGCGTGGACCATCCATGTCGGCGACACGGCTCCCAAGGCCGCGGGCGTGATTCACTCGGATTTCGAGCGCGGCTTCATCAAGGCGGAGACGGTGGCCTACGACGATCTGGTGCGCCTCGGCTCCGTGGCCGCCGCGCGCGAGAAGGGCCTCTACCGAATGGAAGGCAAGGAATACGTGGTGAAGGACGGCGACGTGATGCTGTTCAAGTTCAACGTGTAGGAACTCAAGGTTCCTGCCGGATGACATTCACGCGATCGGTCGGCGGAGCGGAGATCTTCTGCACGCCGCCCCCCGGCCAGCGCACCTCCACGGCTTCCGCCTTGGTCGCCTTGCCCAGCCCGAAGGTCAGCACCAGTTCCGACTGCGAGAGATAGCCCTTCGTCGGCATGACTTGCTGGGAGAGTGTCCGCTCACCCACGCGCACTTTCACCCACGCGCCGATGGCGTCGCGGTTGGATTTGCTGCCCACGAGTTTCAAGCGCAGCCAGTGATGGCCAAGCTGCTGGTCGTTCCGCAACAGTAGGGGCGCTCCCTTGATTTGAGTGAGCACCACGTCCAGGTCGCCGTCGCCGTCGATGTCCGCGAAGGCCGAACCGCGGCCGACGATGGGCTTGAACAAATCCCCGCCGACCTTGGTGACTGGCACGGTCACGAAGCCCGGGCCCTTGGCCGAACTCCGGTTCCAGAACAACTGCGCCGGCTGGCGATAGCTCTGGTCGGGCCGCACCTTCGCAATGTCCTCGTCGAGATGCCCGTTGGCGGTCAGCACATCCAGCCGCCCGTCGAGGTCGTAGTCGAAGAAGAACAGGCCGAACTTGAGCAACGCGCGGCTCGCGTGGCCGAGACCCTCGGACACGGCCTCGTCGGCGAACAGCAGCGAGTCGTTCCGCGCCACGTAAAGCGCGTTCATCTCGTTGGCGAAATTCCCTATGGCGATGCCCAGCGCGTCGTAGTTGCGGAAGCGCGCGGTGTCGATCCCCATCGCGCCGCGCGCCGTGCCGAAGGGATCGAACGCCACGCCCGCCGGGGCGCCGACCTCGGCGAACGTGCCGTTGTGCCGGTTGCTGAACACAAAGTTCTGCACCTGGTCGTTCGCCACCACGAGGTCGATCCAGCCGTCGTTGTTCAAATCCACCGGCGCCACTCCGAGCGATTTCGCGATCGGGGAACCGGCCGGATTCGTGATTTGAATCCCCGCCGCGCGCGACACATCCCGGAAGGCGCCGTTTCCCTCGTTGTGGTAGAGCAGCGGAAACGTCCCCTCGAAGTTCAACGGCGGCCCGTAGGCGCGGCCGATGCCGGGAAGCGTGTAGTTCACGCGCCGGTCGATTTCGCGCGACCACTTCACGTAATTGCACACGAAGAGGTCGAGCCGCCCGTCGTTGTCGTAATCCACAAACGCCGCGCTCGTGCTCCAGCGCGCTGGGTCGTTCGTCAGGCCCGCCGCCGAGGTCACATTGCGAAACTTGCCGCCGCCCAGATTCTTGAACAACCGGTTCTCCCCCACGCCGGTGATGAACACATCCGTGAAACCGTCGTTGTCGAAATCGCCGGCCGCCACTCCCATGCCGTAGAATTCCACGTCCAGCCCGGAGCCGGCCGTGACGTCGGAGTAGCGCCCCTTTCCGTCGTTGCGATAAAGGGCCGTGGTCCGGGCCGCGCCGCCGCCGGTCCACGGCCAGCGCGTCGAGTTGACGAAAAGCAGATCCGGCGCGCCGTCATCGTCGAAATCGAGGAATGCCACGCCGCCGCCCATGGTCTCTGGCAGCAGTTTCTCCCCCGTCGCGCCGTTCTCGTGCAGGAAGGTGATGCCCGCCACCTCGGTAATCTCCGTGAACCTGGCCTCCGGGATTTGCGCCCGTTCGCCGCGTGCCGTGTCGGCGACAACCACCCCGTCATCCCGACGGCAGGACACTGCCGCGAGCGCGAGCGCCAGCAACAAACCTGAGTTGATCGTGTGGAGATTCACGCCGGGAGGATAGGCCGCATCCACCCCCGAACTGAACTGTATTCTCGCGCCGCCTCGGGGCCGTGGCGTCGTCGTGGCGTGTTCTTGCATGATGTCGGTCCTGTTGAATCGTTCTGTAAAATCCCCCCGGTTCCGTCTCAAATTCCGCCGTGCCCCTGCGCGCGAAAAACCCGTGGCTCAAGTTCGGCGGCGTCTTTGCCTTCTGGACGCTGCTGGGCGTTGTCTTTGGCGCGCAGTTCCACTTCGCCAGCGAGCAGATCGGCAACCCCGTGCCCTTCTCCCGCGCGCTGACGCATTCGCTGGCGGACTGGTATGTCTTCGCCCTGCTGTCGGTCCCCTCGGTGCTGCTGGCGCGCCGCTTTGTGATTGAGCGGACGCATGCCGCGCGGTCGCTGCTGGTTCACTTCTGCGCGGCGGCGGCGTTCTCGCTGGCCTACGTCGCGTTACGGGCCGGGCTGGCGGTCTGGCAAAACGGCGACCTCGCCTTTCCCACGGCCTTCCGAGCTCTGCTGGTCAAGAGCTGGCATTTCAACCTGCTCGTCTATTGGGTCATCGTGGCGGTCAACCACGCGTTCGATTACTACGACCGGCTGCGCGAGCGCGAGCTGCGCACCGCGGACCTTGAACGGCGCCTCACCGAGGCCAGGCTCCAGGCCTTGCAAATGCAGCTCAACCCGCACTTCCTCTTCAACACGCTCCACGCCATCTCCTCGCTCATGCACAAGGATGTGGAAGCTGCCGACCGGATGCTCGTGCGCCTGAGTGAACTGCTCCGCCACGCCCTCGAGGCCACGGACACGCAGGAGGTCACCTTGCGCGAGGAACTGGATTTCCTCTCGCGCTATCTCGACATCGAGCACACGCGCTTCGGCGCGCGGCTGGTGGTGAGGATGAGCATCGCGCCAGAAACGCTGGATGCGCTGGTGCCGAACCTCGTCCTCCAGCCGCTCCTTGAGAACGCCATCCGCCACGGCATCGAGCCGCACGCGAGGCCCGGGTGCATCGAGGTGCGTGCCTCGCGCGACGGTGAATCGCTGCGCCTCGAAGTGCGCGACAACGGCGGCGGGGCCGTCGGCCCGATCAGCGAGGGCGTCGGCCTGTCCAACACCCGCGCCCGGCTGATCCAGCTTTATGGCGACGCCCAGCGCTTTGCCTTGCGGAACGATGTCGCGGGCGGGTTCATCGCCGCCATTGACCTGCCGTTTCACCTTCAGTCCAATCAAGCCGCCGCGCATCCATGAACATCCGAACGCTCATCGTGGACGATGAACCGCTGGCGCGTGAGCGCCTGCAAACGCTCCTTCGCGCCGAGCCGCGCGTCGAGTTGGTCGGCGAATCGGCCAACGGCCTCGAAGCCGTCGAGCATATCCGCGCCCTCAAGCCCGACCTCGTGTTCCTCGACGTGCAGATGCCGGAGCTGGACGGCTTCGGTGTGCTGCGCGAACTCGCCCCGGACGAGCGCCCCGCGGTGGTGTTCGTGACCGCCTTTGACCAGTTTGCAGTGAAGGCCTTCGAGGTCCACGCCATCGACTACCTACTCAAGCCCTTCGATCGAGAGCGGTTGACGGCGGCCGTGGACCGGGTGGCAAAGGCGTTGAGCCAGAAGCAGCCTGACGCGCTCCATCAGAAGCTCAACGCGCTGCTCGACGAGCTGCGCCCGACCCAGGCCGCCGACCGGCTGCTCGTGAAATCCGAGGGCCGTATGTTGTTCGTGCGCGTCGCGGACCTCGACTGGGTGGAGGCGGCGGACAACTACGTGAGCCTTCACGTGGGCCGGGAAACGCATCTCCTTCGCGAGACCATGACCGCGCTCGAAGGCCGGCTGCCGAAGCCCTTCCTCCGCATCAGCCGCTCGACGATGGTGAACACCGAGCGCATCCGCGAACTGCAACCGCTCTTCCATGGGGACTACGCAGTCATCCTCCACGACGGCACCAAGCTCACCCTGACGCGCGGCTACCGGGACAAGCTCCAGCAGTTGGGCCTGGCGTGATTTAGGGCGCGACTGGCCCCTGAAAACTCTTCATTCGCCCCTCGTGGATTGCGTTTTGCCCGATGTTCCCGCCAGAATGCCGCCTGTATTCCCAAATGGCAGAAACACCCGATAATGGCACTCCGCCCGTCACTGGCCAGCCGCAGCGTAAGAAATACGTCCGCTCGGTCGGGCCGCGGCTGCGCATCCTCCTCTACGTCGTGTTCGCGATGTTCGCGGTGCTGGCGGCGAACTCGCTTTATCTTGGCGCGATTACATTCCTCGAATGGTCGCGAGGGCTGACCTACCAGAATTACTTCTACATGGTCATGTTCGGCCTGCATTTGGTGCTGGGCCTGGTGTTCGTGGTGCCGTTCATCGTCTTCGGGATGATCCACATCAAGAACTCGCATGACCGCCCGAATCGCCGGGCGGTGGGAATGGGCTACGCGCTGTTCTTCATCGCGATCATCCTGCTGGTCAGCGGCGTTGCGTTGATGCGCTTCGACTTCTTCGTGATCAAGGACCAGCGCATCCGTTCGCCGATTTACTGGGCACATGTCATCACGCCGTTGATCGCCATCTGGCTTTACGTGCTGCACCGGCTGGCCGGTCCGCGCATCAAGTGGCAGACGGGCGTGAAATGGTCCGCGGCGGTGGTGGCGCTGGTGATTGGCGGCATCCTGCTGCATTCAGCGCACCCGCCGCGCAACGAAAAAGGCTCGGTTGAGGGAACGAATTATTTCATGCCGTCCTTCGCCCGCACGGGCAGCGGCAAATTCATCCCCGAGCGCACGTTGATGATGGATGACTACTGCCTCAAGTGCCACGAGGACTTCTACAAGGGCTGGTTCCATAGCGCGCACCATTTCAGCTCGTTCAACAACAAACCCTATATGTTTGCCGTCCGGGAGACGCGCGCGGTGTCGATGGCTCGCGACGGCAATGTTAAGGCTTCGCGCTGGTGCGCCGGCTGCCATGACGTGGTGCCGTTCTTTGCCGGAAAGTTCGACGACCCGAACTTCGACATCGACAAGGATCCCACCGCGCACGCGGGCATCACCTGCACGGCCTGCCACGCCATCACGCACATCGACGGCACGCGCGGCAACGGCGAATACACGATCGACGAGCCGGTCCATTACCCGTTCGCCTTCAGCAGCAACTCGACGCTGCAATACATCAACAACCTGCTCGTGAAGTCGAAGCCGGAGTTCCACAAGAAGACCTTCCTCAAGCCGTTCATGCGCACCGCCGAGTATTGCTCGGTGTGCCACAAGGTTTCGCTGCCGAACGACGTGACGCGGTACAAGGATTTCCTGCGCGGCCAGAACCATTACGACACGTATCTCCTCAGCGGCGTCTCCGGCCACGGCGCACGCAGCTTCTATTACCCCGAAAAAGCGCAACCGAACTGCGCCGGCTGCCACATGCCGTTGAAGGAGTCGGATGACTTCAGCGCCAATTATTTCAACCCGACGAACCAGACGACGCGCTTCATTCACGACCATCTTTTCCCCGCCGCGAATACCGGCGTGCCGGCGATCCGCAAGGGCGTGATGGGCGAGGCTGGAAAGTCGCGCAACCCGGCAGAGCATTACCAGCCAGGGCAGCCCATCGGCGGGCACGAGACCGCGGAGATTGACAAGGTCATTGATGCCCATGCGAAGTTTCTCAAAGGTTCGCTGCGCCTCGACATCTTTGGAATCCGCGAGGGTGGCGACATTGCGGGCCGGCTGATCGCGCCGTTGCGTCCGAAATTCCCGGCGCTCAAACGCGGGCAGACTAATCTGGTCGAAGTCGTCGTTCGCACGCTGCGCGTCGGGCATCCGATGACGCAGGGCACGGTGGATTCCAACGAGGTCTGGGTCGATGCGAAGGTCACCAGCGGCGGCCGGACCATCGGGCGCAGCGGTGGCCTGGGCCCGCACAAGGAGGTCGATCCGTGGTCGCACTTCGTGAACGTGTACATGCTCGACCGGAATGGGAACCGCGTGGACCGCCGCAATCCGCAGGACATTTTTACCCCGCTTTACAACCACCAGATTCCGCCCGGCGCGGCGGCAGTGGTACATTTTTCCCTGGTCGTTCCGCCGGATGCCGGCGACACCGTCACCATCGACGCGAAGCTCAATTACCGGAAGTTCGACACGATTTACATGAACTACGTGTTCGGCAAGGGCTACACGAATGGCCAGCCGTTCCAGCTCACGAACGAATTGCCCATCGTCACCATCGCCGCGGACACGATCACCCTGCCGGTTGCCAACGGCGCCCGTCCGGAGACTCGAAGTCCAAACCTCGAAACGCAGACGAATTCGATCCCGCTCTGGCAGCGTTGGAACGACTACGGCATCGGCCTGCTGCTCGAAGGCACCGACAAGGGCGCGGAAAAGGGCCAACTCATCCAGGCCGCCGAGGCCTTCGAGCAGGTCGAGAAACTTGGCCGCTACGACGGTCCGGTAAATCTTGCCCGCGTGTATTTCAAGGAAGGCCGTCTCGACGAGGCTGTGACCGCGCTGCAACGGGCCGGCAAGTTCGATCCGCCCGCGCCACGTTGGACGGTCGCGTGGTTCAGCGGTCTGGTGAACAAGCAGAACGGCTACCTCGACAAGGCCATCACCGAGTTCCGCAGCATCATCGAGGACCGTTACGAGGAATTGGACAAACGCGGCTTCGACTTCAGCCTCGATTACGAAGTCATCAACGAACTCGGCCAGACGCTATTTGAGCGCGCCAAGCAGGAGCGTGGTGACGCGGCCGCGCAACGGCAATGGCTCGATCAGGCCGCCGCGCGTTTCAAGCGCACGCTTGAGATCGACGCCGAGAACATTACCGCCCATTACAATCTCGGCTTGATCTACGAGCGCCTCGGTCAGCGCGATTCTGCCGCGCACCATCGGGCGCAACATGACCGCTACCGCCCGGACGACAATGCGCGCGAC
>CAYQWK010000280.1:6482-8256 GCA_964420805.1 uncultured Bifidobacteriaceae bacterium | reverse complement strand
CCACGAGGCCTGCGGGATGGGAATTCGTGAAGATGCCTCGCTGGTGACCGGAAACCTGAGCCAGTTTGTTCCGCACCTTTTTTGAAACCAAAAACCACAACCCATTGACCCAACCATGACGACACCACTCCCGTTACTGCTTGGCGAGGCCGCTTGGCACGCCGCGACGCTTCCGCAGGCGCTGCTCTATTGCGCCGTGTTCGGCGCGCTTGGCATCGTGCTGGTGCTGATCGGCTTCAAGATTTTCGACAAGGCCGTCGCGCGCATCGACATCGAGCACGAAATCTCCAAAGGCAATGTTGCCGCGGCGATTCTCAGCGGAGCCGTTATCATCGCCATCGCCATCATCGTGGCGGCGGCGATGTCCTGAGTTCCGGCGGGGCGGCCGCGGTCAAGGCTGCGACCGCATGGCTTCGACGAGACGTCGCACGGGTTGCAGGTCCGGATCGTCCAGCGCCATGGCGATGATCTCGGCGCGATGGCCAATGGTGGCGGCCTTGTGGAGCCAGCGCATCGTCGCGCTGTTGGGCCGTCCCAACTGGCAGGAATAGCAGGCGAGATTGAACGGCACGGTCGGTTCCTTTGGAAAGGCATGGACCGCCGGCCGCAGCGCCTCGAATGCTGCCTCCAGTCCGCCGCCCGTGGCGCGTCGCAGTGCGTAGGCGTGATGGAGCCATGCCGAGACGCGATCCGGCGCCGCGTGGAGGAGTTCGCGCGCGACATCGACGCCCACGTCCCAATCTTTCCGCGCCGCGCACAACATCCAGCGTACTTCCAAAACATCCGGGTGCAGCCGCGCCGCGCGGCTGATCTGGTCCAACTCCGCCTGCGCCTCGGCGGGCAGGTCCAGTTCGAGCCAGCCCACCGCCGCGCGCGCGTGAAATTGATCCGGCCATTCCAATGCGGACATGGCGTATGGATAGCAGGGATGAACCGCGCCGCCCAGCAAACAGGAGGGCAGGGTAATGACGAATGACGAATCACACCTCCCCCTCATTCCCATTTGTCCCCGCCGCCCGTTCTGGTGTTCACTCGCGCCATGCCGTTTCCTGCGGATTATCACATGCACACGCCGCTTTGCCGGCACGCGACGGGGGAGCCGACCGAGTACGCGGCTCGGGCCGTTCAAGCCGGGTTTGCCGAGATTGGTTTCACCGATCACTCGCCAATGCGGCAGGACGACTTCGACAACTGGCGGATGCGTGCCGACCAGCTTGATGAGTACGTGGAATCCGTCTGTCGCGCGCAGCGGGAGTTTCCCGCGCTCACGATCAAACTCGGCCTCGAGGTGGATTTTCTGCCGGGGCACGAGCAGTGGATTCAAGAACTGGCGGCGCGGCACCCGTGGGACTATTTCATCGGCTCGGTGCATTACGTCAGTGATTCCTGGGCGGTGGACAATCCCGAGATGCTCTCGCGCTGGCGGGAGCGGGATGCATTCGAGGTTTGGAGCGCGTATTTTGAGCGCCTGACCCTCGCGGCGGAATCGGGTCTCTTCGAGATCATCGGGCACGCGGACCTGCCCAAGAAGTTCGGGATCTACCCGCAACGCGATTGCACGGGGCTGTTCACGCGGTTCCTGGATGCGGTGCGGAAGGCGGATGTGGCAATTGAACTCAACACGGCCGGGCTGCGGAAGGAATGCCGGGAGATTTATCCGAGCGCGCAAATTTTACGACTGGCTCGTGAACGCGCGGTGCCGGTCACGTTCGGATCGGACGCCCACGCGGCTGTCGAGGTGGGGGCGGATTTTAACCGGGCTGTGGCGCTGGCG
>CAYQWK010000280.1:0-6472 GCA_964420805.1 uncultured Bifidobacteriaceae bacterium | reverse complement strand
AATGCGGTTATGTCGAATGGTGCCGTTTCACCGCGCGACGGCGGGAAATGGTCCGGCTTTAGTTCCGGCGTCACCGGTCCCCGCGCGGATCAAATGCGTCGCGCAAGCCGTCCCCGAGGAAGTTCAGCGCGAGGAGCGTGCTGATGAGCATGGCGCACGGGAACACCAACAACCACCAGTAGATGCGGATGGGGTTGATCTGCTCTGCGCCCTCGGCAATCAGCGTTCCCCAGCTTGCCATCGGCGGCATGATGCCGAGGCCAAGGAAGCTCAGGAACGATTCGTATAGAATGATCGAGGGCACCGTAAGCGTGAGATACACGATCACAACACCGAACACGTTTGGCAGGATGTGCCGGACGAGAATCCCCGCGTGGGTCGCGCCGAGGCTGCGGCTGGCATCCACGAACTGCCGGCCGCGCAGGGACAGCACCTGTCCGCGGACAATGCGCGCCATGGTCAGCCAGGAAACCGCGCCGAGGCCGAAAAACAGAAAGATCATCGGCGCGTATGTACCGGCCACAGTTCCGAAATGCCGCGTCAATGCCCCCTTCAGGTGATCGTTGAACGTGGCGACCAGCACGATGACAAACAGGATCGACGGCAGTGAATACAGCACGTCCACTGTGCGCATCATCGCGCTGTCCCAGCGGCCGCCCACGTAGCCGGCGACCGCGCCCCAGGTCACGCCAATGATCAGCGCTACGCCCGCGCCAACCAGCCCGACGAGCAGCGAGATGCGCGCGCCATAGAACATGCGCGTGAGCAGGTCGCGCCCGTGGACGTCGGTGCCGAACCAGTGCTGCACGCCCGGCGGCGCGAACTGCGCATTCGAGACCGCGTCATAAGGATATGGCGCGATCCACGACCACGAGAAGACGAGGCCCAGCAACACAATGAGAAACATCGCGCTGATGACCGCCGGTTTGTGCCGGCGGAAACGTCGCCACGCGCGTTGATTCGGGCTGAGGTGCCCGGCCGCCGCCGCGTCATTCATAGCGCACCCTCCGGTCCAGCAGGCCGTAGGCGAGGTCCACCAGCAGGTTCAACGCGAGCAGCAACACGGCGTAGAGCAGTACGAGGCCGACGACCATCAGCGCATCGCGGTTCTGGAGGCTGTTGACCAGGAACGGTCCGATGCCCGGCACGCGAAAGATCGTCTCGACCACGAACGATCCGGTGAGCAAATCCGCCAGCAGCGGGCCGGAATAGGAAACCACCGGCAGCACCGCGAGCCGGAAGGCGTGCTTGAACAGAACCTGCGCTTCGCCAAGCCCCTTGGCGCGCGCGGTGGTGATGAAGCCTTCATGGAGAACGGTGTTCATGCCCTCGCGCATCAGCCGCGAAACGCGCCCGGCGAAATAGAGACCGAGCGCCACCGACGGCAGCACCGCGTGCAGTGGTGATTCCCACATCCCGGCCGGGAAGATGCGCCATTTGATGGCAAACACGACGATCAGCAACGGCCCGATGACCAGCCCGGGAATGCAGAAGGCCAGCAGCGCGAAGAAGCTCCCGAGGTGATCGACCCAATGCCCTCGCCGCACCGCGGTGAGGAAGCCGAGCGGAATGCCGACGCCTTGCGCGAACAGGAATGCCAGCGCGCCGAGCGTGAGCGAAACCGGCAGCGCCTGTTTGATGATGTCGTTCACCGTGTGGTTGCGGTATTTGGTCGAGAGGCCGAAGTCGCCGCGAATCAACCCGCCGTCGAACCACTTCACGCGCCCCTGGGCGTCGCGTTCCCAGCCGAGGCCGAGATAGCGGAGGTATTGTTTCACCAGCGGTTCATCGAGGTGGTACCTGGCCCGGAGCGCCCGCTCGATCTCCGGCGAGGCCGGCGCGCGTTCCTTGTCAAACGGGCTGCCCGGCATCGAACGCGCCAGTACGAAGGCGATGAAGGTGATGACCACCAGCAGCGGCACGAAACCAAGGGTGCGCTTGAGGAAGTACATGCGGGCTTAGGGAAGCTCCAAGTTCAAAGCTTCAAGCTCAAGGGAAGCACCAGGAATCAGAGACCAAACCGCGCGCAAGAAACCATCCCGCCCGCCGGGTTGGAGCCTGAAGCACGGTGCTTCTCCAGAGCATGGGACTTTGGACTTGGAGTTTTCGCTCCTGCTTGCGCGTCGTTTCTCTGCCAAAGCGCGAACCGCTTTCATTCCCGCGCCCTCCCGATGCCCGGACGCGACGGCTTGTCTTTCCGGTAGATGGCCCACACGGGATGCTCGTCCAGCAGGTTGTTGTGCAGGCCGCCTATCTTCTCGGGGTCGAAGAAGTTGATGCCTACGTAGAAATGGACGGGAACGATTGGCACCTCGTCGTGAACGAGGATGCGCTCGGCCTCGGCGAGCGTGCGCGCTCGGCGGGCCTTGTCCTGGTCCGCGTTACCGCGGCGGAGCAGTTCATCGTAGCGCGCGTTGCGCCAGCCGGTGCGGTTGTTGCCGTTGTCGCTCATGAACATGTCGAGAAAGGTATTGGGATCGTTGTAATCGCCGATCCAACTGCTGCGGCTTACGTCATAATCCAGGCCGCTTTGCTCGGAGAGGTACACCTTCCATTCGGTCTGGCGCAATTCCATGGTCACGCCGAGGTCCTGCTTCCACATGGCCTGCAACTCCACCGCCATCTGCTTGTTCTGCTCGTTGGCGTTGAAGAGGTAACTGATGGGGGGAAATCCCTTGCCGCCCGGATAGCCCGCCTCGGCGAGGAGTTTTCGGCCGCGTTCCGGATCGTATCCGATCCCTTCCGGCGGGGTGTAATCCACCGTGTCCGGCGGCGTGAGCGCGTGGGCAGGTTGCTCGCCCGAGCGCATGATTCGCTCGACGATGCGGCGGCGGTCGATGCACAGCGCGAAAGCCTGGCGGACCCGCACGTCGTTGAAGGGTTTGCGCGTGGTGTTGAAGCGGACGAACTGCGTGCCGAGGTAGTTGAACACGTGGCAGTCCTTGCGCTGGCGAAGTACGTCCATCAGTTCGCCGGGCACGAGGTTTTTGTCCCATACGATGTCCGCATAGCCGGTGTCGTAGAGGTTCAAGGCCGTGGCCGCGCGGTCGAGCGGGATGAAATCGACGACCTCGTTGCGCACGTTCGCCGCGTCCCAATAGCGGGGGTTGGCGCGGAGCCGGATCTTCTCGCCGATGCGCCAGCGGTCGAGCGTGTAGGGGCCGCTGGTGGGAACGGGTTGCGTCATAACCCAGCGGTCGCCGTGCTTCTCGATCCAATGACGCGGCACCGCGGCGAGCGTGCGGAACGCGCAGAGGTCGAGGAAGAACGGCGTGGGCGCGACCAGTTCCACGCCCAGGGTGCGCGGATCGATGGCGCGGACGCCGAGTTGCGCGAGGTCGGAAATCTTCTTTGTGCTGATCGCCTCGGCGTTCTTCACGAAGAAGAGCTGGCCGGCGTAGTCCGCGGCGGTCTCCGGGTTCACGACGCGCCGCCAGGAATAGACGATGTCGTCCGCGGTGATCGGCTCGCCGGTGGACCAGACGAGATTGCTGCGCAGGTGAAACGTGTAGGCCGTTCCATCCGGCGAGATTTCCCAGCGCTCTGCGAGCGCGGGAATCGGAGTCGCGGTCCTGGGATCAAGTCGCGTCAGCCCCTCGAACAAACAGAAGACCACGCGTCCGTCGGGTTGGCCCGTGATGACGGCGGGATCAAGCCCTTCGGGTTCGCCGCCGTTGAGGATGACCAGATCGGCGCGCGGTTCCTTTTTCACGCAGCCGGCGAAAGTGAACGCCACCAGCAGCGCCCATTTGAAAAAGCGAAACGCCCTCTTCCGTGAGAAGAGGGCGTTTGCGAGAACGCACATTCGAGCGCGGCGCTGAATTACTTGGCCGTGTTCGTGCCGGACGCAGGCGTGGCCGGTACGTTGGGAACGGCGGGAACTTCCAGCTTGATCGGCGCGTTCGTGCCGGGTGCGGGCGTGGCTGCGGGCGCGGTGGCCGGCGGCGGGGTTGCGGCGGGCGCCTTGTTCATCATTTCCTGGAGCCGGTTGCCGCCGCGGCCGCCACTGTTGGCGTAGTTACCGAGGATGGTGAGCAGAATGGCCAGCGCAAAGAAGACACCCGTGCACCATTTGGTCACCCGGGTCAGTGCATTGCCGGACCCGGCGCCGAACAGCGCGTCCGTGGCCGCGCCACCGAAGGCCTGGCCCATGCCGGCCTCCTTCTTCGGCAGTTGCACGAGCACGAGCAGCACGAGAAACAAACAGTCGAGCACCAGCACGACCGTCAACAGTCCAATGAATAATCCGAGCATAGTTCTTTATTGAATCGAGTTCTTCACGATGTCCGCGAAACTGCGGACCTCCAACGCGGCCCCGCCGACCAGCGCCCCGTCCACGTCCGGCAACGCCATTAGTTCCTTTGCGTTCGCCGGCTTGACGCTGCCACCGTATTGGATGCGGACCTTGCGGGCAACCACATCGTCAAACATCTTCGCCAGCACGCCACGGATGAAGGCGTGCGCGTCCTGCGCCTGCTGTGCCGTGGCGGTTTTGCCGGTGCCAATGGCCCAGACTGGTTCATAAGCAATGACCGTCTCGATCATTTGCTCCTTGGTCAGTCCGGCAAGGCTGCCGCGCACCTGCGTTTCGAGCACCTTTTCCATCTGGCCGGCCTCGCGCTCATTGAGCGTTTCGCCCACGCAAACGATCGGCTTGAGCGCCGCCGCATGCGCCGCGCGGGCCTTCTTGGAAATCAACTCATCGCTCTCCTTCTGATACTGCCGGCGCTCCGAATGGCCGAGGATAACGTAGCGGACGGAGAATTCCTTGAGCATCGTCGCGGCGATCTCACCGGTGAAGGCGCCCACGTTGTTCTCGCTCATGTTCTGCGCGCCAAGGGCGAAGTTCCGCGCAGCAAGAATGGCTTTCGAGACCTCGCTCAACGCGGTGAATGGCGGACACACAACGATGTCCACGTCCTTCACGTTCCCGAGTTCGAGTTTCAATCCGTTGACGAGGTCGAGCGCCTCGGCCGCGGTTTTGTTCATCTTCCAATTACCGGCAATGATCAGTTTGCGTTCTTTCATGAAAGGGTATTCCTGCGAATCTCCACCTGCTTTGCGTATTGCGAAACCAGCGTGAGTCTTACTTGTTGGTCAGGGCCACGACTCCGGGCAGTTCCCTGCCTTCGAGGAATTCGAGGCTCGCTCCGCCTCCGGTGCTCATGAACGTGACCTTGTCCCCGAGCTTCGCCTTGTTCAGGGCCTTCACGCTGTCGCCGCCGCCGATGATGCTCTTGGCGCCGTTCTTCTGCGTGGCTTCGACAACGGCGAGTGCCACGGCGGTCGTGCCGCCGGCGAAACGCTCGTCCTCGAACATGCCCATCGGGCCGTTCCAAAGAATCGTCTTCGCGCCGCGCACGACTTCGGAGAAGCGCGCGATGGTGGCCGGGCCGATGTCGAAACCTTCCTCGGCATCGGGAATGTCCGCGTCAGCGCTGACACGCGGGTTCACAAACTCGAAGACGGGCTTGCCCTTCTTGTTCAACTTGCCGGTTTCCACGGGCGTGGCCAGCACGTTGTCGGTCGGCAGGAGGAACTTCACCCCGCGCTCGGCGGCCTTGGCCAGCGCGCGCACGGCGGTGGTGGTGGCATCCGGCTCAACGAGCGATTTGCCCACCTTGTAGCCCATGGCCAGCTTGAACGTGTAGGCCATCGCGCCGCCGATCAGAATCGTGTCCGCCTTCTCCAGCAGTCGGTCGATGACGAGGATCTTGTCCGAGACCTTGGCACCGCCAAGGATGACGACGAACGGCCGCGCCGGACTGTCGAGTTCCTCGCCGAGGAACTTGAGCTCACGCTCCATCAACAATCCCGCCGCGCATTGGCCGCCGCGTTTGGCGACCACGGCCGCGACGCCCTGCGTGCTGGCATGGGCGCGATGGGCCGCGCCAAAGGCGTCGTTCACATAGACGTCGGCCACTTGCGCCAGTTTGCCGGCGAAGGCGCTGTCGTTGGCCTCTTCCTCGTTGTAGTAGCGGACGTTCTCGAGCAGCAGGATGCCTCCGGGTTGCAGCTTGTTCGCGGCCGCCTCGACTCCGGCGCCGATGCAATCATCAACGAAGTCCACCGGTTTGCCGCCGAGCATCTCCGAGAGCTTCGCGGCCACCGGGCGGAGGGACATGGACGCCTCGCGCTGGCCCTTGGGGCGACCGAGGTGCGCGGCGAGGATGATCTTCGCGCCCTTGCCGATCAGGAGATTCAACGTGGGCAGCGTTTCCTTGATGCGGGTGGTGTCGTTGATGACCATCTGGCCATTCTTCTCCTCCATCGGGACATTGTAATCCACGCGCATGAAAACGCGTTTTCCGGAGACATTCAGATCATTGACCGTCAGCTTTGCCATAAAACAGGGCGCGCTGGATAGCTAACGACCGGGTTCAGTCAAAAGGTTTTCCCCGCTTGGCGGGCGCACCGGGGCGCATCTCAATTTCTAGACAGGTCAGTTGGGGCGGAGTGAGGGAATAGGGCT
>CAYQWK010000279.1:0-8263 GCA_964420805.1 uncultured Bifidobacteriaceae bacterium | reverse complement strand
ACTCGAACGGGTATTCCTCCGGTTGGAGCGTTTCCCAGAAGGTCTTCGGCTGCTTGTCCACGAACTCGACCGACACGATGGATTTGATGCTCTTGAAGCCGTATTTCCACGGCACGACCAGGCGGATGGGGGCGCCATGCTGTTTGGGAAGAGGCTTTCCGTAAATGCCCGTGGCTACCAATGTCAGCGGGTGTAGCGCCTCGTCCATCCGCAGCCCCTCGAAGTAAGGCCACGGATAACGCGGTAAATCGCGGATGCCCGGCATTTGGTCGGGGCGGTTCGCGGTTTCGAAACGCACGAACTTCGCTTCCGACTTGGGCTTTGCCTTCTCGATTAGCTTGCTCAATGGGAAACCCGTCCACGGCACGATCATCGCCCACGCCTCCACGCAGCGGAACCGATAGACGCGCTCTTCAAGCGGCATGGTGTCGATCAACTCCGCGGCGTCGATGGTCATGGGGTTTTCGCACAAGCCCTTGACTTGAATCGGCCATGGCGACGTGACGAATTTCCCGGTGAGTTCTCGCACCTTGGTCTTCTGAAGCGAGAACTCGTAAAAGTTGATGTAGTTCGACGCGACCTTTTCGTCGGTCAACGGCCAACCCGGATTGAAGGCGGGGTTGCGCGGGTGCGGGTAGCCCTTCTTCGCCTCGGCGGCCAGCAATGGCGGCGCGGCCAGCAATCCGGCCCCGGCGATGCCCATCTGGCGCAGGAATTTCCGGCGGTTGTGGAACGCCGCCTCGGGCGTGATCAACCTCGTGGGCAAATGCCATGGGGCGCGATGAATAATGTTTGGCATGGGTCGGAAGATGCCTCAACCGCGGCGGGCCGCCACGAATTTTTCACCGTGACCGGTTCAGGCTGGCTGGGTCCAACCGCACGTTGGACATGTCTTGGCATCCACCGGAAGCGGCGTCCCGCAACTCACACAATGCGCGCCGTTCAACGCAGTGCCCGCGGGCGGAACATCCGCGACAGACGATGACTGATATGTCCCATCGCGTAACCGGCGGTTGAATCCAAGATAGCGCCTACCCTGGAAGGTGAGTTCACCCTCGTCGCCCTCAATCAGCAAGCCGGCCTCGCGCGTTGGCAGTTCGAATTCATGCCGCTCGCCGTTCTGAAGCTCGAACGTCGCGAAGTAATCTGTGGAGGTGGATGTCGAGACGTGGTGAGGGTGGGCGTCTGTGCCATGAGAACCGGACGAGACGGTAAAGTTGGTGCGCCGCGCGACTATCTTCGCCGGAACCCGGCGCGCGGGTTGCGCGTTGTTGTCGCTCCATTCGGAGAAACGGCGGGACGCCGAGACGATGATCGCAACGACCACGATCACGCCGAAGGTCACCAAAAGGCCCGTGACCAGTTGCGGCATCACGTCCGGTGTCATTACGAGAATCATGTTGGCCTTCGAATATCAGATTGCGGTCGCCCGCGCGAAGATCGATTGCTCTGTTCGCATGGTGCGTGACACGCAGGGTTCAAATGCGAACGCCGGCTTCGTGAAATTGAGCGCGCAGCAGGATTCCTCACAGCCCGTCGAGCAGATGTATAAAGACCTCGAGGATCGCCGCGATCATGCGACCGCCGAGGTGAAGGCCTTCGCCGAGCAGTTCGATCCAGTCGAATGCGTCGAGGGCGCCGTCCACGACTTTCGTCCACCAAGGTTCGTTGTCGGGGTTTTGTTTCACGGCGGCATGAAACTTCGCGGGGTGCTGGCCGGCATTTGGAATCGGCCGGGCTGATTCCAGCCTCACCGTTCGCGACACGAAGTTCGACAAATCACCGATGGCTGTGAACACTCCGCGCGTTTTCGCACCGATCCATGCCAGCACCAGCAACCAGACTCGCCGCGTTCTCGGAGTCCGTCATCCGCGGGATGACGCGGCTCGCCAACCGCCACGGAGCAATCAACCTCGCCCAAGGGTTCCCGGACTTTGATCCACCGGAGGAATTGCTGGCAGCGTTGGAACGCACCACGCGCGGACCGTTCCATCAATATGCCGTGACTTGGGGCGCGCCGAGGTTCCGCGAGGCGTTGGCGCGCAAGATCACGCGCTGGAGCGGCGTGGCGGTTGATCCGGACCAGCATCTGGTCGTCACTTGCGGCAGCACGGAGGCCATGATGGTGGCGATGATGACGGCGTGTAATCCTGGCGACAAAGTGGTGGTCTTCTCGCCCTTCTACGAGAACTACGCGGCGGATGCGATCCTCTCGGGCGCGGAGCCAATCTTTGTGCCATTGCGCGCGCCGGATTTTTCGTATGATTCCGGGGAGCTCGCCGCGGCATTCGCCAGGAAGCCCAAGGCGATCATCGTCTGCAATCCGTCGAACCCGACCGGCAAAGTGTTTCAGCGCGAAGAGTTGATGGAGATTCTGACCCTGGCGGAGCGGCATGATGCCTTCGTCATCACTGACGAGCCGTACGAGCACATCGTGTTTGCGCCGCGAGAGCACGTCTATTGCGCGGCATTGGCGGGGGCGGCGGATCGCGTCATCACCTGCAATTCGTTGTCGAAGACGTATTCCATCACGGGCTGGCGGCTTGGTTACGTGCAGGCCTCGGCGGCAGTGATCGCGCAGGCGCGGAAGGTGCATGATTTCCTGACGGTGGGCGCGGCTGCGCCGTTGCAAGAGGCGGCGGTGGCGGGCTTGGAAATGCCGGCCGCGTATTATGAAGGGCTGCGGGCGGGTTACACCGCGAAACGGGATGTGTTCCTTGATTACTTGCGCCGCAGCGGGCTGCCGTTCACGGAACCGCAGGGTGCGTATTACGTGCTGGTGGACATTTCGACGCTCGGCTTCGCAAATGACCAGGCGGCCGCAGAGTGGTTTGTGCGCGAAATCGGGGTGGCGGGAGTGCCGGGATCGAGCTTTTTCCGTGAACCAGAGCATCGCTTCATCCGGTTTCATTTCGCCAAGAAGGAGGAGACCTTGCGCGCGGCGGGCGAGCGGTTGTTGCAGGTGGGGCGGCGATGATCGGAAGCCAATCCCCGATTGACGCTTGCGGCCTCGGCCATAAACTCCCGCGCCATGCCCAAGTTGAAAAGTGCTGTCGCCGGTATTGAATCTGTCCTCCACGAGACGCGCGTGTTTCCGCCGTCGAAGGACTTCGCGAAGAAGGCTCACATCAAGTCGCTCGCCCATTACCGTAAGCTCTACAACGAATCGATTTCCGCGCCGGACAAGTTCTGGGGCGTGCAGGCCAGGAACGAACTCATCTGGTTCAAGCCGTGGACCAAGGTGCTGCAATGGAAGGCGCCGAATGCGAAGTGGTTCCTCGGCGGCAAGCTCAACGTCTCGCACAACTGCCTCGACAAGTGGCTCGATACTCCCACCGCCAACAAGGCCGCCATCATCTGGGAAGGCGAACCCGCCACCGACGGACGCCCCGGCGAGGAGCGCGTGCTGACTTACAAGCAGTTGCATCGCGAGGTCTGCCGTTTCGCGAACGTCCTCAAGCGCCACAACATCAGGAAGGGCGACCGCATCATCATTTACCTGCCGATGGTGCCAGAGGCCGCCATTGCCATGCTGGCGTGCGCGCGGATCGGGGCGGTTCATTCTGTTGTCTTTGGCGGGTTCAGCGCGCAGTCCGTGGCGGACCGCATCCAGGATTCGCAGGCGAAGATGGTCATCACCGCCGACGGCGGATTCCGGCGCGGCGCGGTGGTGCCGTTGAAGAAGAACGTGGACGAGGCGCTCAATCTTCGTGACGCCAATGGCCATCACTTGGCGAAAACGGTCGAGAAAGTCATAGTGCTCCGCCGGGCGAACAACGAGGTCCACATCGCCGAGGGCCGCGATTACTGGTGGCATCGTGAACTGGAATACGTGGACAAGGACTGCGCGGCCACGCCGATGGACAGTGAGGCGAACTTGTTCATTCTTTATACCAGCGGTTCCACGGGCAAACCCAAGGGCATTCTCCACACCACCGCCGGGTATCTGCTCGGCGCGAAGCTCACCCACAAACTCGTCTTCGACATTCAGGAAACGGATGTCTATTGGTGTACGGCGGACATCGGCTGGGTGACGGGGCACAGCTACGTGGTTTACGGCCCGCTCGCCAACGGGGCCACCAGCTTGATGTACGAAGGCGCTCCGAACTATCCGGAGCCGGACCGCTTCTGGCGCATCGTCGAGAAGTATGGCGTGACAATCCTCTACACCGCGCCCACGGCCATCCGCGCCTTCATGAAATGGGGCACCGACTGGCCGAAAAAGCACAACCTTGGTTCACTGCGTCTCCTCGGCACCGTGGGCGAGCCGATCAATCCCGAGGCATGGATATGGTATCACGAGACCATTGGCGGCAAGCGGTGTCCGATTGTTGACACATGGTGGCAGACGGAAACCGGCGGAATCATGATCACCCCGTTGCCTGGAGCCACACCCACCAAGCCCGGCTCCGGCACGCTGCCGTTCTTTGGTGTGCATCCCGAGGTCGTGGATGATCAGGGCAACGCCGTCCCGCGCAACAGCGGCGGCAAACTGGTCATACGCAAACCCTGGCCGTCCATGCTGCGCGGCCTGTGGGGCGATCCAAAACGGTTCAAGGAAGTCTATTGGACCGAGGTGCCCGGCAACTATTTTACCGGCGACGGTTGCCGGCAGGACGAGGACGGATATTTCTGGATCGTGGGCCGCATCGACGACGTGCTGAACGTGGCGGGCCATCGCATCGGCACGGCGGAGGTCGAGAGCGCGCTGGTGAGCAACCACAAGGTGGCTGAGGCCGCCGTGGTGGGGCGGCCCGATGCGCTCAAAGGCCAGGCCCTCGTCGCTTTCGTCACGGTCAAGTCTGGCGTGCCGGCGAACCCGGAGTTGCGCGAGGAATTGCGCCAGCATGTCGGGAAGGAAATCGGCCCCGTGGCCAAGCCGGACGACATTCGCTTTGCGGAGGCGCTGCCCAAGACAAGGTCCGGCAAGATCATGCGCCGCCTGCTCAAGCAGATCGCCAGCGGCGTGGAAATTCGCGGCGACACCACGACGTTGGAGGATCTCAGCGTGCTGGCCCGCCTGAGCCAAAGCGAAGAGTAGGGGACCGGCCTCCGGCCAACGCCGGGATCGGCCTGGCCCCACCCGTTTCCGGCCGATGTTTGGCTGCGGTTGGCGCTGTCTTTGCGTTCCGATGCCAGTGCTTGAAGCCCGTTGGTTTTGCGTCCGCCCAGATAAAATCGGCCGGATAAAATGCTCTTGCCACGGGCCTTCCGGCTGTCAGGCTGCGCCCGCTAAAAATTGATTTCGCTCCAAGGAGTCTGGTGAATCCTCAGGTGAACTCGGTTCGGTGATGATTTGAAACCCGGTGGTCGGGAACAGTCCGCGGCAGAGCGTCAATTCTTTCGGCACCAACATGAACTCGAAACTTTTCGTCGGCAACGTGTCCTTCGACGCGACGGAAATTGAATTGCAGGATCTTTTCGCCACGGCCGGTCCGGTGGCTGATGTGAACATTGTCACTGACCGCAGTACGGGACGCCCGCGCGGATTTGCGTTTGTCACCATGGGCTCGCCCGAGGCCGCGCAGAACGCCATTCAAACCCTTTCCGGCAAGGATCTCCACGGTCGCGCCATCAGCGTGACCGAGGCGCGCCCGCGCGAAGATCGTCCGCCCCGTGAAGGCGGCTTCGGCGGTGGCGGTGGACGCGGTGGATTCGGCGGAGGGCGGGGAGATCGCGGACCGCGCCGTGACCGGGGTCACCGCGAGTAATTGACGAGCAAGGAACTCAATGCCCGCTGAACAAGCCATTGAAGTGGAAGGAACGATCACCACGGTGCTGCCGGGGACGATGTTTCGCGTCACCCTCGATAACAACCACGAGGTACTCGCGCACATCTCGGGAAAGATGCGCCGCCACTTTGTCCGTCTGACCGCCGGCGACCGGGTGAAGATGGAAATGTCTCCTTACGACCTGAGCAAGGGGCGGATCACTTACCGGATGAAATAGCTCCGGCGGGCTTGCGGCGGGGGAAGAAATCCGAGCCGCGACTAACAACCAGTTTCTTGCCTTCAACGCGCCTATCGCATTCTGCGGTGGGCGCGTTCGGTTTTTGGTTTGCTGCCGGAGTTTTGCAACCTTTGTGCTGGGTGGTGAAACATCGTGGACATCCCGCTTCGTGTGCCGTTTGCTCGCGACATGAAACCCGTGGCTTTGCTCCTCGCGTCCGTCTTTACCGCGCTCGCGCAGTTTGCGCCCCGGCCGGCACCGCTCATGCAGGTCGTGCCATTGCCACACCATCAATTTTCCTTCCAACGCGGCGGCGTGGAGCTGACCCGATACCATTTCGACCCGGCGGACAAACGGCCGTTTCTCTTCCCACTCAACGGACCCTCTGGTGTTTCGCTGACCCGCATGGGCCATCCCCACGATCCGGTCGGGCACAGTCATCACAACTCGCAATGGGTTGCCCATCACGATGTGAACGGCGTCAGCTTCTGGGGCGACACCAGCCCGGCGCAAATCCGCCATGTCCGCGTTGAGGAATTCGAGGACGGCAAAGACGCGGCCTCCGCGACCGTGCTCAATTCGTGGGGTGACACCAACCGGGTTCATCTTTTCGAGCGGCGTCGCATGACCGTGATCCCGCAGTCGGACGGCGAATGGCTGCTCGTGCTCGATCTGCGACTGGAAGCCAGTCGCGAACCGGTTGTCCTCGGGAAGACTCCTTTCGGGATCACCGCCGTTCGCATGGCCAAATCCATCGGTGTTCACGACGGCGGCGGCGCCATCCGCAATTCCGAGGGCGGAGTGAATGAGAAGGAGGTGTTCTGGAAATCCGCCCGATGGGTGGATTACTGCGGGGCGATCGCCAGCAATGTGGTGGAGGGTATTACGTTGTTTGATCACCCTGCAAACCCGGGCCATCCAGCGGTTTTCCACGTCCGCGATGACGGTTGGATGGGCGCTTCGCTCACCTTCACCAACGCGATCACCGTGCCCACGAACCGGCCGCTTGAACTGCGCTACGGCTTCCAAGTTCACCGCGGCATGATGGCGACGAACGACATCAATGCCCGATGGCAGGCTTTTGCGAAACTTCCGCGCCTGGCCATGGATGGGAAGAGACAGCCGGCGCAGCACGCCTCGGGCGTTCCGGCGCGTCCGCGCTGACGATCGTGCCGTTCAGGTCGAATTGAGTCGTCGTCCTCAAACGGTGAGCGACTACAAATCACGCGCCAACGCCCGCCCCATGCGATCGCCCATGCGGGCATAAAGCTCGGTGCGCCGGGCGGACTGCTCACAGAGATCAGGATCGAGTTCGATCCGGCCTTTCTCGAACAGCGTGATCGTCGAGGATCCGCCAAACTTGAAATAGCCCTTCTCCTCTCCCTTCGCGACGCGGCTGCCGGCATGGAAGGTGTAGGCAAAACTGCCGACACACGTTGCGCCGATTTCAAACATCACCACGCGGCCGAATTGTTCCGAGACGATTTCGCAATACGCGCGCTTGTTCTCGGTGAAAATGTGGATGTTCCGCCGGAGCGCGATCGGGCTGACGGAATAGAGAGGGCCGGGAATCAGCACCGGCGCGCTGGCCTGGCCCGCCACCGGGAAATGAAACCGATGGTAGTCCACCGGGCAGAGCCGTGACAGGACCATGGCGCCTTCGCGATAGCGCGCGGCGAGATCCGTATTGCGCAGCAGTTCCGGCAGGCTGAAGGCGGCGCCCTTCACGAAGAGACCGTCGATCCGGGAGATGTCCTGAAATCCAAGGTGCCGTCCATCAGCGGGAAAAACGGCGAGATCGTCCGCCGTGGCCACAGGCCGGGCTTCGGGCTTGAGCCGCCGATAAAAAAACTCGTTGAAGGTGCGATAGGAATCGGGCGCATCCGCGAACTCGGCGGTGTTCACGCTGAATTCGTGGATGAACGGCGCGATCTTGGCGCGGCTGGCCGGGCGATCCATGCGCCAGCCGTACCAGCGCGAAAAGAGCGCGCGCTTGGCCAGCGCGTGCAGGGCGATCCGGCCGAGCGGATTGCCGTAGGTCCATTTGAGGAATGCCTGGCCGTACACGCTCTCGGTTTCGAGGCGGCGCGAGTAGCGGTTGAAGAACTGGATTGGCTCATTTGCCATGGCGCGCGGACGCTAGCACGGATGGCAACCGGGACACGAAGCATCAAAATCCAGGCGGTCATCGCACTGCTCCGCCATCCAATGGGCGCGGGGGGGCGATTGGAAGTGGCGGGCAGCTAACGACACGCTTTGGAGTTCCCGAGTGGTGGAACTGGTCGCGCTGCGACCAGTAGCGCCGGTTCAGCGG
>CAYQWK010000278.1:0-8274 GCA_964420805.1 uncultured Bifidobacteriaceae bacterium | reverse complement strand
AACTCCAGCTTGTTCATCCCCTTGCGGAACGTCAGGTGCCGCGTCTCCTTCACCAAGGTCAGGTCCACCGAGTTGTAGATGGTGAGCTGCACCGTGTCGCGGTCGGGAAGTGTGACGACGTTGATGCGGGCGGACGCGGCAAAGGCGCTCAGGAGAATCAGCGCCGCGAGCGCGCAATGACGAATGACCAATGACGAATGACGAAACGCGCGCCGTTGCCCCTTCGTCATTGAGCATTTGTCATTCGGCATTTGAATCCGCCCTTCGGTCATACTCACCTCGTTGCATTCGCCCCATGTTTCACCGTCAACTCATAGGTGAAGCTCTGCTTCTCGCGCGCCTTGAGCGGCAGCACGAACTTCACTTTGTTCGCATCAACCTTCTCGTATTTGGCCTCGGTCACGAGCGTCCAGTCGCCGCCGAAATTGCGCCGCACGTCCAAGACCACGGGAATCTCCTTCGAGTTCTGCACCTCGAATTGCCACGTCTCCTTCGTCGTCCAGCCCTTCACGTTCCCGTTCTGATCAAAGCTCAGGTCCGTCTTCGCCCAGTTCATCATGGTGGGCTTCACCATCACCTCGCGGTCGTTGCCGAGATCCAGTTCCACGTATTCGCCGATGGGGATGTACTTCACCGCTGTCCTGCCCACGAAAGCGTAGAGCAAATCATCACTCACAAACCGGAACGCCTTCACCGCGCCATCGGGCAACGGCTCCTTGCCCAACTTGCTCGGCACCGAGTTGGTGAACTGGTAGTAGCGCATCACCTGTTCGCCGAACTGTTCCGCCTCGAACTTGTAATAACTCGTGATCGGCACCGCGCCGCCCTTGAACGACGGCATCCGCTTCGACCAGCCGTTGGCGATCGTGTCGCGGCCCTCGACGGTGTAGAGGAAGTATTCGGACACGCCTTCCTTGATGACCTCGCGCGGCTTCATATCGGCAGCCTTTTCCGCGCGGGACAGTTCGCGAAATGCCAACCCGAGGCTCATCGGTGCCGCCGCCGGCATGGGAGTGCTCGCCACCGTGCCGCTGATGCTCGCTCCCATCGTGGTCGGCATCCCCGGCTTCCCGGCGCGCGCAAGGTTCGCGATATCCTCGACCAACCGCACCACGCCCACCACCAGCCGCACCTGGGCGTTCTCATAATCCTCGCCGCTGTTGTTCGTGACCTTCACCGCTCCGCTGAAATCCATCTGCTTCTCGTTCTTCGCCGCCTCGCAGACGTAATCCGCCGCCCAGCTCAGGCCGCTGGTGAAGTAACGAATCTCCACCACCACGTCCCCGGCCACCTCGCTCTTGATTCGCCATTCGAGCGTGTTCGCCACCCGCGGCGGGAAGCTCACATCCACCACCTCGACCTCGTCCGCGTGCGTCAACGCGCGGAACTCGACTGAAGTAGGATCGATCAACGTGTTCGCCCACGAGAACTCCAGCTTGTTCATCCCCTTGCGGAACGTCAGGTGCCGCGTCTCCTTCACCAGCGTCAGGTCGGCGGAATTGTAGATCGTCAACTGCACCGAATCCCGGTCCGGCAGCGTGACGACGTTGATCCGCGCCTGTGCGGTGGCAACGGCGAGAAACAGAATCCCAAGCGCGGCGGCGCAATGACGAATGATGAATGACGAATGACGAACCAGACAAACACCAGGCGATTGCCCCTTCGTCATTGGACATTCGTCATTTGTCATTTGAAAAACAGCCTTCATACGAATCCTCCCTCAGCACTCAGTAAGTGGTCGGCTCATTCCCCTGCACGTTCAGCCGGTTCAGGTTGAACGTCACCGTCGTCTTCTTGGTCCCGGTCGATTCCGCCGGAAGCGTCAGGTGAAACTCGAACGTGAAGGCGTCCTTCTTCTGGAACTCCTTGGGATGGCTGTTCTCGATCATCTTCCAATAACCCGCCACATGCTCGACCAGCACCAGATTCACGACCTCCTTCTTGAAATTCTCGATCTCGATCTTGAACACCTCGTCCGTGTCCCACAGCACATCCTGGTTGTTGTTGTTCCGGCGGATGTTCGTGCGGTCCTTCTTCGTCTGCCGCTGCGTCACCTTCACCTCGCGGCTCTGGCCGATGTAGAGCTTCATCTCGCGGTCCACCGGCGTGAGCTGCGCCCAATCCTCGCCCGTGAACGCCACGCCCTCGCCCGCCTTCTCGCCCTCGGCGGCCGGCTGCTCCTTGGTCTTGATGAAGATGCGCACCTTGCCCGGTTGCAGCGTGTGCTCGCCCAGCTTGTGCGGCTTGTCATTCGTCAGCACGTAATTCAGCGGGATACCCACCGTCGCCTTCTGATACTCCGGATCCCACGGCAACGTGGCCGAATCCCACGTCAACACCTTCTTCACCGGCAACCCCTCGATCCGCTCCGACAACATCTCGAGCACCTCCTCGTGCGCGATGGTCTTCTTGAATCCAGCGCCGTAACCCACGCTCACCTCCGCCTCCGTCAGGTCCTCGCCCGAGTTGTTGTGCAGCCGCAGATAATTCCGCAGCGTCATCGCCTTCTCGTTCGGCTCGGCCACGGCGCGATAAGTCACCTCGCGCGTCAGGCCCGAGAGCAAATACAAGATGCGCACCCGCTCCTCCTGCGCGGCGGGACTGGCGATCTCCCAGATCAACGCGTTTTCATTCGGCGGATAACTCGTGTTCAACACCTTCACATCCTTGGGATGCGACAGCGGCCGCACCTGGATGCTCGAACCGTCGATGTTCACCCCGCGCCACGAGAAATCCACCTTGTTCACGCCCTTCTGGAGCGTGATGAGGCGTTCCTCCTCCACCAACGTGGCATCGGGATTGTTGAGCGAGAGAACCACGCGCGCCCGTTCCGGCAGCGCGACCAATTTGACCCGGGCCTGCGCCGCCGTGGCGGCCAGCAACCCGATGAAGGCGGCAATGAGAATGCGTTTCATGGAGTGTTGGACGTGAGGGGAATGGAAATGCTCCGCGGGGGACAGGAAAAAGTCGCCGCTGCCCGCGAGGCCTTGAAAACAGAAATCTATCGACGGCCGAATCTATCAGGCTTCTTCGTCGAGTTGCTTGAGAGTTTTGCCGTCCTTGGTTTTCCAAGCGACCAAGCCATTCTCACTTCCGCCGCGAATAACCGCAGCAGCGGCTGACGGGCTTGAGAACTCGACATCCTTTGTAAACACGAACGCACCATCCTTCATCGCCAATGTCCCCTGAGCAATGAGTTCCTTACGGCGGGTGAGAACGTTCGGCCACTTCTCGGCTGAAGTTCTCTCTTCAGCTACCGCCGTCGATCCTTTGAACACGATGAATCCGTCCACGGTGCGTTGGCCCGACGCCTCGACATCCTTGATTCGGCAGTAGAGCACGCCGCCGGGCGGCGTTTTCGAGCCGAGTTGAGTGATGGGCGTCAGAAGATCAGAGCCGAGGACCGGTAGGAGCTGTCGAATGTGGGCCAGAAAAACCTCCATGTCTTCGCGGTCAGATTCAGGGAGTTTTGATCCGCCGGCTTGGTTCTGTTCCAACGTGAACCGGTTGATTGTTGAGGCTTCGGTGATAAGACGACTCTCCAGATATCGGACGTGCGCTTTAGTGAGATTCTCGTCCTTGCTTACGAACACAATGGCTGAGACCCAAAATTCCTTCGCCTTGTGTTGCTTGAGGCGTTCGCGAATGACCTCCGCCTCTCCGATGTAAACGCGAGGCGAGTTGGTCAGAGGATCTGTCCCCGTGAGGATGTAAACGCCGGCTTTCTCCACCTCGTCCCGTGCCAGCAGTTCGTCAAGTTCAGTTCGAGGTGCTGCTATCGCCTTACCGGTCCAGTTGGAGATTTCAGCCGTGCGCAGGCTCTTTGCGTCGCCATGCAGGAGAAACAGTTTGATCGTCGCGGACTTCATCTTGGTGCGATTACTCCAACACACCCGCCACCCCGTGGCAATCACCGCGCAGCCTTTCCAAAGCGCGCTTCGTTTTGAACTGCGCCAGCAGTGCGCCATCCTCCACAGCCGCACTGCGGACGGTGGATAACGGCAACCGCGCTTTCGCTCGCGCCCCGGACACTCCAACGTCACCCATGCGGAGACGTGGGAAGAACTAAGGACACACGGCCGGGACGGCATTCGCTGTCATTTTGACGAAGGGCAGACCCCGCGCTTGATCCGCTGAAGCCAGGCAGCCGCCTCGCATTCTTGCCGAAGTCGCCACTCCGTGGACGACTTGCTTCCGCCCCGCAACAATTCTGCCCTGCCCCGCAACAATTCTGCCCTGCCGCCTCAAGGCTTTCGCAGCCTGAAGAATCGCGCCGCCTCGCCGGGCGAAACCGCCACCTCCCAGCGGTCGCCGTTCAACACCGGAGCCGTGCCCACATCCGCCCAGGGCGCGGCCGGCAGCACCGTGCAAGTCTCCAGTTGAAAACCCGTCAACGACGCCGGCCACGATATGAACACCCGCGCCGCCTCATAGCGGACACGCAGCACCGGGCCTTCCGGCAGCGGCAGGTCCAACACAGTCGGCCAGAATCCACCCTCCAGCCTGAACATCCCGCCTTCCAACGGTGCCGACGTCGCGTCGAACTGGCCCGCTGTTCCATTCAATGTGAACCCGCCGCCGGAAACCGGGCCGCCGCCGCCATCGATCGTGAAGCTGGTGATTTCAAACCCGCCGCCGCTCTGCGCGTGGACGAGTTCTCCGGCGGACAGGCACAAGCCAACGGCCGCCGCCCCGATTACTCTTGGCATCCAGTTCATGCGCGAACTCCTCATGGCACTCCGGATCAAGGCTCCACCGCCATCCACTCCAGCGTGGGCGGATTCGGACCGGGACGGATGAAGATGAAACCAGGGTCATTGTACGAGATCTGAAAAACTGCGGGGCTTCCGGCGTAGTCGATCAACGAGGGCATGAAACCAGCGGTCAATTCCGTGGGCGGAAGCCAGTTGACCCCGTCCGCATCGACAGCCTCCTGATAAAGCGAGAAATGACTATTCATTCCGCTGTTCGCGGCGCAAATCGCCGGATGTCCGCCGATGACACGCAGCGAAACCGTCGCGGCGGGCCGTGTGAGGATTGTGGACCGCGCGGCGGCGGACCAGTTGCCGCCGGTCGGATCCGTGCAACGGGTCCAGCGGACATGACCTTCCTGATCGAACCAGACGCACGCTGGCGTGCCACTGACCAGCGCGAGCGAGGCCCACAAATACGCTATCGCTGAGGGAATCGGCCCATGCGGCATGTTGGTCTCCACGATCACGGGCGATGCCCAGGCAGATCCCGCGAAATCGAGGGCGCGAACAAACCGGAGGTCGCCTGTCTCTCCGTCCGAGAACAATGCCGCAGGTGCGCCGTTGATGATCTCAAATCCGTGCAAGCTTCCGAAATGTCCGTTTCCGAACAGGCTGGAAGGCACGTTCCACGTCGCGCCGCTGCTGCTGGTTGCGCGGGTGAACCATGCCACCCGATTGCTCAAGTCAAAGAATGCCAGTGCCGGAACTCCTCCCAGTTCCAACAACTTCAACCCGCTCACGGCCTTGACGTTGGAAGCCACCGTCACGGGCGCACCCCATTGCGTTCCGTTCGCATCCAGCGCACGGCAAAAGCGCACCCGCCCGTCCAGGACCGCGTTGGTGGATGCCGCCGGATTCCCAAACGCCTGATACCGGTAAAAGCGTGTCCACTCGTGCCAGGCCACCACGGGAAATCCACCCACCGAGCCCACATCCACGCTTTGAATCGCATTAGACTCCATGAGTGACTGGAACGGGTTGCTGTTCGTATAGACTTGGTAATTCGTGGATGTGCCGTTGCTCACCACGAGTACGGGATTAATGAACGTGAAATTCGCCGAAGCAGACCGGCGGTAGAAAAGTTTGTGGACCGGACGCAAGGCCAGCCAGAAATCATAACCGTTGGTCTGCGCGCCTGTGACGATCTCGGTCACCTCCGCCAGCGCCGCCGCCGGTTCCCCGTTCACCACGCCGAAGCCCCCGACATACTGGCCGCCAATGAGATTCGTGATCAGGCTCTCCGGTTTATCCACTACTCCGCTGAAACCGGCCGCCGATTTGTTCGTGATCGACACCTCTCCCGGCGGGCCCGTCTGCGTCCAGATGAATGGCGTGTTGCTGAACGGCGAATTTAACACCACATCAAAACCAAGATTCGCGAACGAGTTCGTCCGCGCTATCCGGCCCGCCTCCACATGCCGCACCGCGCCCGGCGCCAGCTTCGCACCCGTGATGGCACCGTTTGCTATGTCGTCACCAAGGATCGAACCATCCGCGATCTTCGCCGAATTCACCGCCCCGGCCGCGATCTGGCTCGCCCCCACCGCGCCGGCGGCGATCTTCCCCGAATTCACCGCGCCATTCTGAATCTTCGCCGTGGACACCGCGCCATCCGCCAGCTTCGGCTCCGTCACCGCGCCATCAAGGATCTTCGCCGTCGTCACCGCGTCCGTGGCGAGCTGTCCCGAGCCTACTGCCGCGGGCGCCAACTTGATGGCTGTCACCGCGCCATCCGCCAGCTTTGCCGAGGAAACCGCCCCATCCACCACCCCGCCGGCCAGCAATGCAAATGGCGCGGGCGTCAACGCCACGCGCGGCGTCAACTCGGCGAACGGGTTCGTCGCCCCCGATGGCTTCACATGAATCTCCAGAAACCGCTGGAACGCCCCGGTCGTGGCCGCGCCGAAATCCAGCACCACCGTGAACACCCCGTTCGAGACCGGCACTGCGGGAATCACATTCGTCCCCAGCACCGTTCCGTTCGAGAACTCCCGACATAACAGGAACTCGAAATCATGCGGCCCACCCGCCGGCTGACCTTGCGCCGCCAGCCGGCCCTGATAGGTGAACGCCGTGGACTGCGCCCTGCCCTCCCACGCCGCCAACCCGCACAACCACGCCGCCACCACCCAGCCCAGCATCCGCGCACCACCGGCCGGATGGCGGGGCAATGTTCCGGCGGGCTTCTCTGATCTGCTTTCAAGTCTCATAAACAGACCAAACCATAACAGCCCGCCCGCTCCCGCCACAATAGGGCTAAAGGCCTATTCCCTGCCCTGCCCCGCCCCGCCGCTCACGCCGTCACCGTTGCCACGTCGCTCTCCGGGCCGGAGCCGCGCGAATTCTTCCCGACCACCTTCACCGTGTTGTCCCCCGTCACCACCGCGACAATGAACTCCTTCTCCACGATGTCCTGCGCCACGGGATTGAACCCCTCCTCCATCGGCGACTGGTAAAGCACATCGAAACTCGTCGCCCCCGGCGCGTCATAAACCAGCTTCGCGTGCGTGGCATCCACCAGCGCGTGGCTCGTGATCACCGCCTGGCCGGGCGGATTCTGCGCCGGCTCCGTGGGAATCGCGTCAATCACCTCCCGCTCCGGCGAACCCGGCGCGAACTGCGACCGCCCCTGCACCAGCGCCGCCGTCACGAAGTCATCGATCAGCGCGTGCTTCTGGTGCAACAACGCCTCCGCCTTCTGAAACGCCTGCTCCGCCGGGGGCAGCGCCACATCCGCCGCCCGCGCCGCCGTGATCAACGCGTCCAGCTCCGCCTTCAACACCTTCCCGTCCACCGTGTCCTCGCTCCGCAACACCGCGAAATTCGCCGGCGGCGTGCCGATCTGCGGCAGCGTGCCCCATAACGCGCTCGTCTGGTCCCCCCGCGTGAGCGTCTGCGAAAACGTCTTGTCCTCCGTCACAATCCGCCCCAACTGCGCCAGCACCGAGTGGTTCTTCCGATACACGCTCGTGGCCTGCGCCAGAAAATCCACGCACACATCATGCACATCCCGGGCGCTGAAATGGCGCGCGTCCCGCGTCCCGCTGGCCGTCGTCTTCTTCACCACATAATCATCCCGGATTGGGTCCGGGTTCGGGATCATCGCCGACACGTCCGCCGGCGCCTTGGCATCCGGACGGAACAGCGCGATCAGATTCATCGCCGCCAGCACATGCCGGCATTGCAAAACACTGAAGTCATACATTTCGAGCATAGGATTCTCTTTCTCTTGAACTGGATGCTCTTTCAAAACTCCCGCCGGCTGAGGGCAGCCGGCCTACATGGCGCGGATTGGCGAGCGCCATCTGTAGGCCGCGTGCCCTCACGCGGCGTTGACTCGAGTTTTGAAAGAGTCTCACTGGTTTTGGTTTCCGAAAATCAACACGCCGCTCCTGCGACATGCTGAACCGTGGTGACGCCGGCAACGTCCTACGAACCGGCGAAATGTCAAATCGCCGCCTGACACCGGGTGCGATTGGAAGTGGCGGGCAGGGATGGTGGGTTTTGTCGCGCTGCGACA
>CAYQWK010000277.1:0-8291 GCA_964420805.1 uncultured Bifidobacteriaceae bacterium | reverse complement strand
GCCGAAGAGCGGGCACTTTGGGTCGATGCGGTGCGGCGACGGCGTGAGCACCGCGACGAGGTCGGCCTCGGAGTAATTCTTGTGGTTGCGATAGACGCGGGCGCGGACTTTTTCGCCCGGCAGGGTGAAGGGGACCATCACAACCCAACCCGTGGCGGGTTGGGTTGGTTGAGAGTTGAGGGTTGAGGGTTGAGAGACCGGAAGCGGCACGCGCCCGAGGCCGACGCCGAGGTTGGTCAGCGTGGCGATCTCCACCTCCAGCTCATGGTGATAGGGAAAGGGCTGGTCGTTGAACTTTTTCTTTTTAACCACGGAAAACACAGAACACACAGAAGGCCTGATAAAAGGCAATTGCTGCGTCTTCTTTCCGTGTATTCCGTGTGTTCCGTGGTTCCCGCAGAAAAAATCACCAGCCTCCAGAATCCCCGCGTGAAGCAGCTCGTGAAGCTGCGGGAGCGCCGCGAGCGTGACGATGCGGGCCTGTTTTTGGTCGAGGGCTACCGCGAGATTCGCCGCGCGCTCGAGAAGGGCGTGCAGCCCAGGGAACTGTATTTCAGCCCGGACTGGTTCCTGGGCGAAAACGAGCCGGCGCTCATCGAACAGGCCCGCCAGGCCGGCGCGCAGTTGTTCGAGCTGTCGAAGGACGCCTTTGCCAAGGTCGCCTATCGCGAACGCCCCGACGGCCTGCTTGCCGTCGCACCGCAATGGAAGCGCGCGCTGGACGATCTCAAGCTCGGCTCCCGGCCCTTCCTGCTCGTGTGCGAGTCCATCGAAAAACCCGGCAATCTGGGCACGATCCTGCGCAGTGCCGACGCCGCCGGTTGCGATGCCGTGATCGTGTGCGACGCCGTGACCGACATCTTCAACCCCAACGTCGTGCGCGCCTCGACGGGCGTGCTTTTCTCCGTGCCGATCGTTGTGGCGGAAAGCACCGCAGTGCATGCGTGGCTGAAGGAGAAGGGCATCCGCACGGCGGCGACCACGCCGCACACGACCAATATCTACACGCAGACGGACCTGCGCGGCCCCCTGGCCATCGTCATGGGCAGCGAGCAATACGGCCTCAGTGAGTTTTGGATGAAGGGCGCCGATGTGCTCGTGCGCATCCCGATGGCCGGCCAGGCCGATTCGCTCAACGTCGCCATGGCGACGATCATCACGCTCTTCGAGGCCGTGCGGCAGCGGAGCGGATAGCGACAGCGCTACCGCGCTTGACTCCATCGGCAATCAGACCAGTGTTCAGACCAGTCTGGAAAACGCCATGTCCGCCACCAAAACCGTCGGGGCCTACGAGGCCAAAACCACCCTCCCCGCGCTGCTTGATTTCGTCGCCCGCGGGCGCGAGGTCGTCATAACCAAGCATGAGCGTCCGGTGGCGCGGCTGATTCCCGCCACGGCGGCCACGCCCGCAGCCAAGGACGTCTTTGCCCGGATTCGGAAATTGCGGAACCGCCTCCCCCTGCCCAAGGGCGAAACCGCGCGCGATTTGATCGAAGCCGGACGCCGCATCTGACGATGAGCACGCTGGTGATGGATGGTTCGACCACGCTGGGTTTTCTGCTCAAGGACGAACAAGAGACGATTCCACTGAAGGCGCTCGGTGCCCTGGAAAAAGGGACCAAGGTTTTCGTTCCCGCCCATTGGGGCGTCGAGGTGGCCAATGGTTTAATCATGGCCGAGCGCCGCAAGCGCGCGACGCAAGCCGACATCACCGAAGCCTTGGGTCTCGTCGCCGCGTTGCCGGTCACTAGCGACGAGGAGACGACTCGGCGGGCGTGCAGCGGCACCGCTGCGCTGGCCCGGCAATACGGCCTCACCATTTACGACGCCGCCTACCTTGAACTCGCCATGCGCTGCGGCGCGACCTTGGCCACGACGGACAAGGCCTTGGCCGCAGCCGCGAAAGCCGCCGGAGTGCCGATCCTCGCTTGAGGCTGCTTATCCTTCGGAGTGGCCGAGGGAACCAGCCACAAAATGCAGCAGTATAACGGCCTGACGTGTTCGTGCGCATCCCGATGGCCGGCCAGGCCGACTCGCTCAACGTCGCCATGGCGACGATCATCACGCTCTTTGAGGCCGTGCGGCAACGGGGCGGGGACGGTTGACGGCTCTGTATTGCTGCGAGGCGATCAAGCCGCAGCAACCAAGTGACCTGCGAGCCAGCGTTCCACATGTTGTAGGACTTCGGGCGGGGCATCGGCGTTGTCGCGCGCCCGAACCTGAGCAAGTATCCAAACATCGTCGCAGTTCCTTTCCAAAAGCAAGGTGGCCGGCATTGGTCTCGTAATCCGGTAAAGGTATAACTCGCGATCCAGGATCTTGCGCTGGATGATTAATGTGCCTGCGCAAGTGCGCAGGCGCGCCCCCTCTTCGATTAATTGCCAGCTTTCAACCAACGGATTAATGCCATCGCCTGCTGGGAATGGCGGTGAAGGCAGCCGCAATCCCGGCACGGCCGGCAATTTTTCCATCTGCGCCACCCATTCGGCAGGTGAGTGCAAGGATTTTATGGGACGCAGTGGCAGCAATCCTAACCGAACACAGGCCATGTATTCATGCGTCGCCTCGATAAACCCTAACAGGACGTTGGGATTGGCTGCGGACAATTGCATCAACATGCGACTTGAAATTAAAGGCCGGCACTCGGGCCTTCGAAGCAAGTAAGTGATGCTGAAGTTCACGCGAGCCAGATGGGGCAACGCGCGTCGAAACCATGCATTGCGCCAGACATCTCGCAATGCCTCGACATTGCCGGAAACGGCCAGCTCTGTGGGATACCGGGCAAGCAATCGCGCAAGCGACGGTGTCGCCGGCCTGAATCCACAGGCGCGACAGATGGAGGCTTGGCCTTGTCTGACCAACGCGGCGAGATCTACTGCCTTGGCCTCAGGCATTATGTAGGCAACAGTCAGAGCCAGCATAGGATTGACGTAAGCGAGCTGAGCGGCCTCCGGGCAGACATCCAGCAAGCGGCGAATGGACGGCCGGGATGTCTCGGGGTAGCGCGAAACCAAGCAGTTCATTGAGGCGGGAAGCCCGAAAGAACTCAAGGGCAGCCAGAGTTGTTTTGGTCGTCGGAAGAACGCCATATTCAGTTCTTGTCGCCAAATCCGTGGCATTTGCTAATCGAGGTATGCAAGGCGTGCGGCACCTGATAAAGAGTTACCAGCTTGGGGGAACTTTCGTCTTCATTTGCAGCAAAGAGAAACACCACACCCGCGCGAATCACGCGATGGCAAGGTTCGGAGACATCACACTGATTCGACAACCATGCCCGAAGCCACGAAGCCTTCACCGACCTTGCTTGCAGGCCTTCCGACAGTGCCCTCACGGCCTCCCGGAGTAGCGCAGCCTTGGACCAACCGAGGCGCTTGCGACCGCGATGAATCGCGTGGCGCGAGAGTATTACAGTGGTGGCGGGCATTTCTATAGTTTTCATGATGAAATAGGTGCAGGTGTAGCCGGCGATGTATCTTTGTTGAGTTTCCAGATGCCTGGCTCGATCTCTTCCAGCACGACGAAGTCTCCGGGTTTGATTCCTTGTTGGCGGTAGAATTCGCGAATCCAACCACGCTCGCGCAACCGGTTACCTGGATGGACGAGCTCGGTCTCAAACTCCTGTCCGTCCGGCAGCCTGATCTTGAAATGTTCCCCTATGCGGATGTGTCCCCGTTTCCGCGCTGACGTCAGGGTAAGGAGGTTTTGGTTAATCTCACCTTGGGTTATTTCGCTGCGGATGCGGCGTAGTCGTTTAGCGGGCGGGTCTGGGAAGAGATCAGCGAATAAGCGTGCGCTGCGTTCCTTCTCTTCCGGTGACTCTTCTTTTTCGTCTTCAAACCCCAAGGTATTTGTGAGGATTTCATGCAGGGTTTTCCCGATGGATTCCAATTTAGCTACGCACTCCTCGACCTCTTTGGCGTCTCCGCTAACTTGCACTAGCCAGATTGTATTGTCTGACTCGGCAGCCTCTTTGGCTTGGAATAGAAGGATACGTCGCATCTCTTCGCCAATAGAGGCGAGCTTGGCGGTGGCTTGGGCGAGTTCGCGGGGTTCAAGGGTGTTGCTCATGTAGAAAATCTGATGTGTCATGTCATAACTTGCAAGAGTATTTTTTATTACTAGAATAACCTTACCAAATTGTTCCTTTCTTCTCTTACTCTTGAGTCGAATGTAATTACATTGTGTCCATGCTTACTAAGATCGTGCCCATCGGAAACTCGCGGGGCATCCGCATCCCCAAGGCGATGCTGGAGACCTGCGGCTTTGGCGAGGAGGTCGAGTTGCAGGCCAAAAACGGCGCGCTGATCCTGCGGCCGGTCAACACGCCGCGGGCCGGCTGGGCGGAGGCCTTCGCGGACATGGCGGCGGCCAAGGACGATTTCCTGGTGCAGGAGGAAGCGCCCTCCTCCACGCAGTTCGAAAATGAGGAGTGGGAGTGGTGATCCGGCGCTTCGATGTCTGGTTGGTGAACCTCGATCCGACCATCGGCAGCGAGATCAAGAAGACGCGTCCGGCCCTGGTGGTTTCGCCGGACGAGATGAACGCGCACATCTCCACCGTGATCATCGCGCCGATGACAACCAAGGGGCGCGACTACCCCACCCGCGTGCCCTGCACGTTCCGGGGCAAGTCCGGGCAGGTGGTGCTCGATCAGCTCCGCACGGTGGACCGGCAGCGGCTGGTGAAACGGCTCGGGTTGATTGATGCGGGCGCAGCGGAAACCGTGTTGGAGAAACTCGCGGAGCTTTTCGCGAAGTGACTTCGCGGGCGGCGGCAAGCACCGCCCCTACATTTTTATCAGGTGCTCAATGAGTTCAACGGTGCCCTGCTCCATCGTGACGCGCGGGGCGTAGCCGAGATCGCGGCGCGCGGCGGAGATGTCGAACCAGTGGTCCGTCGCCATTTCCTTGGCGACGAAGCGTGTCATCGGCGGCTCGCCCTTGAGTGGCAAGACACGCCAGAGGCCTTCCATCAGACCACCGGCGGCGTAGGCCACCGGCAGCGGGATGCGCCGGGTGATTTCGGGAATACCCACGCCGCGCAGGAGCTGGTTGATCCAGTCCCAGAGCACGACCGGTTCGCCGTTGGTGATGAAGTAGGCGCGACCACCACCGCCCGTGCGCGTGGCAGGAATGTCACTTAATACGTTACATTCCGATGGGGGCGCGACGGGAGGAATGTCACGTATTAAGTGACATTCGCCAAGCCTCTTTTCGGCGAGGAGGTGGGCGTCCACGACGTTGCTGATGTGGGTCACGTCCACCCGATTGCGGCCGGAGCCGACGATCTTGAGCCGGCCGGCGCGCGCCAGGGCCAGCACTCGGGGCACGACGTTCTTGTCGCCCGGGCCCCACACGAGGTGAGGGCGCAGGGCGACGGTCGCGAGCGCCGGCCCGTTCGCCGCCAACACCTCGCGTTCGGCGGCGGCCTTGCTCGTCGGGTAGGCGCAGGGAGCCGCCGTGCAGAGCGGAGCGGACTCGTTCGCGCCGGCCAGATCGCCGCCGCTGTAGACCACGCTCGGCGAACTGGTGTAAACGAGGCGCGGCACACCGGCCGCGCGACAGGCGGCGAGGACGTTGCGCGTGCCCCCGACGTTGACGCGGAAAAAATCATCCGCCGGCCCCCACACGCCGACGCGGCCGGCGACATGGAAGACGGTCTCGGCCCCCTGACAGCCGCGGCGCAGAGCGTCGGGGCTGTCGAGGTCGCCGGGGATGACCTCGGCCCCGAGCGCCGCGAGGTGCGGCAACGGCCGACGGGCGAGGACGCGCACGCGGCGGCCCCCGGCGAGCAGGCGCTCGGCGATCTTGCCGCCGATGAAGCCGCTGGCACCGGTGATGAAGGCCGGCCCGCTCATATCTTCAGGGCGCTGGACGGGACATTTCGCTTGTCCAGCTCGTAGCCGTGCTTGCCCTCGGCCCAACGGGCGAGGGCGAGGCGGTGGATCTTGGCGTTGTGGCGGACATCCACCGGCAGATGCGGGTGCAGGTAGGCGAGCCGGATGAGGTCGGTGTGCGGATGCGCCGCGCCGAGTTCGCGGAGCTCCCGCACGAGCTTGCGGCGCAGGGAGGGAGTGGCCACCACGTCGCGCGAGACGGGCTCGACCACAATGGCCGGGCGGCGGCCGTCGTGGCCGGTGGCGATGAGGGCGGTGCGGGCGACAGCGGGGTGCGCGTTGAAGACCGGCTCGACCTGCTCGGTGTAGAGCGGGCCGTGGTTGGTTTCGACCCGCTCGGCCTTGCGGCCGCAGAACCAGAGGCGGCCGAGGGCGTCCAAATAACCCACGTCTCCGAGACGATGCCAAATAGCGGACGCCCCATTGGCGATTGCGGATTGCGGATCGTTGATTTTTGCCAACGCCGTGGCTTCGGGAAGTTGATCGTAGGTTTTCGTGACCACGGGGCCGGAAACGATGATTTCGCCGATCTCGCCGACGGGAAGCTCCTGGATTTCCGCCAGCGGTTCATCGGTGATGGCGATGATTTTGACCTGAATGCCCGGCACGGGGCGGCCGACGCAGGTGCCCTTGCCGGCGGCCGTGGCCGCGGCGGTTTCGCCCAGCACCTCGGTGGCGCCGATGCTGGCGACGGGCAGGGATTCGGTGGCGCCGTAGGGGCTGTGGGCGGTGCCGTTGGGCAGGATTTTCTGCAGGTCGGCGAACAGGCCCGGCGGCACGGGGGCGCCGGCCATGAGCACACGCTTCACGGAAGGCAGCGTGAGATTGTTCCGCAGGCAGTGGCGGCTGATGATGCGCCAGAGCGTGGGCGAGCCAAAGGTGTTGGTCACATTTTCCTGCCGGATGGCGCGAACGATTTTCTCCGGGTCAACCGTGGCCGGGCGGCTCGGGTCGATCTCGGGCACGATGGTCGTCATGCCGAGCGCCGGGTTGAACAGCGCGAAGATCGGCAGCATCGGCAGATCCACCTCGCCCGGCTGGATGGAGTAGGTTTCGCGAATCAACCGCACCTGGGCCTCGAACATGCCGTGCTCGTAACAGACGCCCTTCGGCGCGCCGGTGGAGCCGCTGGTGAACAGCACGGCGGCCAGATCCGTGGCCGCCGAATTTACGATTTCAGATTTCAGATTTACGGTTTCACGATCCCCAAGCAGCCGATGGGTTGAGGAGCCGCTTACCCAAATGCGAACATCCACGGACTTGAATGCACCCCGGAACAAGAGGCTCATGCCTTGCGCGAGCGGGATGCCGAGCAGCACGCGGGGTCGGGAGCGGGCAACACAGGCGAGGAAACTTTTCCGGCCCATGCCGGGATCGATGATGACCGGCACGGCGCCGAGCTTGAAGAGCGCGAAGGCCGCGGCGATGAGCGGCAGGCCTTGGCGCACCATGACGAGCACGCGGTCGCCGCGCTGCACGCCGCGCGCGGTGAGTTTCGCCGCCCACGCATCGACCTCGGCGTCCAGTTCGCGGAACGACAGGGTCAGATAATCGATGCCGCCAGCCCCGGTCCGGCCGCGGGGGATCTTCACCGCCGGGTGGTCCGGCTGGCGCGCGGCCATCAGCGGCAGGTGGCGGGCGATGTTGGCGGAGTCAGGCACTTTAAAGCGAGGCGGTCATCCTGAGCCGCGCGAAGGATCCATCAGGATTCGCGCGCACAGATGGATTCTTCGCGGGGCTCAGAATGACAAACAGGGGATGGCATGAGGTAGATCAGCTCCGCCAGGCCGGCTCGGCCTTGATCAGTTTGGCCTGCCAGGGCAGCAGGACTTCCTCGATGGACGAGGGGTCGCGGGCGAGTTGCACCAACTGTGTGCGAGTGGCGATGAGGGTGGGGTCGAGCTGGAGGCCCGCGGCGAGGCGGTCGCGGTCGGCCTTGATGCGGTCCTGGCGGGCGAGCTCGTCCGGCGTCATCGGGTTGAAGTCGCGACGGCGTTCGCGGCGCGGCAGGGTGTGCGGGTCGGTGGCGAAGCTGCGGCGGATGGCCTCGGCGAGCGACGGGAACAGCCGGTCGTGGCGCCGGCCGAGGTTAACGCGCAGGACCTCCTCGGGCGGGGCGCCCTCCTCGGCCGCGCGGGCGATGCGGCCCAGCATCTCGTTGCCGACGACCTTGAAGGGCGGCGTGTTGAGCTTCTCGGCCCAGCCCTCGCGCCAGTGCCAGAGGGCGTGCAGGACGGAGAGGCCGCGGCCGCGGAGTTTTTCCGAGCCGTTTCTACGGAAATAGTTGTTCCAACAACGCGCGCTGATCGCGCGCGAAATCGCGCGTTTGCGCAACACACGCGAGCAGGAGAGAAGCACAATCCCGCAGGCGTTCTGCGGATTTGGCTTGTTCGTC
>CAYQWK010000276.1:7678-8309 GCA_964420805.1 uncultured Bifidobacteriaceae bacterium | reverse complement strand
AGGGCGCCCCCGAACCGGAGGCACCCCATGACCGTCGAATACCGCGACCTGCTCAAATAGCTCGACCGAATGGGGCTCTCCCGTGGGGTGGATCCCTGTGTTAAGACCGGAACGTTGAAGAGAATCAGGGGGATGAGGAATGGCTGAGGCGGTCGGAGCAGAAAAGCTTCAAGCAGATGTGGCGGAGTTTCGCGCACACTTTCGTGCGGTGGAGCAGGAGATCGGTCGCGCCAGTGTGGGGATGCAGGAAGTGGTGAGCTTCACGCTCGCGGCTCTGTTTGCCGGGGGACACGTGCTTCTCGAAGGGGCGCCGGGTCTAGGGTAGACGCTTCTCATCAAATCGATCGGTGATGCGATTGGACTCAGCTTTCACCGGATCCAGTTCACGCCGGACCTCATGCCGAGCGACATCACCGGCACGGACATTCTCGAGGAAGATCCAGAGTCCGGGCGGCGGCACTTCCGGTTTCATCGCGGTCCGATTTTCGCGAACCTGCTGCTGGCCGACGAGATCAACCGCACGCCGCCCAAGACGCAGGCCGCGCTGCTCGAAGCGATGCAGGAACATCGCGTAACGACCGGTGGGGTGCGCCGCCGCCTCTATCCGCCATTCTTTGTGCTCGCCACGCAG
>CAYQWK010000276.1:0-7668 GCA_964420805.1 uncultured Bifidobacteriaceae bacterium | reverse complement strand
AGGCCGCGTTGCTCGAAGCAATGCAGGAACGACGCGTGACCGCCTCCGGCCAGACCCTTGATCTGCCCGAGCCGTTCATGGTCATGGCCACGCAGAACCCAATCGAACAGGAGGGCACTTATCCGCTGCCCGAGGCGCAACTGGACCGCTTCATGTTCTGCATCCTCATGAAATATCCCAGCGCCGAGGACGAGCAGCGCGTGCTGCTCGAAACCACGCGCGACACGGAGTGGGACGTGCAACGCGTGCTCGACGCGCCGGGCATCATGCAGTTCCAGAAGCTCGTCCGCCAGGTGCCGGTCAGCGAGCACGTCGCGCTGTACGCCATGAACCTGATCCGCGCGACGCGGCCGGAAACCGCGGGCGCGCCCGATTTCATCAAGCGCTGGGTTCGTTGGGGCGCGGGGACTCGCGCGGGGCAATATCTGCTGCTCGCCGCCAAGGCCCACGCGGTGATGCAGGGCCGCACCAGCGTTTCGTGCGCCGACGTGCGCGCCCATGCGCTTCCCGTTTTGCGGCATCGTATCTTCGCCAACTTCGCCGCCGCCAGCGAGGGCGTGACGACCGACGACGTGGTGAAGCGGGTAATGGAAGCGGTGAAGGAACCGGACTACGCTGGCCGCCCGGAGCCGGAGCGTTCGGCCGGGCGTTAGTGCCGGAACACCACGGCGAGAATGCCCCAGAGCATCAGCAGCAGTACCACCACGGAGAGAATGAAGCGGTTGCGGGCCACGCGCTTTTCGTAGCGCATCTGCCGCATGCCCTGGAGGCTGCCGGCCGCGAGGTAATTTACCAGCTTCGGATTGGAGGTGGCCGGCCCTTTGAAATGCGCGCGCAGTTTTTGCCACGCCTCGGCCAGGTCATATTTGCGCACGCCCAATTCGTTGTAATGCGCCTTGGGCGCGGGCATTTCGGGCGACTTGACGGGCGTTTGCTCGACCTCCTCAAACTCCTCGCGCTCCGCGGTCGCGGTGGGTGCGGCTGCGGTCACGATTCCGCCGGGTCGGGTCGAGGAGCGGAACTTGGGCTGCGGCTGGACAGACTCGTGCTGGAGGCGTTCGATCTCGCGTTCCAGTGCTTCGATCTCGTCCTCCAGCGCCTGAGCGCGTTCGGAAATGGGGTCTCGTTTCTTGCTCAACCAGGCCATACCGGACAACTCAATGCCGAACGATCAGCACCACGATGAGGGCGAGAATTCCGATCAACAGCGGCCAGGTGAAGGCAAGTCCCAGCCGGCTCAATTGCGCGAAACTTTTCTCCGCCACCGGCGTCGGAGCGGGAGTGTCCTTCTCGGCGACCTTGGCGAGGTTTTCGCCCGAGAGCAGCGGCCACTTGATCCGCGCACCATTCCACTCCATGCGCGCGGCTTCGATGGTCGTGTTGGCGCGGGTCAGTTCGATCTGGAAGTCGTCCTTGGTCCATGTCTGTTCATTGATCGACTGGACCTTGTTCAACGCCTCGCGCAACTCGCCCAGCGTGCGTGCCATCTGCTCGGCGTCGCGTCGCGCGGCGAACTCGGACTCCTCAAGCAGGCCGATGCCGCGCGTGAGATTCTGAATCATCTCGGCGCGGCCGGTCGTGAACTCGCTCTGGCGGCGGCGGGTCTCCTCGAGGCCGGCGCGTTCGCGCTCAAGTTCGGTCTGCGCGCGTTTCAAATCCGCCAGCCGGGACTGGAGGTTGCCGGCCTGTGATTCGAGTTCCTCGCGCGTGGGCGCGCGAACGCCCTCGGCAGGCGCGGCGGTCGTGGTGGGTACGGGGCCGCGAAACGTGCGTTGCGCGGCTTCAAATTCTCGATCGACAAACTCGGAGGCGTCGGATTCCACGGCCATGCGGCGGACTTTAGGGACGGCGCCCAATGCTGTAAAGGGGCGGGTGCCCGAAGTTGTGCGCAGGGTGTTCACGACGAGCCGCAGATGTCCCGGTCGATTCACGCCCAGCCCGGAGAACGGAGAGCGGCGGGGAACTGTTTGACACGACCTGATGCCTCGACAAGTCTGCCCCTGCATTCCCTGAATAACAAAACCATCGGCTCCGGATACTCTGATGTTCGTCCGGTCCGGACCAGAAAGGGACACAATGCCCAAATTTACAGTCACCGACGAATCCAAGTCGCAACAACGCGGCAAGCTGGTCTGGACCATCGCCAGCGCATTTGGCGGCAAGGATGTCCTCACCGTCACCTTGATTCTCAACAACCCTGCCTCAGGAAACACGTTCTACGACAAACACATCCTGCGGCGTGGTGAGGATCCATCGGAGATTCTCGCGCTGCGCAACGCCGAAAAGACGGGCGATGGGGAGAAGGTCAACGTCGCCTCGGGCATGGGCATCAAGGCGAGCGGCGCGCCGGCCAGCACCGTGGTGGTTCTCGACCGCATCGACTTCAACAAGATGATCTACTGTTTTGCCGAGGGGTTGGTGGCCGCGAAGAACGCCGGGAAATTTCCCACCAAGAACAAAAACGTGGATGTCGAGATTGACTTCGATACAGCGGACTCGGTGGTGACCGTAGCCAAGGCGGGATCGACGTCGAAGTGCCAGTCGATGGAGGTTGGGGCGCAGCTCCAGGCGGATGCCGGCGACGAACTGACCTTCGAGGTCAACCATTGCAAAGGGGCTGGCAGCGTCTGATTTGCGCATGAATCCAATCCGCTTTGTTCTCCTGGTCATACTTGCTTTGTTCCTGGCCGCACCGGCGCTTCGCGCCGCCGTGCCGCGCCCGAATATCCTCTGGCTCATCGCCGAGGATTTTGGGCCGCACCTGAGTTGTTACGGCACCAGGGAGGTCTGGACGCCGAATATCGACGCCCTCGCACGGGCCGGGGTGCGCTACGACCGGTTCTTCACCACGGCGCCGGTTTGTTCGCCCAGCCGCTCAGCCTTCATGACCGGCATGTACCAGACCACCATCGGCGCGCACAACCACCGCTCGCATCGTGACGACGGATTCAAGCTGCCCGAAGGCGTGCGGGTGCTCACCGACTGGCTGCGGGACGGCGGGTACTTCACGGCCAACGTCCGCGTGCTGCCGACCGGCTTTCGCGGTTCGGGAAAGACCGATTGGAATTTCACATACACCGGCAAGTCGTTCGATTCGGACAAATGGTCCGACCTCGCGACGAACCAGCCGTTCTACGCGCAAGTCAATTTCTCCGAGACCCACCGGACGTTTCACGGCCCGAAACGCGCGGATCCGGCCAAGGTCGAGCTTCCGCCGTATTATCCCGATCATCCGATCACGCGAAAGGACTGGGCCGATTACCTCGACTCTGCCACCGAACTGGATCGCAAGGTGGGCGTGATTCTCGAACGGCTGGAGAAGGACGGGCTGGCGGACAACACCATCGTGGTGTTCTTCGGCGACAACGGGCAGGCGCATGTGCGCGGCAAGCAGTTCTGCTACGAGGAAGGCTTGCGCGTCCCGATGATGATCCGCTGGCCGAAGGCGTTTCCCGCCCCCGCGAGTTTCCGGCCTGGTACGATCAATACGCAAATCATCGAATCCATCGACCTCGCGCCGACGATGTTGGCCTTCGCCGGGCTTTCCAAACCGTCGAAGATGCAGGGCCGCGTGTTCCTCGGCGACAGGGCGGAGCCGGCGCGCGAGTTCGCGTTCGGCGCTCGGGACCGCTGCGATGAAACGGTGTTTCGTCTCCGCACCGTGCGCGATGCGCGGCACCGCTACATCCGGAACTTCACACCCGAACGCCCGTTTCTTCAGCCCAACGAATACAAGGCGAAGCAGTATCCGGTCTGGAATTTGATCAAGGAGCTGAACGCTCAGGGGAAGCTCACGCCTGAGCAGGCCGTGCTGGCCGCGCCGACCATGCCGGCGGAGGAGTTATACGATCTCGAATCGGATCCGTGGCAGATGCACAACCTCGCTGGTTCGCCGGACCATGCGGCAACCCTCAAACGTCTTCGTGGGGTGCTGGAGAAATGGATCGAGGACTCGAACGACCAGGGCCGGCAGTTGGAGCCGCCGGATCTGGTCGCGCAAAAGGGTGCCACCAAGACCAACACGAATCCGAATTTGAACTACACACTCGACGGCAAGCCGCCTGGTGCCGCCGATGTAAAGCCGCCACCCGCGCCATCGCGCTGAGACTGGCCGCTACTGCCCGGCGAGCGGCAGCACCAGGGTGATCGTGGTGCCGTGGCCGGACTTCGAGCGGATGCGCAGCCTGCCCCGGTGCGTCTCGACGACGCGCCGCACAATCACCAGACCGAGGCCCGTTCCCTTCGCCTTGGTCGTGCTCAACAACGAGCCCATCACCCGTTTTTGCTGCGCCGGTGTCATGCCCGCGCCCGTGTCCTTGAACTCGATGGCGACGTGCGCCGTGCCGCTGCTGCGGGCGGGCGGGATGAGGCGGGTGCTCAACGTGAGTTTGCCACCGCCGGGCATTGCCTCCACGGCGTTGAGGGTGAGGTTGAGAAAGGCCTGCTCCAATTGCGCCGCGTCGCCCATCAGCGCCGGAAGACCCGGCGCGAGTTGACGTTGAAACTCCACGTTCTGGTTCTTCAGCTTATGCCGCACCAGCAAGGAGAGGTCGTCAAGGAGTTGGTTCACGTTCACCCGGTCCAACTGCGGCTCCGTACTGCGCGCGAAATCGAGCACCTGTTCCACAATCCGGTTCAGATGATCCATCTTCGCGGAGACAATCTCGGCGTCTTTCGTCCTTGGATCGCCCTCGGCAAACCGGAGGTCGAGCGAGTGGAACAGCATCTTCATCACCGTGAGCGGGTTGCGGATTTCGTGCGCAACCTCGGCGGCCAGCAGGCCCAGCGCGGAAAGACGCTCGTTCTGCCGCAGGTGTTCCTCCACATCCATCACGCGCTCGTAGAGCCGTGCTTTCTCGATGGCAATCGCGGAAAGTTCGGCCAGCGCGGAGAGGATACGGACCTCCTCATTTGAGAAAGTGAACTGCTCGCCTTTGTAGATGCACAGCGCGCCGATGGCCTGGCCAGAAAAGATCAACGGCACGCTCAAGAGCGAAACCAGGCCCTCGGCACGGGCCACCTCTACGTTCTGGTAGCGCGACGAAGTCCGCACGTCGGGGACCTGAAGCGGCTTCTTCCGCCGGATGACCACGCCGACGAGGCTTTCTTCGACACTCAGGCGCGGTTTCCTCACATAGGCCGATCCTGCGCCGTGGCTGGCCCGCAGATCAAGCCACTCGCGCGAGTCGTCCAAAAGCAGGAGCGAACAAACTTTGGCCTGCATCAAGGACGCCGCCTCCCGGGTGATCGTCTGGAGCGCATCGTCCAGGTTGAGCGTCGAGTTGATCGTGCGCCCGACATTCAACAGCGTCTCGAACATCCGCGCCCGGAACCTGAGTTGTTCGTAGAGCCAGGTGTTGTGAACCACCTTGGCGGCCTCGCGCGAGAGCGCTTCGAGGAGTTCCTGGTCGTCCTCCGTGAAGGCGTTGACGCGGTCGGAATCGACATTGATGACCCCGCGCACTTCGCCACGCACTTCGAGCGGCACGGCCAGTTCAGAGCGCACGTCGGAGCGCAGGGAGACGTAGCGCGGATCGGACTGCACTTCGCCTACGCGGGCGGTGCGCCCGTGACGTGCGACCCAGCCGGTCACGCCCTCGCCCACTGGCAGGCGAAGTTCAGCGGCGTTGTCCGGCAAGCCGCGCGCCGCCTGGATTTCAAGGCGTTGCGTGGTGGGGTTGATGAGCGCCACGGAACCACTTCCGGCCCGGGTCAACCGGACTGCCTCGCCCACGATGAGTTGCAACGCCTCCTGCGGATCGAGGGTGGACCGGATGACGTTGCTGACGTCGTGCATCAGCTTGAGCCGCTCGTAGCGTTGTTGGATTTCGGAGGGCGTGTCGCTCATGGGAAATCAAACTCGCCGTTCCGTTACCGCACGCGCCACATCAACACCAGGCCCGTGATGGCGAAGAACACATTGGGCATCCACGCCGCGATCCACGGGGCGACGTAGCCACCGCTGCCCAGCGCCAGCGCCAGGTCTTTGGCGACGAAATAGACAAAGCAGATGCCGATGCTTGAGGCCACGCCCACGAACACGTTGCGCCGGCCCGGCAGCGAGCCGAACGGGACCGCGATTAACACCACCACCAGGCAGGTCCACGGCATGGCCAGCCGGCTGTGCAGCATGGTCAGCAACTGGTCGCCCTTTCGCTCGTCGAGTTGGGGGTGCAGTTGCAGGTAATCGAGAATGGCCGCCGAGGAAAGCTGGGTCTTGCGGAGGGACCGCAGCGACTCCAGCGAGCTGATCTTGATCTCGCTCTGGATCAGGCGCGGTGTCTCGATCATCGATGGCAGCACCAGTTCCTTGAGCAGTTCGCTCCGGGGCAGTTCGCCCTCCCCGCCCGAAAACTCGAACCGTTGCACGTTGGTCAGCACCCAGCGGCGGTTCGCCCAGCGTCCGCGCTCGGCGTAGATTTCTTCGCGCGAGCCGTCGGGCTGCCGCCATTCGATCACCGGCTGGTGCATGATGCGCGCCTGCTGGTGGTACGCGCCGATGCGCCAGGTGCGCCGGTCGAGGTCGTTGACGAACATGACATTGCGTTTCCAGGCGCGCTCGGCGGCGCGGGGCTGGTTTGGCGCGTGGCGTTGCATCACGCGCTCGCAGGCGTCCACGGCGTCCGGCACCACCGCCTCGTTCAACGCGAACAACGCGCCGCTGAACACGAGGCCGACAATGAAGTAAGGCACGGAGATTCTGCCCAGCGAAATTCCCGTGGCGCGCATGGCCGTCAACTCATTGTGCCGCGCGTGGCCGGTCAGCGCGTAAAGCAGCGAGAGCAGCAGCGCCATCGGCATGATGTAGCTGGCCACCACCAGTTCCGGGATGCGGTGGCCGTAATATTCCAGGATGTCCGCGGCCGTGAGCCGGTTGCGCTGGAAGGCGTTCATCTCGTTGAACATGTCGAACGTGATGAAGCAGACGAGGAAGCCGATGACACAACAGGCCAGCGGCAGCAACAGCTCGCGGAGGAGATAGCGATCAAGCAATCGCATGAACGCGCGGAACCTAAACGCGCCGCGCCGCGCAACGAAAGCCCAAAGGCGGCGCTGGTTTGAAATCTTGCCACTGCGCGGTCAAACGCTTACTCAACCGGGCGAACACACGTTCAATTCTATGTCATTGCTCAACGGAAAAATCGGAATCGTCTTCGGTGTCGCCAACAAACGCTCCATCGCCTGGGCCATCGCGCAGGCCTGGCACAAAGCGGGCGCGTCCCTCGCCTTCACCTACCAGGGCGAACGCCTCAAGGAGAACGTCGAAGAACTCGCCGGCACGTTCGGTCCGGACACCTTGCTCATGCCCTGCGACGTCACGAAAGACGAGGACATCGCCCGCGTGTTCGCCGAGGTGGGCGCGAAATTTGGCAAGCTGCACCTGTTGTTGCACTCCGTGGCCTTCGCGCCCAAGGAGGCGCTCGAGGGCGAGTTCATCAATACCAGCCGCGAGGCCTACCGCGTCGCCCACGACATCAGCGCCTACTCGCTCGTCGCGCTCGCGCGCGGCGCGGCACCCTTGATGACCGAGGGCGGCAGCATCGTGGCCATGAGCTATTACGGCGCGGAGAAGGTCGTGCCGCATTACAACGTCATGGGCGTGGCCAAGGCTTCGCTCGAAGCCAGTACTCGTTATCTCGCCTACGATCTCGGTCCGAAAAAAATCCG
>CAYQWK010000275.1:0-8319 GCA_964420805.1 uncultured Bifidobacteriaceae bacterium | reverse complement strand
ACCTTGCTCGGTGAGGTGCGCCACGCTGTGAAAGCCGCCGTTGGTGTGAACCCGCACGGCAAAGGTGAAATGGCCCTTCGCGCCTGCCATCGCGTAGGTGTCGGCCACCGCAGGGTAGCGAATGTAGGAACGGTCAGCCCAGGCGGTGATGAGAGCGAAGTCGCTGATGGAGGGTTTATCGCCATCCCAAGTCAGCTTGTGGCCGGGGTTGAGGTTAAAGTTGTAGCTCTTCTTCGGGAAACTGGCGCTGCTCTGGCCATGCAAGGTCATTCCCACGTTGTCGAGGAACTGTCCGAAGAAATAGATCGACCCGCGTCCGCCCGGCGTGTCGGTGGCGGAGTTGCTGAAGTCGGTGGGCGTCACATACCACTGTAGCACGGGCAGCGGGTTGGTGAGCGATGAATCCTTGATCACGTAGCCGTAATATTGCGGCGACCGCGCCGTGGCGTAGAGCGGCGAGCGGTTTGTCTGGTTCAACACGTCGCGGCTGACGAAGGCGTAGCGCACCATCTGGCCGGGCGTGGCAATGCCCGAAGGGATGCGGGCCGAAAAGATGCCGTCGCCCGCCGTGGTGTCGCCGTTGGTGCCGGCGTCGTTCATCAACAGATTGCTCTCAGTGTTGAACATCACACGATAGACCAGCGTGACGTTGCTCAGGGCGTTGAAGGTCTGGACCGGGCGGACGGTGACCAGGACCGATTCGTTCGTGGCAGGTTCGTGCGGGGTGTGGGTGATGTCGAAGAGCAGGGGACCTATATTTGTATTTCCAGCGCCGTTCACCGCGCCTGGCGTGGGGCTGGAGAAATAGAGCCGCTGGTTCGTCGAAACCGTGGCGGTGACGCTGAACAACTCCGGTAGCGCGAGAAAATCCGCGTCCGTAGCGCCGGCATTCAGGCCGTGGATCGAGAGCACGTTCGTGCCCGCGACGAGGAAGCTTCGGTAATACGTGATGTCGATCGTATCGCCGGAATTATTCTCCGAGGCCGTGGCCAAGCCCGTTGCCACCGAGTTCCAGATGGTGTCGCCGGACGCGGCCAACGTCAGTTCCGCTCCGAAGATGCAAGTGTCTGTTCCGTCCGTTGCCTGGAAGTCGGTGCCGGTGGAATCCAGCGCGAAGTCGATGACATCCCCGATGTCCACGCCGCCGATGACGATATTGGTGGTGAATCCGATGGTGTCCGTGGCGGCGACCGTGCGCGCGGTCAGTTCCGTCCCGTTGAACATCACCCGCAAGGTGGCTCCGTTGCCGCCCGAGGCGCTCTTGGCAAAGGTGACGCGCGCGGTGATGACGCCGTTGGCGGTGCTGACCCAGCGGCGGATGGCCCAGTGGTTCACGGTGTTGTTCACGCCGTTCGGATGCCAGGTCGTCTGGCTGACCTGCGTCCACGGCGGATCGCCGGGGCCGAGTGCCCAGGTCGAGCCATTGAAGGTCCAGAGGCTGTCCGTGATGTTGAAATCCGTCTGATGGCTGAAAGTGTTGTCGTTCGTGTCGATGCTCTTGTTGTAGTAGCCGTAGTACCAGCCGTTGTAACCCTGCGCGGCGTTTCCGTTTGCCCAGTCGTTGGTGCTGTTGGCCACCACGCCGCCGGCGGTCTGCTTCGGCGCGTTGCGCCGCGCGACTTCCTGGCCGTTCAGATATGCGACGAAGCCGTCATCGTAGCGCGCCTTGAACAACACCGTCTGCAAGGCGGCAGGATTGGCCACCGTGAACGGCACGCGCAGATACACGGACGAGTTCACGTTGGACAGCGCCACGCGGATGTCGGTCTGCGCGAGGTTGGTGGGAAAGCCGAACCCAATTCCCGTCAACGCGTTGCTCCATGCCGAATCATCGAAGCCCGCGCCCATCCAGAATCCATCAAGCGCGAAGTTCGTCGGCACCAGATAGCGCGCGGGCGCACCGCTGACGACGAGGCTGTTCGTCGTCGCGGTCACCGCCACGCCGTAGGAGACATCCTGCGCCTGCGACGGGTAGGTGGGCGCGAACTCGGTGGCGATGGAATTGTCCGGCCGGACCAATGCCAGATATTCACCGGGCACCGGATCGAGCTTGAAGTTCGTGTGCAATCGCGCGCCCGGAACCGCGCGGTCCTTGTTCGACGCGAACACCACGATGTATTGCCCGGCGGCGATGTTCGTGGCCGGGAACCGCCATTTGTTGAGGCTCGACGCCGAGTCAGTCAGCGACCAGTTGAACAGGTTCACCGCGTTGGTTCCGGCGTTGAAGATCTCAATCCAGTCTTCGCGTGAACCATCCTCATCCACGAGTCCGTTCCGATTGTCGGAACAGAATTCGGTGATCATGACGGAATCGGCGGCCAAGAGCGGCCAAACGGCCAGTCCGAGACAGAATGCGGTCAGACGAATGATATTACGCATGATGGTTCGTGTTGGGTTGTGACGAAACCGTAACAACGGGCCTTGGTTGGTGACAAAGGCTATTTCCAGTGCATCGTAAAATTCGGCGCATTTTCTGACCGCCCCGGCAAGCGCAGCGCGACGGTGCAATCGCCGCTGTCCACCCTCCGCAGTACTGTTGTCGAGGACGGGCGCTCTGCTGGCGCAGTCCAAGCCGCGGCTGGGTTCGCGAATGCGTTGCGTGGTGTTTAACCTCCCGTTCACTCCATCCCACTCTTAACCCTCTGGGAATTCCTCCGCTTCGGGATCGCGGATGAATGAGGACCGTCGCGGCACCTTCATTCCCGCGCCGTGTCCGTGGTCCAGCGGCCAGCCTTGCAGCGCAGCCGGATCGCGCCGGTTTGGTGCATGAAGAGAACGGGCACGCCTGCGCGTTGAAGCCGCGTTCGCAACGCAGGCGGGGCGCGGCGACCGGAAGGTGGCTCCGAGTCGCCGACGATGATCAGGCGCGGACGAATGCGTTCGAGCAGCGGCGCGGGCAGGGGTTCGCCCATCGTGGTCATCTCGGTGATCACGATATCGGCGCGAAGGTCACTGGCGTGGTGGAACAACGCGTTTTGTCCGGCCAGACCGAGGGAGGGCAGCAACAACACGCGCACGCCGCCGAATTCGCCCGCCAGCACCATCGCGCCATCGGCTGTGTGATCGAAGCGGTCGCCCGCGCGGGGAGCGAGCAACGTCCACGGGTCGGCGCGCGCCGCGGCAACGGCATTGGTCTCGATCGGGCATCGCGCGGCAAGTTCCGCCACAAGGGAACGGAACTTCGTGGATCGGGACAGTGTTGGCGAGGCGAAGACGCGGGACGGCGGGAATAGCTCCGCCAGTTCCCGCACTGCGCCGGAGTGGTCGCTGTCGCCCACCGGAAGAACGAGAGGGTCGAGCCGGTTGATGCCCTGCGCCTGGAGGAATGGCTTGAGCACCAGGCCAAAACCCGCCTCGTCTCCACAGCCCGTGAGCCAGCGTTCGGTCGCCCCGGCTTTTCGCCCGCAAACGACAAGTGTTTCGCGGGTGGGTACCACGTGAAGTTCGGCAAAGCTCCTCGCGTGGAGGTACTGCACCATCACCGTCAGCGCGATGGCTCCCAATGCGCAGCCGGCGAACCATCGCCATCGCGAATGCCGCAAGACACCAGTGAGCAGCGCGAGCAATGTGCCGTAATAAAGGGCGAATTCCAGCGGGCCGGGCGGGCGCACATGCATCCAGCTTGCCGGCAGTTCCGTCGCGCCTTCGCTCAACCACATCATCGCTCGCATGAAGAACCATCCGCTGTGGTTGAAGAGTTCCGTGCCGGCGGGAAGAACATCTCCAGTGAGCAATGCGCCAAGCCCGCTCATTAGCGCCAGCCCGCTGACAGGCACCACCACGAGGTTTGCCAGCAAGCTTCCCGGCGTGAACAGGTGGAAGTAATGCGCGATGAGCGGCAGCGACCCAAGGAAGGCGGCCAGCGATGTGGCGAAACACATCCAAACGGCGTTGCCGGCGTGGATGGCCCAGCGCTGCCACCGGGGTCGGAGTTCCATCGGGAGCAACGGATCGAACTTCAAGGCGTGTTCCTTGAGGCGCTCGAGTTGCGGCAGGAGCAGCGCGATCGAGAGGACGACAAAGAAGGAAAGTTGGAAACTCGCCTGGAACAACTGCCGCGGATCCCAGAGCAGAATGATAAATCCCGCGGCGGCGAGCGAATTGAGCAGGTTGCCGGGACGTTTCAACATCCAGCCGCCGATCACGACCGTCATCATTACCGTCGAGCGGATGGCCGAGGGCTGCCAGCCGGTGGCCATCGTGTAAAACCAGATCAGCGGGATCACCACAAGTCCGCAGGCCAGCCGCGGCACGAGAAACGCCCGCAGCAGCACAACGAAGATTGCGGCGATGAGTGCGATGTGCAGCCCTGAAATCGCGAAGATGTGCATCGTGCCCGAGCGCATGAACGGTTCGGAAACCTCGTTTGTCAGCGCCGTTTGCCAGCCCAGCAGCATCGCCCATTGCAACTTCAACGCCTCGTCCGGCCGGGGCAGGCCGCGCGCCAGGGTTTCCTGCGCCCACGCGCAAAACCGCGTGGAAAAGGGCGGTGGCACCATTGGCCCGACGGCCTTCCATTCCTCGGGGACATCCACGCGCAATTCCCTGAACATACCGCGCGACTGGAGATGCCAGCGATGATCGAACACGCCGGGAGCGATGGGTGATGCAGGCCGCGCCAGCACGCCCCGCGCTTCCACGAGTTGGCCTTGCCTCAGGTTCGTGGCCAGCAGGCCGCTTGTGATGGTCATGATCCGGCCGCGGGATTGCCGCCATTGGCCATCGCCGCTCTGGATGGCTCCGACACGAAGTTCGCACTGCGTGCGCCACGATTCCTTGCCGTCGCGAACAAACACCCGCTGTGATGGCGCCTCGGCGAGGATGCCGCGCACCCGCACGAGCGTTGGATGTTCGCTGGTAATGGCGCGGAGATCGTCCGGCGAAAGTACGGCGGTTCGCAGCGTGAGGTTTAACCAACCGAAGAGGAACAACGCACATCCGGCCAGCCACGGACGTCCCGCCTTCCAGATGGCGGCGGCGCCCGCAGTCAGGAATACGCCGCAAAACGTTGCCGCCACGGACGCTTCCAGCCAGTGCCCGGTCATCAGTCCCGCCGCGTAAACCAACGACACTGGCACGAGCGGATATTTCATGCCTTACGCCTTTCGTGCGTGCCGCCACCGCGTGATGGCGCGCACCACCGTCAGGCCGAGCGCCGCCCCGGTCGTGTCGATCAGGACATCCCGCATCGTGCCAGTTCGGCCGTTGACGAACAGTTGATGGAATTCATCCGTTGCCGCGTAGAGCGCGCTGAACGAAAGCGCGAAGGCCGCCACGCGCCAATTCCATGGATGCGCCGGGCGGCCGCCGCGCAACGCCCGCCACCAGAGCCAGGCCAGCACCGCGTATTCGGTCAGGTGCGCGCTTTTGCGAACGACCCATCGCACGCGCTCTATGGCCTCGGGGGAAATGTCCGCCTTGAGCCAGCGCAGGAACGGTTCGAGGAGTGTCGAGGTGTGGGCCACCGAGTTCGCATCGGCGGAGGCCGAGAAGATCACCACCATCCAGAGCAGCAGCGGAACCCAGCGCAGAAGAAAGACCTTCATCAGCGTGCGCCGGGGATTAAACCGAAACCCGAAGTTGAACGCGAATGGACGCCAATCCACGCGAGTGAGCCCGAATTCTCCGCCTATTCGCGTCCATTGGCGTGCCTTTGCGGCTCAGGTTTTCGGAATCCGGGATCAAAGCACCTTGATGAGGACGCTGGTCACGTCGTCGAGTTGCGGCGTGTCCTGGGAGAAAGCGCGCACGGCGCGGTAAAGCTCGTCCAGGATTTCTCGTGCCGGGCGGTGATGATTCTGTCGCACGACCTCCAGCGCGCGTTCGGTCTCGAAGAGCGACTCGTCCGGGGCGCACGCCTCCGCCACGCCGTCGGTCAGCAGCAGAATGATATCACCGGTGGCCAGATCCACGCAGGCATTGCCGGTGTAAACTGTGTTTGACCGGATTCCCAGCGGCACGCCGGTGCGTTTGAGCGCCTGCTTTACACTTCCGTCCGCGCCGAGGACGAAGCCCGCCGGATGGCCGGCATTGGCATAGCAGAAGCGGCGCGTGGCCGTGTCCAGCCTGCCCAGCAACGCTGTCACGTAACGGTCCTCGCCAATGTCCTCCGCCAGCGTGCGGTTGGCGTGGGTGAGGATTTCGTCGAGATCCTCGCGGTTGGCGGCCAGCGAACGCAGGTAGGCGCGGGTCTCGGCCATGAGCAACGCCGGCCCGATGCCGTGCCCGGTCACGTCGGCCACCACCACGCCGAGCGTGCCGTTCAGCATGGGGAAGAAATCAAAGTAGTCGCCGCCCGCTGCCTCGGCGGGATAAGTCACGCCGGCAATGTCGAAACCCGGAATCTCCGGCGCGGATTTGGGGAAGAGCCGCTGCTGGATTTCCCGCGCGACGCGAAACTGCTCCTGGTTCTCGCGCAATTCGCGCTCTGCGCGCTTTCGCGCCGTGATGTCGCGGATAAAGGCCACGTAACGGCGCTCGCCGTGCAATTCCACATGGCTGAAGGTGACCTCGATGACGATGGTCCGCGTGTCGCGCCGGTGGCCGACGGTTTCCAGAATGCGGGGCAGGGAACCGCGCTTTCCAGTGCGCAGGTAGTTCTCGATTTCGCCGGCTTCGGCGCTGCGCAGCTCGGGAGGAAGAAAGGTGGACAGCGGCTGGCCCACGGCCTCTTCCGGCTTGCAGCCGAACACCGCCTCCACGGCGGGATTGGCGAAATGGATGCGGCTCTCCGGATCCATCAGCAACACGGCGTCCGGGCAGGATTCCCAAAGCAAGCGGTAGCGCAGTTCGCTCTCTCGCAATTTCTCGCGGGCCTCGCGCCGTTCGCGCCGGTTGGCCGCCTCGCGCAACTCGCGCTCGATGGCGGGGGGCAGGCGGTTCAGGTTGCCCTTCATCACGTAATCGTGCGCGCCAGCCTTCATGGCCTCCACGGCCGTCGCCTCGCCAATGCCGCCGGAGATGATGATGAACGGCAGATCGAGGCCGCTGCCCTGCACGATCTTCAACGCCTCGGGAGCCGAGAAGGTCGGGAGGTTGTAATCCGAAAGCACGATGTCCCACGTCTTGTCGCGCAGGGTGGACTGGAGGGTTTCGCCCGTCTCGACGCGCTCCGACACCACGTCGTAACCGCTCCGGCGCACCAGGCTGGTGATCATCTGCGCGTCGAATTCAGAGTCCTCGACGATGAGGAGTCGCAACACGGGTTTCATCTCACGTTCAACGCGGCGCACGGTAGAAAACGGCCCCGGGGAAACCAACAGATTTCGCGCGCCCGCCGCATTGGAGCGCATTTCACTTCCTTGCACGATGCACGCTTCTGAGTGGTGGAACTCGTCGCGCTGCGACGGGTGGCGCCGCGTTCAACGGCGCAACGGACGGCATCACGCCCTCCATTCCGTCCGCTCTGCGCGGACGGGGTTGTCGCGGCACGACAACCTCTATCTGCAAAAGGATGAGATGCGCCCGCCGCATTGCGCGGTGGCAGGTTGTCTTTGGGAACGCACGGGTATTTCCGCGCCTTGGAACGGCGCGACATCCCGCCCGCTTCAGACCACGGCGATTCCTTGCTCGGCGATGAGCAGGGGAATCTGGTTGCGGATGGGATAGAGCAATTTGCCGTCTTCGCGGATCAGGGCGGCTTCGAGGATTTGGGTCACGGGACGGCCGGCGTGATCTTTTGTCGCGCCGCCCGCGATGGCTTGGTTGACGCGGTCCAGCACGGACTGGTCGGCCAGGCGCAAAGGTTGCCGTGTTTCCGGACAGCAGAGCAGGGGAAGGATGTTGGGATCGATCATGGCTGAAAGGCTTTTCTCGCGGCGTCGAAGACCTCGCGTAACGGGACGCCCGCCGTCTCGCTGGCACGGCGGCAGGACTCGAATTCGGGTGAAACCTGGACGACCCGGCCATCCAGTCGGCCGAGCTTCACTTCAATGGCGCCGAACGGGGTGCCGACCGTGACGATTTCACGCCGGAGTTTGCGCCGGTCCGCCAATGTGCGCCGCACGCCAAACGCCGTGGTTCCAGTCAGGAGGAGTTCCGTGAATCGGTCCGCGTCCCCGGCGGCGCAGAGAACGGTCAGGAGGACGCCCGGCCGGTTTTTCTTCATCAGCACCGGCGTGTGAAACACGTCCAGCGCGCCGGTGGCCAGCGCCTTTTCGATGAACGCGCCGAGCACTTCGCCTGTGGCGTCGTCCACGTTGGTTTCGAGCACGGCGATGGTGTCGCGTTCCCAGTCGTGGGCGCTGTCGCGGACCGCTTCCTTTCCGAGGACGGCGCGGAGGACGTGGGGCTCGGTCAGGTCGAGGAACTCGTCGTAGA
>CAYQWK010000274.1:0-8326 GCA_964420805.1 uncultured Bifidobacteriaceae bacterium | reverse complement strand
GGCTGGAAGGGCACCTTCGCGGTGATCAGTACCGTGACCGAACCCTTCTGCGGCCACTGCAATCGCATCCGCCTGACCGCCGACGGCAAGATACGCACCTGCCTGTTCAGCGTGGCGGAGCACGATTTGCGGGCACGGCTGCGCGGCGGAGCCACGGACGCGGAATTGGTTGATTACGTGCGTGGCGTGGTCTGGCAAAAAGAGGAGCGGCACCACATTGGTGAGCCGGATTTCCAGCCGGCGAGTCGCAGCATGAGTTGCATTGGCGGCTGAGGTTGGTGCGCGCGAGAGGACTTGAACCTCCACCCCTTGCGGGACCAGATCCTAAGTCTGGCGTGTCTGCCATTTCACCACGCGCGCAATGCCGGCGAGCAGCGCGGCGGAACCTACCAGAAGCATTCCGGCCCCGGCAAGAAGGCCATGCAATGCCAGCCACCGCCCGCAAATCTTACGCAAAAGCAACTGGGCGGCCCTGCTCGCCATCCTTGGTTCCCACTGCGAGATCAAAACTCCGTGATCTTTCCCACTCCCGCCCAGTTGGTCACGATGCCCGAAACTTGGGCCACCGTGTGCATTGTGTGCTGGTAACTGTAAGGCGGCGTCGCGCCGACGAACGGCGCGTTGAACAGGAAGTTCGACTGGCCGTGCTGCCGGAACTGCACGTTAACGCCCGGCAGATTTGAAATGACGCAACTCACCACCTTCACGATGCCGGTTGGCCCGCCGTTTTCCTCGCGCGTGGGCAGCGAACCGGATTGCGGAAACTGCCAGTGCGAATTCTCCACCAGCGTCGCCGCCTTCGCCGTGGACTGGATTCCGTTGCCGCCGAGGTTCTCGCAGTAGGTGTTGAAGACATGGGCATTGCCAAAGCGCATCCGCGGCATCCGCTCATCCACGTCCACGAAATAATTGTGGTGGTATGTGATGTTCAAGTGGCCTGTGTCTTCCGCCGCGTTGCCGTCGCTGTGGCCGATGAGGCTGCATTTCTTCTGCGCGCGAAATACGTTCCATGAAACCGTGGTGTAATCCGACCCGTGCGTCAGGTCCACCATCCCGTCATAGACCCGCTCGAAATCGCAGTGATCGACCCAAACGTGATGACTGCCCTCTTCCAGCCGGATGTAATCCCAGCCGTAGGTGTCGTAATTACCAGATGGATCGTATACCCACAGGTCACGAAAGCGCAGGTTCCGGATGATGATGTTCTGCTGCGGCCCGAGCGAAGCCTTGCCGATGCGCAAGCTGCCGCGCGAGATGGTCGCGCCGTTGGTGGAGAATATGGTCTTGTGGGAACGCACCAGTATTTCGCCAGTCGGAAACCCCGCGGGAAAACCGCCCGTGTGATTGGCGAGCACGGACAGGTCGAGATTGGAGATGACCAGCACGCGATAAACCTCCGCGCTCTCCACCAGCGCCTGAAAACTGGCCACGTTGCTGGCCAGCACCAGCGCGCCGCCTGCGCCGCCGGTCGTTCCTCCCGCCTGCCAGGTTCCGTTCGAGGCAAATCCATCCAAAGCCGCGAAGCCGACCAGGCTGAAATCCGGCGTCGGGGACCATGGATTGACCGAGAGCGTGGCCACGGCGCTGGTCGCCGCGCCGTGGACGTTGGTAACAATGACCGAATAGCCGCCCGCGTGGTTCGACTGGACGTTGACGAGCGAAAATTCGTTGCTGTTTCCGCCCACCGGCGTGGCGCCGTTGAAGCGCCACTGATACACCAACGGCGCGGCCCCAACAGCGTTGACGGTGAAGGTGGCGTTGTTGCTGACCGTGACCGACTGGCTCTGCGGCTGCGCCGTGATCACTGGACCGGTGATGACCGTGAGCATGGCCACCCTGCTCGTCACGGCACCCACGCTGTTCGAGACGATGACGCGATAACCGCCGGAGTCGGCGGTCTGTGCATTCAAAATCGCAAGCTCATTGCTGTTACCGATGACGGTTGCGCCGGATTCGCGCGACCAATGGTATTGCAGCGGCGGCGTGCCGGCCGCGCCGACGGAGAAAACTGCGTCCTGCCCGAGCACGACCGCGGCGTTTTGCGGTTGGTTCGTGATCGACGGCGCCACGGGACCGGGCGGAACCGTGCCGCCAACGAGCAACCGGAAGAATTGGAGCGACGCTCCGGCCAGCACGGGGTTCGTGGAATCGAAGTTGCCGTTCGCGTCGAAGCGGTGCGCCGCAACCCACAGCCAGTTCGTCACCGGCCGCGCCGCGTCCGGAGCGCCGAGCACTTGATAGGTTCCGGCCGGCGGTCCGTTCATGCCGCGCAACACAATGCCCTGCGGCCCGAGCCACGCCTGCGTGATCACCGGCGCCGGCGTGGGAACCGCGGGACCGGACGGCGGTGTCACGTCCGCCCAGTTCACGCCGACGCGAAGGTCGTCGAGTTCGTTGATGCCGCTGGTGGTTGATGAATTGCAGCGGACGAAAACATGCCGCAATTCGATCGCGTCGGTCGCGTTTCCGGTCGTGGTCGCGGGAACGCTGGGGGGAGGCTCGGTCACACCGAAGGAATTTGTCGGCGGGTTGACCCAAAGCTCCACGGTGTCGTCGCCGACACCGGGATTGAATGTGTATCTGGCCACGATGAACACCACGTCATTCGGGGCGAAACTTTCACCCGCGTAGAAGACATCGGTTCCCCCGCCGGCCCCGGATGTCCCCTGCCCTTTGCGAATGCCGACGAGATACCGCGTCGTGTTGGTCTGCTTGAGATGAATGCCCAATCCCGCCGCCACTCGTCCGTTGGAGGTGGTGAACCCGCCGTCGTCATCAAGGCCCGCCACCGTCCCGCCCGTGGTGGAAGCCGCGAGTGTCGTTTGTCTCAGGATGCACGAAAGGAAGATGCTGCCACTCGATATTGCCGCGGTGTGAAACGCCCGCGCCGCCGTGCTGGCCGTGGAGGGCAGCGAAACCTTGTTCGAAGCCACGCCCGGCGATTGCAATCCCGGAATAGCAAGACTGCCGGCGGCGACTTGCGAGCCGCTGCCGCCGCCCCACGCGCCCTGGCCATTCAAGGCACCTGCGGCGTATGCAAAAGGCTCTTCCATGAGAACCGCCGCGCGCGCCAATTCCGCCGCAAGCAGCAGCGCGACCAGGTAATGGATGATTCGGATCATTTGCTTCGCGCAGCACTTTGCCGGTTCGGGGATGCGATGTCAGCAGCGTTGCCTTCCCGGCGCGCCGTTGACGGTGCCCGCGCCCGCCACTAATTTCCGCCTGTGATTGATGTGACTGACATTCAGCCAGCGGACGTGAACCGTTTCCCAACGCAACCCCGCACTCCGCCTGCGAACCTGGACGCACTCTCGCGCGACATTCTCGCGCTAAAGAAGAAGCTCAACGCAGTGATCCTCGCCCACAATTACCAGGTCGGCGAAATTCAGGACCTGGCGGATTACGTGGGTGATTCGTTGGGCCTGGCCCAGCAGGCGGCGAAGACGCACGCGGACGTGATTGTCTTCTGCGGCGTTCATTTCATGGCCGAGACTGCAAAGATTCTGAACCCCGACAAAGTCGTGGTTTTGCCGGACAGGGACGCTGGCTGTTCACTCGAGGAAAGCTGCCCAGGCCCGAAGCTCAAGGCGTTGCAGGATACCAACCCGAATTTCCACACCATCGCCTACATCAACTGCTCGGCCGAGGTGAAGGCGCTGTCGGACGTGATTTGCACGAGCGGCAACGCGGTGAAAATCGTCAACGCCGCGCCCAGAGACAAAGACATCCTCTTCGTACCTGACGAGAACCTCGGTTCCTGGGTGATGGAGCAGACGAAACGCCCGATGACCCTGTGGCGCGGCGCGTGTTACGTGCATGTCGAATTCACTCACGCCAGCATCACCCGAATCCGCCGCGAGCACCCCGGGGCGCCGCTGGTCGCACATCCCGAATGCACCAAGGCCGTGCGGATGCTGGCCGACGAAGTCTGCTCGACGGAGAAGATGGTCGCGTGGTGTCGGGCGTCCGCGGCCACGGACATCATCATTGCTACCGAGGCGGGAATGCTGCACCGCCTGAAACGGGAATGCCCGGGCAAGAACTTCATCCCCGCGCCCAGCGACATCTGCCGTTGCAACGAATGCCGCTACATGAAATTGAACACGCTCGAGAAGCTGCACGACTGCATGGAGACCCTCGCTCCGCGCGTTGAGTTGCCCAAAGCCATCCTTGAACGGGCGCGGTTACCCATCGAGCGGATGCTGGAGATCTCTGCCCGGCCGTAACTGGCCGTTCAGGTAAATCGGGCCGGGGCGGCCTTCACGAACTCCGCTTTCCGCACGTAAATCGGCTCCAATTCCGTTGCGGCCATGAAGTCGTTTCGCGCCGAAGCCAGCCGCGCGATTGTGCCCGCCTCCGGCAACATTGCGCGGTCCGTGGGATGTTCGAGCAGATCCATCCGCACGAACTGTTTTCCCGCCGTGCGCGCCACGCGTTCGTCCTCCGGTGACAGCAACGCGAACGGCTTCCGCAGGTGCCATTCCGAGTCCGTGACCTCGTATTCCGCCGCGAAGAATTCGCCGCGCTGGGCATCGAGAACGGCCAGCATGGCACCGCGCATTCCCGATTCGAAGGCCTGCTGCGCCACGGCGTCCGCGCCGGCGATTCCGAGCAACCTCACCCCGCGCGCGATGTGCCAACCCTGCGCCACCGCAATGGCGATGCGAATACCCGCGTAACTCCCTGGCCCGATGCCCACGGCCACACACTCGATCTCCTCGCGCTGCGTCCCCGCGTCGCGCAACGCAGATTCGATCATCGCGAACGCGCGGGTCTCGCGGCCGCCCTGCTCCGTCGCGCTTCCGCGCACCACGCCATCCACGGCCACGGCCGCACCGCGGCGGGCGGTCGAGAATTCAAGCGCCAGAATCTTCATATGTGATGCGCCGCTCGGTTTCGCTGGTCGTTTCGATGTGGACCAACCGCGTCATGCCCTTCGTCGCGTTGCGCGTTTCATGCGCGCCCAGCCAACGTTCCGCCCACTCGGCCACCGTGACGCCATCCGGGTTGACCAGAAACTCATCCAATCCCGCGGCGATGATCTGTCCAGGGTTTTCAAGGCGGTAGAGATCAAGGTGGAACAGTCTCAACCGGCCGTCGGAATACTCGTTGATGAGCGCGAAAGTCGGCGAATGCACGCGGGCCTTGGAGCCGAGACCACGGGCCAGGCCACGCACGAACTGCGTCTTTCCCGCACCCAGGTCGCCGCTTAGGCCTATGACCCAGCCGCGTTGCGCCTCGCGCCCCCAACGTTCGCCCAGCGCCATGGTGTCTTCAGGATTTCTCGAAATGACTGTAGCCATGAACGTGAAGGGCGCGCACACCGCGCTCGTCGCGCAGCCGCAGACCGGGTTCCTTCGTCACCTTTCCTATGCACGAGAGCGGCAGTTCTGGAAATGCCCGCTTCCAGCCATCCACCAACGGCACAGCCAGCCGCGAGGCTATGGTGAAGAGCAGTTCGAAATCCTCGCCATCCGTCAGCGCGGCGAGTAAAGGCGGTTTGGCCGATGACTCGGCTCGCGCGGAAAGTTTCGCCTCGCGGCTTACCGGAATGGCCGACGCGAGCAACTCCGCGCCCACATTGCTTGCGTGCAGAATGTGCCGAAGATCGGAAGCAAGGCCGTCGCTCAGATCGATCATGGCGTGAATGGGAAATTCATTCGCGAGCCATCGAGCCTCAGCCAGCCGAGGCTCGAAATCCAGATGCTTGCCGTGGATCGAACCACCAAGCATTCCGGTGACGAAGATCGCGTCCCCGGCCTTGGCCCCGGAACGCAGCATCACTCTCCGCTGGTCCACCATGCCGAGCAGTGCGATGGAGATGAGCATCTGCCCGGGGTTGGTTGTGGTCTCGCCACCGACAATGGCGACGCCGTTTTCGGCAGCCAGTGCGTTCATGCCGCGATAGACCGCCTCGACGCGCGCCGGATCGTAATTCCGCGGAAGGCCAATGGTCACGAGCGCCGAACCCGCCTCTCCCGCCATGGCCGCGATGTCGCTCAGGCACCGGGCCAGGGCCTTCCGCCCGATTTTCTCCGGCGGTGTGTCCGCCGCGAAATGCACACCTTCCACGACCGCGTCGGTCTTGAACAGCGCGTAGCGGCCCGGCACGCCGAGATCGAGAACGGCGCAATCATCCCCGGCGGCGATGATGACCGATTCGTTGCGCGGCAGGGTTGGAAGCAGCCGCGCGATGAGATCGCGCTCGATCATCAGTTGAAGACCCTCTCGGCCCACTTGGGTTGCGCGACGATGATGACGAAATTCACCGTGTTGAACAGGCAGTGGAGCAGAACCGGTGCGAACAAGTTGTGGGTCAGTTCATAGACCGCCACCAGGGCAAGGGAGAGAAATACGAAGGACAGAAAGCCCACCGGGTAGAAATGCACTGCGGCGAACACAACTGATGTCACGATTGCGGCTCCCACCCTGTTCCATTCGCGCAGAAACCGGTAAAGAACGCCACGAAAGAGCACTTCCTCACCCACCGGCGCCAGCACCAGAGCGGCGAACCCCTGGAGCGCGATTGCCGCCGGGGGCCAATCTTGTTTCAACAATTTTACCATCTGCTGCGGCTCAGGTTTGAGAAAAAGCCAGTGCGTCTGTTTATAGGCCCACCCGAGCGCCATCTCGGATCCTTTGGCCAGCAGCAATACCCCAAGGATCACCAACGGCATCAGAACCAGGACGATGATTGCGCACTGGCCGTAGTTCCGCCGCGCCAGTCCGAAGGCCTCGCCCCACGTCGTGCCATGTTCCCGCAGGAAAATCCCAACCCAGACCATCGCCGCGCCCTGGAAGCTCAACATGCTGATGCCCATCACCAGCAGCGTGGCTGTGTCCCCGTGGCCGCGCGGCATGAACTGCAAGACCAACGCCGCGAGCAATGTTCCCGCAGCCCATGTAAGCAGCACGGCGGCGCCCAACCGGAGCACCGCCGCCAGATTCCATGGCCGTTCCAAAAACATTCGGCGGAGACTACGGAAACGGCTGCGCCCGGAGCAACCTTTCACCGGCGCGATGGAAACTGCCCGCGAAGACTGCCCACAGGTCGTGTTTCCAGGATGCCTATTGGGAAGCCCGCGCAAACGCGATCGAGTCGCGGTAACGTTTGTTGTCGGCGCGTATTCGCGCGGTGAGGGTTTTGCTGATGGCCATGAGGAACGGTGCAGCGGCCTCCGGCGCGGTTTTAACGAAATTCTCGAAGGCGGTGTGGCCGACCTTGATCAACACGCTGTCCACGTTGGCGATCACGTCCGCCGAACGCGGGCCCTGGTCGAAGAGCGCGATCTCGCCGAAGAAATCTCCCGGCCCCAGTGTGACCAGGGTTGTCTCGCGACCATCCACCATCAGACGAACACGCAACTCGCCTTCCAGCACGAGGAACATCGAATCGCCGTGGTCGCCCTGACGACAAACCTGAACGAAGCCACCCACGCGTTGCGTCTCCATAAAGTCGATGAACCGCAGAAGTTGTTCATCCGTGAGGTCGCCCAGCGCCTTGACGCGCCGCAACATTCCCGGAGTGACGCCGCCCGCGGCAGCAGGCGTGGCAATGCGCTTGCTGAAGAACATCCGCAATTCCGGCACCTCCGCCGCCTTGCGCCAGGCGTCGTCGTGATCCGAGAAGACCCATGTACCGGAAGTCACGCGTTCATCCTTCACCCACTCCACGATGGTGGGGAGTTCCACCGGCCCGTAGATGTTGTTGTCCACCGCCCAGATGCGGAATCCGATTGCTGGTTCGTCGCCCGTCATGCCGGAACATTGCCGGGCCGGGCGGGCCATGAAAAGGCCAAGTTCGCGCACTTGCGCCACCCGCCGCCGCATGGCTTCCTTCCGCCGCATGAATCGCGACCAGTCACGTTTCGAGGGCATCCTTGACGAATATTTCGAACTGTCCCTCGCCGAGCATCCGGTGGCCGCCGCCTGTGCCGGGTTGCGGGACGGGGAGGGAAGGCTCGGCCGCGCCAGCCTCGTGCACGAGCAACGCTGGCAAACGCGCCGCAAGAAGGCGCTCGACGCGCTCGACACCATTTGCCCCCGCTCACTGTCGAATGAACAACACCTCGACCGGCTCGCGTTGCGGAGCCAGTTGCTGCGTGAATGCGAGGATTTCGCGCGCGGCCGCCACACGCTCGACCCCGGCGCGCTGGATTTTGTGCTCGGCATCCTCCTGCACGAACTCCAACGCGGCGAGGACGAACCCCGGCGTGCCGCAGCCAATCTTCGCGGATTGTTGCGCGAGACTCCGCGCCATCTGGCCGAGGCCGCTTCGATCATCGTGCGGCCTGAGCGAGTCTGGCGCCGCATCATGGAACAGACC
>CAYQWK010000273.1:0-8340 GCA_964420805.1 uncultured Bifidobacteriaceae bacterium | reverse complement strand
GAGTCCTCTGCTCTACCCCTGAGCTACTCTGGCAACCGGGCCGTGAAAACAGCGCGGCGGAATCTCGGAAACATCGCTGGCGCTGTCAAACGGAATGATGGCCCGCGAGTTGTTGCGCCGGAGGATGCTTCAACTCACGGCCCAGGAAGGAGGATTCTTCAGCCGGTAGAGCATCTCTCCGGCTTTGGGGACGAGGAGCACGCCTTCAGATTCGCGATTGGCGAAGTCCTGCGGGTTGATCGTGGCGGGGTCGCGATAACCGAGGTTGATGCGGTCGCAGATTTCCTTCGGGATGCCGGTGGCGAGGGTGACCTCCACACGGCATTTCTCGACGCCGTTTTCAAATGTGCCGATGCCGCGCACATGGGTGCTGTGAGCGAGTACGCCCCAAGGGTGGTTCTTGAACCGGTCCCATTGCTTGAGGAAGTAGTCGCGGCAGTGGTAACCAACCTCGAGGATGGTTTTGCCGTGGCTGATGCAAACTTCGTGGATGTGCGGAGCGTAGATGATGAGTTCTCCGCCGTCGGCGACCACGGGTTCAAGTTTGTACATGCCTTTGCCTCCGACCCAGAGTTCGTCGTACATGGGCGGCAGCACGGAAAGCACGGTCTGGAATGGGCGGTCTTTGTAGATGATGTGGACTTGGTTCGAGAGTTCGCTTGCTGCATCCCATGCCGCTTCAGGCGTGCCAGCAAAAAGCCCGGCCAGGGATTTGTCTGGTCGAACCACCATGGCGAGGCAGAGCTTGTCCACCTTTACCAAGGCGCCGGCTCGATCCACGACGCGGCGCACAGGCGTCCACTTGTTGCCAATGATGCGGGCGTTGGTGACCACGGCGCCGAGCCAGTGGAAGAAGTTCAGAATTTGCGGCCCGCCGATGCCGGGAAAGAGGTATTTGTTTCCACCGCTGAAGCCGACTACTTCGTGAGGGAAAACAGGGCCGATGATGATGAGTTGGTCGTAATCGAAAACGCGTCGGTTTATCTCGACCGGAACATCCATCGAAAACAGGCCGCCAGAGAGTTCGCTGATTTCAGCGGCAGTGATCGTGCCGACTTGGTGAAGCGCTGCGGGGTTGTTCCATTCGTGGTTGAAGAAGTGGACCGAGGCGTAGCGGCTGTTGCGCTCGGCCTCGGAAATTTCGAGGCGTTCACAAATCGCTGCGTCGCTCATCGGTTGGTGAGTGCCAAGCGCGACGATTACGTCCAGCGCCCGGACTGCTCCCCCGATTTGGTCGAACAGCGTTTTGAACATCAACCCAACCGGCGCCGTTCGGGTGCCGTCGGGGATCACGAGAAGGACGCGTTTGCCGACGTAATGTTCCTCCGGGCAGGCTTGGGCGACGAGCGTGGCTGCCGACTCGGGAGAGACGGACGAGTTCGGAGGCGCGGTGGTATTGAGAATGGACATGATGAAGCCAAAGGGTTTCAGGCGAATGTAAGCCGGGCCAGAGGTTTTTCTGGTCGAAGCGAGTCTTTTGGGCGTCGGGCGGGATTCCGCATGGGCCAAAAGTAGGTTCCTGCCATTCGGGTGACAAGTGTGCCGTTTTCGCCGGTTCAATGCGGGCAACGGATGAAAGGTTGAAATCGCCGCGGTGCAGCCACAGACTGCGTCCAACGCCTGAACTTTTGTTGACCCATGAATGCTGTCGCTGTCACGCCCTCGAAACGAGCCGTAGGAATCATTCAAAGCCATCCCGCGCCGGAAATCCTCGCCGATACGCAGGTGAAGTTTCGCATCCTTGAAGTCGGCATCTGCGGCACGGACCGCGAAATCTGCCGCTTCGACTACGGCAATCCGCCGGCAGGTTTCGAGCATCTGGTGCTTGGGCACGAAGGGTTGGGTGTGGTCACGGAAGTCGGCTCGAGGGTGAAGTCGCTCAAGAAGGGTGATCTGGTGGTGCCAATGGTGCGCCGTCCGTGTCCCCATGCCCATTGCCTGCCATGCCGCGAGGATCGGTCGGATTTTTGCACCACCGGCGATTTCGTCGATCGCGGCATCAAGGAGAACCACGGTTTCATGACTGAATCCGTCGTCGATGAGGAACGCTACCTCACCTACGTTCCGCCGAACTTGCGCGACGTGGCGGTGTTGATGGAACCGTTGACGGTGGCCGAGAAGGCGCTCATCCAGCTTGAACACGTTCAACGGCGCTTGAACTGGAATTGTCCCACCGCGCAGGGGCGCGCGGCGCGCTACTGCCACAAGGCCGTCATTCTCGGGGCTGGGCCTATTGGCATTCTCGGCGCGATGGCGTTCAAGGTGGCGGGCTTCGACACTTACGTCTATTCGCGCTCAAAGAAGCCAAACCCAAAGGCCGCGGTCGTCGAGTCGTTTGGTGTGCCGTACATCTCCGCCGAGGAAGTCTCGCCCGACCAGTTGGCCAAACAGCTTGGCAACATTGATGTCGTGTACGAGGGCGTGGGTGGCGCGAAGATCGCGTTCGATGTACTCAAGGTTCTGGGCCTCAACGGCGTGTTCATCTTCACCGGCATTCCCGGATTCCCGCTGCCGCATCTGACCATTGACGCGGAATTTATCATGCGGAACATGGTGCTCAAGAATCAGGTGGCCATCGGCACCGTGAACGCCGGGCCGGACGCCTTCGATCGCGCGATCAAGGATCTGGGCGAGTTCATGAAGTGCTGGCCTGATTCCACGCGCGCCATCATCACCGATCGCCACAAGATGGAGAAGGCGACGGACCTGCTCATCGGCAAGGCAACGGGTATCAAGAACGTGCTCGTGTTCTCGTAAGCCCGGAGTCGCGTGGATTCTTTCCACGCCTTCCGCCCGGAGCCGGCTAGCCGCCAAGGCTCCGTGCCCCGCTCACACTTCGACCCACTTGCCCGGCACCGGCGCCGGGTAACGCCCTTCGGCATCTGCTTGCACAGGTGCGGGGCTGGCAGCCGTCAGTTGGTCCGTCTCGGGCGCGAAGCGGAATTGCGATTTCGAGATTTCGTCCCAGGTGATGACGCGGCCCATGTGGACGGCGGCGCGGCCCATCATAGAGCCAAGGTTCGAGTAGCAGGCGCGGCGCAGTTCGTTGTGCGGCTTGTTGTTCCGGATGGCGTCTAGCAACACATCCCATTCCGCCTGCCACGGGTTCACGGTTTCCTTCGGAGGACGCCACGCGACGTTGTTTCGGTCCGTGTGCTGGTCCTTGTAGATGAAACAATCCGGCGCGTGGACATCACCGGAGAATTTCGCCGCGGCCTTGGTGCCGTGGATGTAGGTTGCAAACTCGGTGTGGCACTTGGGAATGTAACGGCCGGTGACGTTCGCCTTGGTGCCATCGGCGAAGGTGTATTCGATGTCGTAGCTGTCGAGGTTTTGGCTGGCGTCCTTGCTGCCGGCGTATCGCCCGCCGACCCCATGTGCGGAAACAGGCCAGCCATCCTTGATCCAGAAACACTCGTCCATTTGGTGGATCATCAGTTCGATGAAAATGCCGCCACTGGACCACATGAACTGATAAGCGTGACCGGGACTGAGCTGCCAGAGGAGTTCATTCTGGTCCCGTTTGAAGGGAGGCATGAAATAGCCGGAATCCATCCGGTAGGCGCGAATGTTCATCACGTCGCCCAGTTCGCGGGCGCGCACTTTTTCGATTATCGCCTGGCGCGCGGTGGAATGCCGGCACATCAAACCACACGCGACTTTCAGTCCCTTCTTCTCGGCCACTTCATTCGCCCTGAGCAGGCGCTGTATGCTGCCGGGGTCCGGCCCGAAGGTCTTCTCCATGAACACGTTCACCCCGCGTTCGACCGCGTACTCGAAATGCTGCGCACGGAAGGATGAGAACGTTGTGAGCATCGCCACATCCCCGGGGCGCAGGCAGTCGATGGCGCGGCGGTAAGCATCGAATCCAAGGAAGCGGCGGTCCGGCGGCACGTCCACGCGGTCTCCCAAGGCCTGCTTCATTGCGTCGTGCTTCTGGTCCAGGCGGTCCTGCCGCAGGTCCGCCATGGCGACGAGCTTAACCGGGCCCGTGGCCAGCTCTCCTGGCGACGCCTGCCGCCCCGAGTTGTCGCCGAGTACCAGGCCGCCGGCGGACATGGCGTTGGCCACCGCGCCGGAGCCGCGTCCGCCGCAACCGATTAATGCGAGCTGAACGGTGTTGTTCTGCGCGGCATGGACGTGCGGCAGAACTACGCCAGCCAGCGCGGAGGCGGCGGCGAATTTGCCGGAGGTCTTGATGAATTCACGACGGGTGGATGGGCGGCTGGCTCGAATCTTCATAAGCAACGGTAAGTTGACGCTCCGGTCGCGTCCCGGCTTCAGGCGTCCTGCAAAAGTGCGACCGTCCGTCCGGCCTTGGCTGGGTTCTTCTTCTTCTTTGGCGCGGTTTTCTTCGGCGCGCGCGCGCCTGGCTCCGTCTTGCCTCCGGCGGGATTCAATTCGGCCAGCACCGCGGACAGCCTGGCCCGCGCAGCCTTGCTTGTCTCGGTGTCCTCGGCCGACGGAACGGGTTTCTCGACGAACGGCGCGTCGGTCATGTCGAACAGCTCGCCGCGTTCGTTCATCTTGAAACCCGGCGCGCGCACGAACCAGCGCGGGCCAAGCTGCACATAGGCGTATTCGCGCGGCGCGCCCTTGGAGCCGCGCAGTTGCGGCGCGAAACTCACGCCGTCGAATTTTAGCGTCCCGGGCAGGCGCGTGCCGGCAAGTTCAGTGAAGGTGGCGTGCGGGTCTGCGAAGCTGATGATGTCCTTGCAAACCGTTCCGGCCGGCGTCACGCCGGGCCAGCTTGCGATGAACGGCACTCGCGAGCCGCCCTCAAGCATTGTCGCCTTGCGCCCGTTGATCATCCGCCCGCCAATCGGGCTGGGATGCGTGCCCGCCGTGCCGTTGTCGCCCGAGAAGATGACCAGCGTCTTCTCGCGCAGGCCGAGTTTCTTCAACTCGTTCATCACCGCGCCGACCTGCTTGTCCATGTAGCGGATGTTGTCTTCGTAAAGATTCGAGCCACCCGCCTTCGGGGTATCCGGCGTGCGCTGGATGGGGCCGTGGACGTGGTGCATCGAGTAATAGAGAAAGAATGGGCCGCCTTGGTTCTTGCGAATGAAATCGATCGCGAACTCATGCATCGCGTCGCCCACGTAGGTTTCGGCGGGCAGGGTTATCTCGGAGCCGTTCTTCAGCAGCTTGCTCCGCCAGTACCAACCGCCGGCGGTGTTGTCCGTGAGATATTCGTCGAAGCCCCATTCGCGCGGGGTTTCACCGACCTGCCGCCATTTGCCGGACATGCCGGTTGCGTAGCCCGCCTGTTTGAGCACACGGGCCACCGGATGCTCGTGCGACGAGACCGCGCCCACGCCGCCGGGCCGCCAGGACTGGTTCGCGATTCCGCCGGTGCGAAACGCGTAACGGCCGGTCATGAGCAAGCAACGCGACGGCCCGCAAAGCGGAGCGGCGTAGCAGGTTTCGAAACGCACGCCCGCCGCTGCGAGCCGGTCGATGTTCGGCGTCTTGTGGCGGTCCGATCCGTAACAACCAACGCCGTCCAGCCCCAGATCGTCGGCGAGGATGAAGATGATGTTCGGTCGCGGTGACTTTTCCTCTGCCGCTTGGACCAACAGCGGCAGGCCAAGCAGGCAGGCGAGCAGCAGCCGTGGGAGTTGCATGGTGCAGATTGAAGTCATGGTCTTCATGGGGAACTGGCGCCGACAGTGTGCAACCATTCCGTGGCCGTCAATCTCTGCGCCGGCTGCGCTGCCGTGGCCGGTGCCGTGGTCGGCGAATCCGCTTGCCGCGTCCGCGTGGCGGCGCGAACTATTCGCCGCGGTTGGTTGGTGGTTGGAAATCGGCACGATGTGCGCGAAGCCGCCGCCGCTCTCAGGGGCCTGTAGCTCAGCGGTTAGAGCAGGCGACTCATAATCGCTTGGTCCTCGGTTCAAATCCGAGCAGGCCCACCAACTGGATATCCCAATGACGAATGTCGTACGACGGGCGAGGCGGGCGGGTTTTTCGCGCTTCGATTTTGATCATCGAATGCCAGCTTCGGGATGCGCGGTCCTCGACCCTGACTTTCAAAAAAGTCTCGTCATCTTCCGCTCCGTCAACGAAAGAACGCGCATGCAGCACGCGATGCCACCGGCGCGTGATCCGGTCCCAGCCCTCAACCGCATCGAGCGGTTCGTCCCGTCCCTTTTTCGTCCTGATGTCTCGCATGTGATTTTTGATTTCGACGGCACGTTGTCGTGGTTGCGGCACGGCTGGCCGGGGATCATGCGGGAATGGTTTCTGGAAAACGGTCCAGCGGAGTGGCGCGGGGACGCGCGGGTTCGTGATGAGGTGCTGGCCGAGATTCTATCGTTGAACGGCAAGCCGTCGGTGCATCAGGCGGAGGCGTTCAGCCAGCGGATTCGCGCGGCGGGATTGCGCGCGCTGGAGCCAGGCTTCCTGCTGGAGGGCTATTCGATCCGGTTGCGCGCGGCAGTGGCGGACCGGGCGCGGTTGGTGCGCGACGGCGCGGCTCCGGACGCGTTCGTTGTTCACGGCGCGCGACGGACATTGGAGCTTTTGCGCGCGCGCGGAATCCAGTTGGTGATTCTCAGCGGCACGGTGGAGGACGAAGTGCGCGCCGAGGCGGAGTTGCTCGGGTTGAGCGAGTTTTTCGGCGGACACATCTACGGTTCAGCGCCGGGGCGGGCGTTTTCCAAGAAGGACGTGATCGACCGGGTGCTGCGCGAGGAGGGAATCGAAGGGCGGCATCTGCTCTCATTTGGCGACGGGCCGGTCGAGATGCGGTTCACGGCGGAGGCTGGCGGGTTGGCCATCGGCGTGGCTAGCGACGAGGAGGAGAACGGATCGCATCGCTGTGACCTTTTCAAGCGCGAGCAATTGGTGCGTGCCGGGGCGCACGCGGTCGTGCCTGATTACGCGGAGGCGGACGGTTTGCTCGCGGAGGTTCTCGGATCATGAAGATCACGCCGCTTGATTCGGGCCGATTGAAAGTCCTGCCACTGGAACAACGCCGCAGCCTGACGCGCGTGGACGACATTCTTGTGCCGCCGGAAGCCACGCCCGCTCCTGTCAGCGATGCGGTGGCGGCATCCGTTCGCGATTGCGCGGCGGCCGTCCGCCGCGCGCGGGGGCGGGGGGCGGCCGTGGTGTTGATGTACGGTGCCCATCTGTTGCGCAACGGCGCGGCGCTCCTACTCGATGCGATGATGCGCGACGGGTGGCTCACACATCTGGCGACGAATGGCGCGGGGACGATCCACGACTGGGAATTCGCCTGGCTGGGGCGCTCGACGGAGAGCGTTGAGCAGAATGTGGCGTCGGGGACATTCGGGGCGTGGGATGAAACGGGACGGCACATCCATCTCGCGTTGCTGGCGGGCGGCTTGCGCGAGGAGGGCTACGGAGCGGCGCTGGGGCGGTACATCGTTGAGGATGGCGCGACCTTCCCGGCGGTAGAGGAACTTGCGGAGCAACTGCGCGCCAAGCCGGAACATCCGCTCGCGCCGGTGCGCGCGGAGTTGCTGGGCGCGATGCGGCGGCATCATCTGGCGTCGGGCCGGGTGAACGTGACGCACCGCTGGAAGCACGCCTCTATTCTGGCGGGCGCGTTTCAGCGCGGAGTGCCGGTCACGGTGCATCCGGGCATTGGCTACGACATCGTGTCGTGTCATCCGATGTTCAACGGCGCGGTGATCGGGCGCGCAGCGGAACGGGATTTCAAGCTTTTCGCCGGGGTGGTGGAATTGCTGGATGGCGGTGTGTTGCTGTCGGTTGGTTCGGCGATCATGGCGCCGCAGGTGTTCGAAAAGTCACTGAGCTGTGTTCACAACCTGCGATTCCAAAACGGCCGTCCGGCGGTGAGCGGGCACAGCATTTACGTGGTGGATTTGCAGGACGGCGGCAATTGGGATTGGCGCCAAGGTGAGCCGCCCAAAACCAGCCCGGCGTATTATCTTCGCTTCTGCAAGAGCTTCTCCCGAATGGGCGGCGACATGCGCTACGTGCAGGCGGACAACCTGGCGTTCGTGCAGCATCTGTGGAGGGAACTTGGAAAAGGAAAATGACCAAGGACGAATGATGAAGCGGCGCGGATGCCGTTCCCTATTGCGAGGCGCGCGATGAACGAGAACCGGTTTGAGGAAATTGTGACGGAATTCGCGCGGCTGCGGACCACGCCAAACGCCTTCGTGTCGAGCGGGAAGCAGAACGTTTACGTCGACAGAAGGAGGAGCGACTCCGTCAGCGACAGCAGGTGCGGATCGACAGGTTGAAGCAGAACGTGGCCAGATGGGAGGAAGCGGAACGCATCCGGTCATATCTCGTTGCAGTGCGGCAGAAGGCCGAAGGCCAGGAGGGCGGACTGAGAGAGGA
>CAYQWK010000272.1:0-8358 GCA_964420805.1 uncultured Bifidobacteriaceae bacterium | reverse complement strand
CTTCCGCCGCAAGACCGGCAAGCCCTGCGTGCTGCGCTTCGGCGAGGACGTGGCGGCGATCCTCAAGCGGCTGCCCGCCGCCGGCCCGCTGTTCCCGAAATACTCGACGCTCTGTTCCGCCGACCGGGCCACGCGGTTCGCCGAGCGCGTGGAACGGCTGGGCATCCGCCAGCGCAGCGCGGAGGCGGGCATCCCGTCCATCAGCCTGCACTCGTATCGCTACGCGTGGGCGGAACGTGCTCGCGCGGCCGGCTACCCGGAGCGCTTCGCGCAGGAGGCGCTGGGCCACGCGAGCGCGGCGATTCATCGGGCCTACGCCAAGAGCGTGCGGGTGGAACTGCCGCCGCTGGAGGAATACGAGCGCGACAAGTCGAAGGTGATTGCGTTGCCGAGAGCGGCTTGAGGATCGTTCACGCCGCCCCGGACATTTCCGGGGCGGCGGCGGGCGGGGACTTGCGCCCGTTCTTCCGCTGCCAGTGGCGGGCAACGAGTTTGGCCGCGCGCTCCAGCCAGTCGGGATCGCGCCCCTTGTCGAGCACATCGCGACAGGCGAACCACTTCACGCCGTTCTTCGGCGGATTGCCAAGCGGCTTGAGCAGCCGGCCCTCGACCAGGATGGGAACGTGATCGGGATGATGCCCCAACAGCGTGGCGGTTTGCTCCACGTCGAGCCGCGCGGGCAGGTGGCGCAGGTTGAGGAACGCGGCGGACGATTGAGGTATGAGTTCGCGGTGCGACATGAAAACTTATGACTTCGCGCCGGATTCAACGGCGCCTGGCTCCGAACCCACCCGGATGCCGAACCCATCCACGCCATCGACCTCGCGGCCCAGGTGCCGCAATCCACCTCCACCAACTCGGCTCCACCGTAGCCGTGCACAACCGCACCGGCCACTCCGTCCCGCTCGACCAGACCGCGCGCCTTCTGGAACGCAGCCACGCCCCCGACCACGTAGAAGCCGTCCGTCTGGCCATCAACCGCTTCCACGCCCACCTCTCCGCCGCCACGGATCAGCACGGCCAGCCCCACTCGATCCTCCGCCCCTTCGCCGACCACCTCCTGAAACACCTCCTCACCCCCTCCGCCCGCTTCACCGGCCGCACAGGCAGTCGCATGCGGGCCGAAGTGTCCGGCACGTTCCGCTACGAGCCTCCCGAGGGCGTTTCATGGACCATCTGATCACTCAACGCTCAACGCTCAACCAACCTCCGCCCCGCACCGGTCTCGCCGGACGCTTTACCTACGAGCCGCCCAAGGGAGTCCGCTGGATCAACTGAGTCTTCAGGCAACTCAGTTCCCAACCGAGCCAATCACTGACGCACGCGATAAAATCGCGACGGGAAATTCGTGTTCGAGATATCTGTGAACTCCATGTAGCCAAGCCCGCTCACCTGATTCGTCGCCAGCGGCACCCAATTCACGAGGTTCGTCGAGGCTTGCACCAGGTAGTTCGTCCCCGGCTCCCCGTAAAAGCGAAACGTGTAAATGCCGTTCGCCAGCCGTTGAAAGTCCGTCATCACCTTGTTGCCCGGCGCGACGATCAGCACTTGGTCGACATTCGGCGCTGGTGCGTAGGTGCCATCACCGGACTGCGCGGCGCGCAACACCACTAGGCCAGCCCCCGTCATGGTTACGATGTTCCCGTTCACCACCGCAGGACCGGACAACACCGAAAAGCTCACCGGCAAACCGGAGCTGGAGATGGCCGAGAGTGCGAACGGCGCGTCGCCAACAACTTGTCTGCTCAGTGCGCCGAACGTGATGAACTGCGACAGTTTTGACACAAGAAAACCTCGCTCCACATCCGGCGCGGCATTGAAGTTCGTGTTGCCGGATTGCGATGCGCGCACTGTTACGGCACCCGCGCCGGTCAACGTCACAATATTGCTGTTCACTGTAGCCGGTCCGGAGGCGATGCTGAGCGCCACTGGCAAACCGGAGCTCGCCGTGGCAGTGACGCCAAATGGGCCAACATTCACCAACTTGTCTGGCAGCAGTCCAAACGTGATAATCTGCTCCGACTTCCCCACGGAACGAGTGGTGCGGATGGTGTGATTGCCGTAATCAACAACAAACACATTGCCTGCGCTGTCCAATGCCACTCCTGTAGTTCCTCGAAACCGCACCGTGCTGCCGTTTCCATCGGCGCTGCCGCTACTTCCCGATAGCCCCGCCAGCGTGCTGACTTCGCCACTCTGGTTGATCTTCCGCAAGGTGCGATTCCCGTCCGCCACGAACACGTTGCCAGTTCCATCCACCGCTACTCCGTTGGGATAGTAGAAGCGCGCCGCGCTCTGGATTCCATCAGCAGCGCCCCCACTGCCCGGAAATCCTGCCACTGTGCTCACAGTGCCATCCGGGGTGATTTTTCGTATCGTATGGTTGAGGCCATCAGCCACAAACACATTTCCACCATTATCAACCGCGAGTCCACTGGGATAAAAGAAGCGGGCTGTGGCACCGACACCATTCGCAGTGCCGGAACTGCCCGCGAGCCCCGCCAGTGTGCTTACTGCCCCGCCGGGAGTGATCTTCCGAATCGTGTGGTTGCCGTAATCAGCCACCAGAACATTTCCACCACTATCTACTGCCACGCCGTTAGGATTTCTAAATCGTGCCGCGCCGCCTGTTCCGTTCGCGCTACCTGCGCTTCCCGCAAGCCCTGCAAGTGTGCTCACCACTCCAGCTGGCGTGATGGCTCGAATGGTATGATTTGAATAATCAGACACATACACATTACTCCCGACGTCTACAGCCACTCCAATCGGCTGACTGAACCGCGCTGCGCTGCCTGTTCCATTTGCACTGCCAGCATTTCCAGCCAGCCCCGCTATTGTGCTTACCACCCCGGAGCCTGTGATTTTCCGAATGGTATGGTTCCCGTAATCCGCCACATACACGCTTCCTCCATCACCGACAGCTGCGCCCCAGGGATTTCGAAAGCGTGCTGCGTTGTTCGTGCCATCGGTACTTCCTGCATCCTCGGCCAACCCTGCCAGAGTCGAGTAAAACCTTGGGTCTGCGCCGATTGTGCTGCCTGTCGTGCTCGAAACTGCAATGACGTAATTTGTGGTTTGGCCTGCGGTGATTGTAACCGGGAACAGCCCAGCTCCGGACCAACCATTGACCAAGTGAAGCACCATGAAAAAGTTTCCGGGGTCTGATGTGACGCTCGTTCCGCTGGCATGATAATCGTTTTCGTTCCAGCCCCAGGTCACACCGGCTGCCGCAGCCTCCGTGGGCTGAATCGTGACAACCAGCGTTCCCAAACGTGGATCACCAGATGCAAAGTTGGCCGACACAGTCTTGTTTCCATTCATGGTGATGCTCGTCGGGTTCGCAATTCCGCTGGCATCCCCGCCCCAACTGACAAAGTGATAACCAAATCCGGCCGTGGCCGTGAGTTGGACTACTGCGCCAGCATTGTACGTGTTTCCGCCGCCGCCGCCGAATGGTTGGTTGACGATGGACCCCAAGACGCCTCCCTGATTGAGCGTGAGCGTGTAGGTGCTTGGCGTGGTGATGGTGTAAGTGCCCGAGTCGGTCGTGTTCGCGCCGCTGGCGATGGTGACGGATTTGTCCGTCGGCGTCGTGTAGCCCGAAACGGATTTGAATGAGACGGTGTGCGATCCGGACGTCAGACCAGTGGCGGTGTCGCTGGTGTTGCGGTAACTGCCGCCGTCCACACGCCATTGCGCGCCCGCAGATACCGCACCCGGCGGCGAGAGATTCACCGTCAGCGAGCCGGTGTTGGCCGGGGGCGCTTCAACCAAGAAGGTTCTGCGGTTTGAGGCGGCCTGTCCCGCGTTCGTCACCGTCACTGACCAAGTGCCCACCGCCGATTGGACGGTGATGTAGTATTGCAGTTGGCTGGCACTGACGAAAATGGGCGTGCGCACGTAAAGGTTGTTCGCCGGGTCGCGGAAGATCAGCGTGGAAGCGTTCGGATCACCCGCCGCCTTGAAGTTCGAGCCGTAGATATTGATAAGTTGCGTCGAGGAGGAGGGCGGCAACGTTGACGGTGAAACGGATGTGATTGCGGGGGCAGTGGGGGTGGTAAGCGAGACGGTTGCGCTGTCGCTGAACATGAGGCCGTTCTCGTTGGAGGCACGAACGACGTATTTGCCCGCTGTGGCTGTGGAAGCACTGAAACTGTAACTGGGCCCTGTGATTCCATTCAGCAACTGGCCATCCTTGAACCAGGCAAATTGATCCGTCCGTATCGCAGTCACCGTCAGCGTAACAGGTGAGCTTGGGCTGACGCTTGCGCCTTGAGGATGAGTGTTGAACCTCGGCAGAGTCGCCACCATCTCATAGAGGCTGCGGAACCAGCCAATTTGCGAGTAATCGAAGGGGCACAATAGTCCGTAGAGTCCGGGTTCGACGGTTTGGCCCGGAATGCTGGCTTTGACGCTGTCGGCGTAAAACTCTGTCGGGCCACCGTGGTGGTCATACCACATGTGCCACGTAGCGGTGAAGATGCCCCAGTCCACTTGCTGATTGATGTCAACGCCCGATCGCCAATTGAAAGTCGAGTGTGTTCCCAATGTGGGACTGTCCAGATACACCGGATTGAAACCAAAAGTAACGCCATCGTCGTTGAAAAGGGTGTCCCGCGCGAAGTAGTTCTCCAACCTTTGCAGGCGGTCGTTTCCTTGGAAATATCGTGCGTTGCTCATCATGCCGACATTTTGGCTGTGCGATGTCACCGCACCGGGAATGTAGGGATCAAGAATGGTGACTTGCACAACCACGTAGGGATTTTGCTGCAGCAGTTCTTGTGCGGCCTCGTAAGCGGCCCATGAGCCGGCGCTGTGAGCGATGAGGTGGACAAGACGCAGGTCAGGAGCGGAATTTGTGAGGAGGGCGCACAAGTGGGCACCTGCCAGCAAGGCATGCTCGGCTGCGTGTGTGGCATTGTCGGTTACGAACTGGAGGTGTTGAACGTCGTCCCAAACGCCTCCGGTTGCCGCTTCCTGTTCCCAATGGTAAGCGATCAGTTTCCAATCGGAGGCAAGCAACTTGAGATGCAAGATGTTCTTCAAATAGAACAGACTGTCGGATTCTTCATACTTGTCGGGAGAGTTGCCGGGATTCCAGCCGTGGATGAGAACAACGGCTTTCCTGGTGTCGTTGCCCTGTATCCGGAGGCCGGTGATTTCATTTGTGAGATAGTCCTGGTATCCGCTGCAAACGAGCGGTACTCGCAACAGGCCAAAAGCCAAGAGAAGAACTCGAAACGCCTTCATGGTTTCCTTCAGTTGGCTGCCACGGTTTGCGGAATCTGTTGCTGAACTTAGATGTGTCATCATGGCCTGATTCCCTTCTGAACAGCAGAATTGAACCCGTGCCGAGAGATTCACGCAAGACACCTTCTTGTGCTTACCGGGACAAGATCACCCACGAGTGCGCCCGACTGGATCAGCTCTATCGCGCTTTAGCCTTCAACTCCCCATGCCGATGGGCGAGGAACCAGCCGCCGACCGCCACCGCCACGCCGCCGAGGATCAGGAGTTCGTTGCCGACGATGAGGGTGGGCAGGACCATCAGCGCGATGCCGCCGGCCACCATCCGGCGGTGCTCGTTGCGAGGAGGAACATTCATCTTATTCATCAGCCCAAAAAACAACCGTTGGCATGCGCCGTGTAGATGCGATCCAGCCGGGCACGCAGGTCCAACTCCCGCGCGCTCACCGGCGCGGGCACGTAGGACAGGCCGCTGCGATGGACGCTCAACAGTTCGCATTGACGGCGCAGGGAAAGCTCCGGGTGGGGCGCGATGAGTGCACGGCGTTCTTCAAGTGATAGGTCCCACTTTTTTTTGAGCCAGTCCAGCTCCGTCTCCAGCCGGCCGATCTTCTCGTAGAGCCGGCGCTCCAGTTCGGCCTGTTCGGCGGCGGTGCGCTCGCGCCGCGCGCCGAAGCCCTCGGGCATCGTTTCCACCGCCTGCTTCTTCCGGGCCGTGATCTGCAGGGGGTGTATCCCAAACTCGCTGGCCAGCTGGCTCTGCGTTTTGTCCTCGCGCAACGCCGCCAGCACCACCTTGACCTTGAACTCGGCGCTGTGCCGCCGCCGCTTTCCAACTCTCTTCTCTCTCTTCATGACCGTGGTTTTCCTTACTTAACCACTGGCCCTAATTTTGGGGAGCACTTCACCGCCCCGAATTTCGCATCTTCCATTGTTGCCTCCTGGGGTAACAGCGGCCATGTCAAACTGAGCATCAAAGCGACTGTTGTGTCTCACGGCCGACACTTTCAATACGTTTCCTTGTTTGATCGCGTCCGTAAGCCGGATCCAACCCCTTCCTTCCGGTGAAGCGGATATATCGAGGAGAAATTCTGCTCTGTCATAGCTGCGCCTCATGCCTTGGGTAATTTCATGCTCAATACCCGCAACCGATCTGACACGCAGATAGCCTTTCATAATTGTCCTTTGAAGGCGCGGTCGAGGAGGGCGGGCAAAAGCGCGGCCAACTCGGCGGCGGTCTCGGCTTGCAGGCGCTTCAGCGCGTCCACCTCCGCCTGCAACGCGTCCAGCTCGGCCACGATCCGGCGTTGCTCGGCCAGTGGCGGGACGGGAATTGGCAACTCACGAATTGCGCGTAATGGAATTGTCGGCTGGGCAGAACCTGTCGTTGATGCCCATGCTTTTTCCGTCACGGTTCTTGAACCAAGCATGTGCCAAACGAACCGGCTATCAACTATGTTGCGATCTAGTTTCAGAATAGCTACGTGCCGTTGGAAGCAAAACGGCTCGTCTGAATCCACGACAGCGGGAATCCCAAGAGTTGCGCCGACAGCACTGTAAAGAATATCGCCGCGCTCCGGTAGCCGGTGCGACTTCAAGCTTCTGAAATAATCAAGGCTGACGCGTTTTGTGTTCTCAAAATGCAACCGACCGCTCGAAACATTTCCGACAAAGATAAAACGCGCGCCTTCATCACTGAACTGAGGCGTGTTGTGGTCGCCGTCAGTGATTGTGCTGCAAACATCGCCGAGTATTTTTGTGCCGAGTTTGGTTCGAGCCTTTTGAAAGGCTGCTTCAGCACCAGAGCGTGAAAGCGCCTCGGCTTGTTCGGCGGCTTGGTGGCGGAGGGTGCGGGCTTCGTGGATTTGGGCGGCCAGTTCCTCAATCCGCGCCACCACCCGCCGCTGCTCCGCCAAAGGCGGCAATGGGATTTCCACGCCAGCAATGTCTTGTTCTTTCAACGAGACATTCGCCGTGCCTTGCATCAGCGGGACAAGCAACTCGTCTTTCCGCGTCATAAGCAGGTGAAAAAGATATTTCGCGTAGCAAGCTTTTGGATCGTTTGGCAACAGTGCGACGAGCAGGTTTGCTAGCGCGAATTTGCCTTCTTGGTAATGAACACGATGCAAAGCCGCATCGCCGTGTCCGGTAGAGGAAATCAGAGGAATGCAAACCGCTGGACCTTCGAGCTGCCAACTGTCCGAGGTGCGCCGGAACTCAGCCGTTACAACAAGTGGGTATTCGCCAGGAAGAGTTTTGAGCGTTGGTGAAGTGCCTTTCACCATTCGGCAAAGTTCACCCAGCCTGACCTTGGGCCACGGTTTCATCGCGCGCCTCCGTCGTCCCGGAGGGACGTTTGATAATAGCCCACCGTTTCAACGGTGGGTATCAGGGCAAAAGGGAATCGAGTCCCGTAGGGACGAAAGAATCCGCGCACCGTCGCGTCGGCAATTTCAAAAACGTCTGCCGTCCCTACGGGACTTGGAAATAATTCAAACACGTTCACCCAGCGTTGAAACGCTGGGCTATTCTCGGTTGCCCCGCTGGGGCATTTGGAAACCGCCGTGCTCATTTGCCGTGCTTCGCCAGAAGTTTGCCGATGTTGCCCATGATTTCCGCGATGCGCTGCTCCTTTTTCAGGATGTCGGCGGCGAGTTGTTCGGGCGGCAGGTGCGTGATGTCTTCCTTGGCGCGCGGATTCTTGCGGTCGAGGTTGCAGCCGTTGGCGAGCAACTCGGCGGCGGGAACTTTCCAAGCTTGGTCGGTCTCTTTGCGTTTGCCCCACCAATCGCACAGAGTTGCAAACTCTTCGAACTGGATGGGCGCGGTTTTGGTGTAGTTCTTCCGGCCTTCGGGCAGTGGTTGTTCGTAATACCAGACTTCGCGCGTCGGGCCGGAGCGGTCGAAGAACAGGAGGTTCGTCGGGATGCTGGTGTAGGGCGCGAACACGCCGTTGGGCAGCCGCACGATGGTGTGCAGGTTGAATTCCTTGAGCAGTTCCTCCTTGATGCGGGCGCACACGCCATCGCCGAACAATGTGCCGTTGGGGACGACGACGGCGGCACGGGCGAAACGCACCTCCTCTGTATCCGTCCGCCGCAACCATCTATG
>CAYQWK010000271.1:0-8394 GCA_964420805.1 uncultured Bifidobacteriaceae bacterium | reverse complement strand
CCACGGCACTGACGTTGGTTCCGATCTTGCCGGCGGAATTTACAACCAGCCTGCCGCCGCTGTTCACGATCGTCTGTCCGGCGTAGGTATTGTTCGTAAACAGGAACACCGATCCGGAACCCGCCCGAATCAAACCTCCCGCACCAATCATTGTTGCGTAGATGTTAAGGGTGCCGTCCGAGTGGACGTCCAGGTTGCTGGCTAGATTGAGGGCCATGGGGAAAGATGCCGAGCCGCCGGAGATGTGGGGAACCAGATTCAGGGTTCGTGCGGCCACCAGGTTGGAAAGTCCGCCGCCGCCACGAGCATTGAGGATCAGGGCGTTGGACGCGGTGGTCGATGAATTGCCGATGCTGCGATCAATCGTCGCACCGCCGCCAAGGACAATGGCACCCAAATATGTGTTCGTGACGTTGATGCCGTTGAAATTGATGCCGATGGATGTGGCACTACCGGCCGCGCCAAAGAAGGTAATGTCATTGGTCGTGGGCAGCGGTGGAGAGGCCACGCTGTTTGTCCAGTTGGTTTGCGTAAGCCAGGCCGAGCCGGCCCCGGATCCGCCGCCGGCTGCTCCTGCGCCGCTCCATCCAAACGTCGCCGCGCGGACGGACAGCGATGCCATCGCGAGCAACGCGACTGCAATGAGGGGAAGCCGCAGGGTTTTCGTGGTCATATCGATCTTCATGTTCGGTTTTGGGTCCGACCACTCCGCCGTAATCGCGCATCCATGCTGACGTTCAGGGTTGCACGTCAGCTCGAGCCTCGCGCAATGCGACGCTCACGGAATGCTTGATCCGGGATCCAGTTGGATTATGCCGGGGCCAAGACGCAGGCTTCGGCATCGCTGGAGAAACGGAGACAGTCGAGTTGCGCAGATTAGAGCCAAGTTCACCTCCCGCCTGCAAGCGGATTGTCCACCATCGGACGACGCGCCGCCGGATTTGGGATTTCCGCGTCTCTCAAATCCTACCTCCCTCGTGGCATCGAAACAGAACCTTGCCGCGATCGCGACCTCGGCGTGGCTGATTGCGTCATCGGTCGCCTGCCTGCCCGTCTGTTCTCCGCTGAATGCCCGGTGCCTTTCTGCGTCCATGTTCGCAGTGAAAGCCCAGTTCAGGAAACTCAACGAACCAGTGACTGCCCGCCGCGTGCTGGCGGTCGCATTGTTGCTCGCCTTGCTGGCCGGCGGATGGTTCGGGGGCAGCGCGGGTTGGCGGTGGTGGCAGTCGCGCCCCAAATCCACCGCTGGCGTGAAGCGCGAAATCCGCGCGTATCTCAAGAAGCAAACTGGCCTGAAGGATTTCAGCTCCATTTACGACTTCGATCTCCGCGCCACACTGGCTGCGCTCGGCACGAACGCGATCCAGCTCCGTGAGGAGATCGCCACTCTGCGCACCAATCTCGTCACCGCGCAGCGCGAGGTATCGAAACTCTCCCGCGAGGCCGAGCAGGCGCGCGATGAGGAGCGGGCCTCGAAACGCGCGGTCGCAGACTGGACCGAGCGTCTGGATGACCGAACGAAGCGCCTCGCCGCACGGCAGGCTGAGTTGGTCACGGCGCAATCCAACCTCGTTGTTGCCACGACGAACCTGGCCGCCGTGCAGGAGCAAATGAGCGCCTTGGAGACAAACGCGGTGATGTTGAGCAACGATGTGGCCTCGGCTTATGCCGCCTTCACGAATTCGCCGGCCACCAACAAGACGGAACGCGCCGCCCTTCGCCAAACCTGGACCGCCAGGCAACAGGATGCCGCGACGCTGAGGCAGAAAATCGCCACGCGCCGGTCGGACCTGGCGCAGCGTGAGACACGGTTGCGCGGTGTGCAGCAGACCTCGGCGCTGGCCGGGACCAACGTGTTCCTGTTGCAAACCAATGTCACCGCATTGTCCAACGAACTGCGCGCACGGCAGACGACATTCGCCGCAAAACAAGTCGCGCTCACCAACACCGTGTCCGCGTTGACGGCGAAGCAGCGGGCGGTGCGGCAACTGCAAACCGACATCACGGACCGCGAGGCCGCGGCGGTGAAATTGCGGCGCGAGCTTTACCTGAAGGAGGAGGCGTTGAGCGGCCAGTTCGCATCCTTCATGCGGCACGTCCGGACCAACGTGAACACGGCGGCGAGCTTCGAGATCATTTACGCCTACATCGGCCGCGCGCTCTGGACGGCGGACCGCCTGCTCGACAGCGCGGATCCGGTCCAGCAAAGGCAGGCGGTCGCGTTTGCCGAGGAGGTGGCACAACAGGCCGTGCGCGATGCGGAGAATGGCTGGCTCGGCGCGCGCATTTGCGAGGCGTATCTGTGGCCGAACGTCGAGTTGGTGGAGCAGGGCGGGAAGGGCAGGGCGATGGCGGAATCCGTCCTGCAAACCTGCGGCGACATCTTCACCCGTGCCGGCGAGCATCAGAACGTGGTGAAGAACTACCGGCTCCTCCTGGCCCGCGCCCAGACCGAGCGCCGGGCCGACACGCTGCGTTATTATCTCGGCACCGAACTCGAACAGGCCGGCGACCTGGCTGAAGCGTTGAAGGTGTTCCGCCTGGTCCAGGACACGAACCTGGTCCGGCAAACGGAACGGCGCATCAGCATCATCGAACAGAAGCTCGCGAAGAAGAATTGAAGATGAAGAACACATTGAACCAGCCGCTGACCTTGCGCAGCACCGCGATTTATCTGCTCTCACTTGCCGCCCTGGCTGCGTTGGGTTGGGGCGGATGGACCCTTTACAAGACCATCACCGGCCGTCCGCCGAGCGTGGCGGAAGTGCGCGAATCCATCTGGGATTTCCTGGAGGCGAAGACCGGCGACAGCGAGTTCAAGCCCCCGGTGTCGCCCGACGCGGTTTCCAACGCCTTCGACTCGGTGAGTTTCACGAACTCAAAGGGCAAGGTGAAGGTGATCAGCCGGCTTCAACGTGGCAAACTCGGCCTGCCGGAAACGAGCTTGAGCGCCTATTTCCGGTCGAATCAAACCGCGGCCACGACTTACGAACAGATGTTCCGGCTCATCGGACAGCAGCTCTCGGTGGCGGAGCATCTGCTGGACGATGGCGACCTGGCCCAGCAGCAAACCGGTCTCGTGATGGCCGGCGAGGCGAGCGGTTACGCGCGCAACAACGCAATGAACCTCTGGCTGGCCGCGCGCATTTGCGAGGGGTACTTGTGGCCCAACCTCGCCGCCGTCGAGGGCACGAACAAGGCGGCGTTCACGCCCGAGGCGCTGTTGAACATCTGCGACATCGCGTTCAAGGAAGCCGACGAAACCAACAACATCATCCGCAACTACGAACATCTCCTGAAGCGCAATCCCAAGCCGGAACGCGGCGACGTGATTCGCTACCGGCTCGCGCGCGTTTACGAGGAGTCCGGCCGGGAAGAGAAGGCCCTCGCCGTGCTCAAACAGATCACCACCTTCAAACAAGACCGTGTGAAGCAGGAGATCGAAGCCGTCGAGCACCGGCTCAAGAACAGGGCGCCGTAAGTTCCAGCTTCACCCGCCCCGCCCAATCGCGACCTGCAGATCCTCAATCCGGGCGGACGATCACGCTCACGAAACCCGCCGCCTTTCGTCAATCAGTGACCAGTGGTCAATGGTTTCGTGATCTGACGATGGCACGAATAGACAACCCGCCGCGCTTTTATCGCGTCCGGCTGAATTGAAAAGGCCCGAGCCCCGAACGGCCCTCTACCGCTCGACCTTCAAAGGGCCGCAGGCCCGTGATGTGACAGCCCGGCCTGAAGGGCCGGGTTTGGAATCCACGATTTGTTTCGAGGCGTGAAAGGCCGATCCAACCGGCGCACCGCGCACCATGTCCCGGCCTTACAGGCCGGTGGTGGTTGTGGGGACGCGTGTTCCCGGGGCTTCACCCCGGGCTGTCACAGGGCGGGCTTGCAGCCCTGGGACACCGGGAATGAACCGGTTTTAAAGCAACAGTGGGGCAGGGGTGCGAGTGGCTGAGGCGAAGGACTGCCCGAGAATGGAGGTTTGGCGATTGGACGGCCATTGCGCGTTCACCGTTGACAGCTCCAGCAAAGTAGCTGCAATGAGGCCAGTTCACTTCAACCAAACGACCCGAACCATGTGCGATAACGCCTTAACCGAATCCGAGCAACGCCGCTTGAACGAAGCCATGAACGAAGCCGCACAACTCTTTCCTGAGTGTTCTACCATTGAAGAGGAGGAAAAACTGTACGGCGGCAAGAGCCGCACGGAGTTCATCCTGGAAATTGCCAAGCAACACGAAGCTCGAATCACATTGGAAGCAGGCTGGATTGGCCAAAGGCTTACCTGGCTTGTGATGTCACAAGCCTTTCTCTTTAACGCCTTTGCCTCCGCATCTGCGCATGAAGGCGAGGCGATTCCCAAAGCATTGGTAACGCTGATACCGCTTTTGGGCTTCGCCCAATCGGCATTTGCCTTCCGTTCGATTCGCGCCGCACAAAATGTTAACCGGCAGCTTTTGGTGTTTCGCGAAAAACTGGATCTTGCCATCAAGAATTTGGGAAAGCAGATCCGTGCCTTCGAGTACTGGGAAGTGCTGGGCGAAAAGCGTTACGGAAACCGACTCAGAAATACATTCTATGTAGGTAGATGGGCTCAACGTGCAATCCCGGCGTCCCTTTTGATCGCCTGGGCATTTATTGGCTTGGTGATGTGGGCGATAGCGTACGATTGGCTGGGGTTCTGCTGGTCTAAACACCCGTAACCGGTGCCCTCATGCAGGACCAGCAACCAGCTCGCCTCTACCACATCCGGCCGCAATAAGATGTCGCCTTTTCATTTCCTGCACAGTGATGCTCGCAATCCTTTGCGCCGCGCTTCCCGCGCGCGCGGTGGTTGAGTCGGATGGCGCGAACGATGCCGACTCCATCAATTTGGCGAAGCAATACTCCAACTCCATCGTTTACTTCGCCATCCGCGGCATCGAGGCCGACTTCGGCCCCGAGCACGCTGACACCTTCCGCCGCGACCTCCATCCCGACCTCCGCGCCGACTACGTCCTCGCCAACCGCCCTTCAACGACTCCGACTGGTTCCGCAAGGACGACGACGTGCGCTGGCAGTTCGGCGTCCCGCCCAAGGGCAACGGGGCCGATTGTGGCGTGCAAAATTTCTACCGGACCTCTAGCTTTCTGACACGTCCATGCCGAGTGCCGGAACATTAAATTTAAGAGAAGCGATTCAAAGCTACGGCGTTTCAAGCCGCAGTTTCCTCGACTTGGGCGGTGCGCCTTCAGCGGGCTTGCTGGATTATCTTGATTTGCTTCAAAAGGGTGACGTCGGCCGACCAAGCACGGATGATTTGCTGCCCGATGGCGTGGCGGAAAGTCAGGGGCGCCCGCTGCTTTTCATCGTCAATGAAAGCCGCCTGGCCCAGACGCCAAGAGAGCAGGACCAACAACTCGATACTCTCCGGCGCAAACTCGCTTGTCGCGGCGACCGGGCCTACCTCGCACGTATTCGTCCCGGTGAACTGGCGGTTGTGCCGGTGTCGCTGGCTGATAGAACTCCTGACTGGCAACACTACACACCCGGCACACCGGAGGCGCTGACCTTTTTCTCTCGCCTATCACACGGTCAGTTTGATGGGAAAGGCGAACCCAAAGAGGCGGATTACGTTTTCTCCGCCATGTTCAAGCTCGTGTGGAGCGTGGCTGACCGGCTCGCAGCCCTGCACCTCAAACGCACCGATGTTCTGTCGCTCATGGGACGCGCGTTGTTCTTCCGCTTTTTGCGCGACCGGGAAGTCGTCCGTGAAATCGATTGCCCGAAAATCGCGCCGAACGCGGGCAGCATTGTCGAGTGTTTTGCCAATGCCGATAACGCAGCCCGCACGTCAGCTTGGCTCGACAAGACGTTCAACGGCGACCTGCTCCCGCTCACGGATGATGGCAGCACCAGCTACTTTGAGGAAATCGGGCAACGAACTGGTGGGCGGGTTTTCATTCACCTGACTGCCATTCTCAAAGGCGAAGAACCATCGGGAGATTCCGGGTGGCAGATGTTGCTTCAATTCCGTCCAGAAGAACGGAATTGGGGCACATATAAATTCGCCCACATCCCGGTTGGGCTGCTCAGTCAGGTCTATGAGCGGTTCGCGTGGAAGTGGGAGCACAAGACGGCTAAGGAAACCAGCGTCCACTACACCCCGCGTAACATTGCTGGCACGCTGGTTGATGAAGCCTTCAACAAACTGCCAAACGCTCATGAAGCCCGGGTCCTCGACCCTGCTTGCGGAGCATCCGTCTTCCTCGTGCTCGCGTTCCGGCGTCTTTATCAAGAGCGTTGGAAGGCAACGAAGCAACGTCCGGACACCAAAGCCATCCGTGAGATTTTGGAGAAGCAACTCGTAGGCTTCGATATCAGTGAGTCGGCCATCAAGCTCGCCGCGTTGAGTCTTTATCTCACGGCCATCGAACTCGACCCGAAACCCGTGCCGCCAGAGAAACTCAAGTTTCGGCATTTGCGTGACAAGGTGCTCTTCAATTTCCGGCGCGAGGGCATCGACCCCGAGGAAGGTGCAGTCGCCGGCAGCCTTGGTGAGCACGTTGGCAAACGCTTCGACGGACAGTTCGACCTGATTCTCAGCAACCCACCATGGACCAGCCTGAAGAAGAAGGAGCGTCCACTGGCCGAGGAATTCAACCGACTTAGCAAGGCCATCATTGGGCGCCGTGCGGACGATGGCACCGCCGCCGCGTATGAGAATCCCGACTTCGGCCCGGACTTGCCGTTTGTCTGGAAGGCGACCGAGTGGTGCAAAACCGGCGGACGAATCGCCATGGCATTGCCTGCCCGCATCCTGCTCAAGCAGGAAGACATTCCGCGCACCGCCCGCGAAACGTTTCTGCGGTTGGTCGAAGTCACGGGCATCATCAACGGCACGAATCTCTCGGACACAACAGTTTGGCCGAAGATGGGGCAGCCGTTCATTTTGCTCTTCGCACGCAATCGCCAGCCGAAGGCGGGGCAGACGCTACGGCTCATCACCCCGCAGTATGATACCTCGCTGAACCGGAAGGGCGAGATGCGGATTGATGCGAAATCTGTGCAGCCGATTGAAGTCGAAGCGACTTTCTCGCAACCATGGATTTGGAAGACGCTGGCGCTGGGGACTTCTTTGGATGCGGACGTTATCGCACGCCTGACCAAGCAGGGTTCTAACTCGCTGGATGACTACTGGAAGGGGCTTGGCCTTCCGAGTAGTCAGGGCTATCAAGTCGCGGAGAAGCAGGCTCAGGTAAGCGCGCGAGCGTTGCACGGTCTCCCAAACCTCACCTCAGTGCCGAGCGGAGAGTTCATGGTTGATGTTTCATCACTTCCAAGATTTCAGCGAGCCACTCTGCTGCGCACGAGAAAGCGGGAAAACTACGCTCAGCCGCTTGTACTCATGAAGCAAGCTCCTGGGCCAAGTCGAGATGATGCTTGGGCGCTCTTGAGCTTGAGCGATGTGGCCTACAACCGAAGTTTTCACGGATATTCAGCAAGTCCACATGCCGATGGGGAGACGCTGTGTCGTTACATTCACCTGTTTTCGCACACGTATTTGCGTATGTATTTCGCCCTCTGCACCACGCCACGATTCGGGGCCGAACGACGGGTATTGGACAAGGCTGACCTCGACGACTGCCCGATTTTCCCCTTCGAAAAACTCACCCCAGAGCAGCGTCAGTCGATCGCCCACCTCTCCCAGCGGCTTATCGCGCGCGACTTCACGGTCTTTGACGAGATCGATTCATTCTTCGGTAGCCTCTTTGGGCTAGATGGCCGCGACATGGAAGTCGTGCGCGATACGGTGGAAGTGGCGATGCCTTACATCGAATCGCGTGACCGCGCGTGCAACCCGCCTCGCCCGGTGGAACGTGAGCATTTCCGCAAGCGGCTCGAATCCATCCTACGTCCGTTTTTCAAGGTCACAGGCGATGAGGTTCAAGTCGAACTCTGGAAACCTGACGTGGCTTTCCTCCAGACTTCCGCGCCTTTCGGTCTGCTGCTCATTTCGAAACGCGGCACACAGATGCCCGCGCCGGATAGTTTGTTTCGTGACGTGCTGCTCAAACTGGCCGAAGACACCGGCAGCACTCGAATCATCCAGCAAGTCGAGGGCGGCCTGCTCGTGGCGTTGCTCAACCAATATCGCTACTGGACGCCAAGCCGAGCACGACTGCTCGGCGGAGAACTTGTCCGCGAGCATCTCACCGTTTTCGAGACCTGACGCATGAGGCTGGAAATGTTTGAGGACAGTGAAGAGGGCATTCGACTGCCGCATCCGCCGTTGTCCTTGCACGTTCATCTCGTCGTCGAAGCCGCCATTTGCGCAGCTTGGGACTTGATGAAGCGTCAGGGGCGGAAGGGTTTTGATTTACAGGCTGCGGATGAGGACACCGTGACGCT
>CAYQWK010000270.1:0-8397 GCA_964420805.1 uncultured Bifidobacteriaceae bacterium | reverse complement strand
CACGTGCGTGCTGCCTGTTCCTGCGCGATGCGGTTCTGCGCGATGGCGTTGGCGAGCGTCTGGGTGACGTGCTCCTGCCCCACCACATCGGCGAACCGCTGCGGACGATACTTTCTGGCGATGACCTGATAAGCCATTTTAAGCGCGGAACGGGAAACTCGGAGCGCGGAACGGGAAGCTGCCGCCTCGGTCCACTGTTCCGCACTCCGCGTTCGTCATTCCGAAATAAAGAAAAGCCAGGGTGACCACGGCGGATGCAGAGCAAACTGCCGTTGCTGCCTTCCGGCCCTGGCGGGGTTCGTAAGTCCGCATTCCATGGGCCCTGGCGGCGGCGAATTAAGCGGACGCCCCGGCGGGCGGCAAGCCATTACTTCCCGCGGCACTATTTCCCCGCCGTCCAGCCGCCATCGATGATGAAGTCCGTGCCCGTGACAAACGCCGCCTCATCGCTGGCGAGATACAGCGCAGCCGCCGCGATCTCCTGCGGCTGCGCCATCCGCCCGATCGCCTGCGTGGATTCCATCTCGCGCCGCGCCTGGGCCGGATCGGGATACTCGGCCAGCCGCGCCTTCACGAACGGCGTCTCGACGCGGCCCGGACAAATGCAGTTCACGCGGATTCCTTCCAGCGCGTGATCGAGCGCCATCGCCTTGGTGAGGCCAACCACGGCAAACTTGCTCGTGGTGTATGCCAGGCGGTCCCGCACCGCCACCACGCCGCCGATCGAGGCCATGTTGAGGATTACGCCTTGTTTGCGGGCAACCATGCCGGGAAGAAACACCTTCGACATATTGAACACGCCGCGCACGTTCACCGCGTAAAGGCGGTCCAAATCCGCGCCGCCGGTCTGGAGCATCGTACCCACGTGCCCGATGCCGGCGTTGTTCACCAACACGTCGAGCCGGCCGAACCGCGCATGAACGGCCGCACGCGCCGCCTCGCATTGCGCCTCGTCCGTCACGTCCAGCGCCAGAAACTCCCCCGCCCCGCCCGTGTTGCGGATGCTTTCGACCGTGCCCGCGCCACCCGCCGCGTCGCGGTCGGCCACGAACACCTGCGCGCCGGCGCCGGCGAAAACTTCCGCAATGGCGCGTCCGATGCCCGATCCCGCGCCGGTGACCAGGGCAACCTTGTTTCTGAGGCTGAACATGCGCGGATTGAAGCAGCCGGGACTGAACAGCGAAATGGAAAATACAGGGCAGACACATCAAACGGTGGGACGGCTCGCGCCCCGTAAGGGGCGCGATCGCGTGGGCTGAAGCCGGGTTCCATGATGGCCATGTCGCCCGCTGGACGCGGGCTTGTAGGGTCGCAGCGCGACCGAACCCTCTAATCCGATTTCATCGGACGTTCGGCTTCGATGCGTCCGCCCTGACGGATGAGGCTATTTCAGGAATTGGCCGATGAGCCGCGATGCGGTGTCGTCGCAGGCCATGTCCGCCGTCTTGCCACCGAAGTTGCAGACAACCACCAGCCCAAACTCGATCTCCGGCGCGAGCCACATCACGGCGAAGTTTCTCGTGTTCGTGCCGTTGTGCATCAGCGTCCGGCCCTTGGCCCACGGCCGTTTCGTCACATGCCAGCCCAACGCGTAGCCCTGGCCCGGCATGGGCGCGTGGAGTTTCTTGAAGCTCTCCGCCTTCAGCCACGGCACACCGCCGCGCTCTCCCTGCAAATGGCAGTTCACGTAACGCGCCAGATCCAGCACCGAACAATGCACCGTGCCGCCCGGCCCGATGGCCGCGGGATTGTCCGCCGCCGGGCCAGGCGGGTCGGCAACCAGATGGCCGTCCATCAAGGCGTGGCCCCACGGCTGGTCGAACGACTTTGCCCCCTCGGGCACACCGAAACCCGCCGTGGTCATACCCAGTGGCGCGAAGAGTTTCTCGCGCATCAATTCCTCCCACGCGCGGCCTTCGCGCCGCTCGACCATCACGCCGGCGATGGTGTAGCCGGCGTTCGCGTAGGCAAATTTGCGTCCGGGCTGCGACTCGGGACGCCGCGCCAGAATTTCGCGCGTGAGTTCCAACCGTTGCTCCACCGCGGGCCGCCCGTTGCGCGACCAGACGCGGCCCCAGACACCGATCTTGTTCAAATCCGCCGGCACCCCGGCCGTGTGCGAAAGGAGCTGCTCCAGCTTCACTGCCTCGTAATCGCGATGCACCGCCCCGCCCAGATCGCGCAATGATTCGCCCACCGTCGTTTGCCACGAGAACGTCCCCTGCTCCACCAACCGCGCGATGAGCGTGGCCGTCATCGACTTGGTGCAGGAGCCGACGTGGAACTTGTCGTCGATCGTGACGCGTGCGGTGGATTCGGCCACGCGCACTCCCACCGCCCCGGCGGCCACGATGCGGTTGCTTAAAACCACGGCGGCCGCCAGTGCCGGCACGCGCGTCTGGTCGCGAATGGGCAAGAGCACGTCGTTGAGGGAGGCGAACGGTTGCGCCGGTTCCGCACGGGCGCACACTTGCGCCGCCAAGGCGGCAAGGATGGCAATCGAGGAAGTTCTCACTGCGCGACTGGACAACATTCCAGAGACCGAAACCAACTGGAAACTTCCCAACCTCGCGGCGCGCGGTTTAGCCTTCGCGCCAATGAATTCCGGCAAAGCATTCCAGGCCGGCGTGCGCGTCATACTTTGGTCGCTCGCCGGGCTGGTGGCTTTCTTCCTCATCGCGTGGATGGGCACGGTGCTGGGGACGATTATTCTCGCGTTCTGGCCAGTCTTCACCGGCCTCTGGCTGCTCGGCGCCATTGCCGTACTGCTGCTCATCCGCGATCCCGATCCCATCGAACCGGGCGACAAGAATGCCATCGTGGCCCCGGCGCACGGCACGGTGGATGTGATCGACACGCTGGTTGAAAACGACTTCGTGAAAGCCCCCGGCCAGCGGGTGTCGATCCGTATTTCGCCGTTTGACGTGCAGGTGCAATACGCGCCGGTGATCGCGCGCGTGGCGCACTTCGACCTCCAGCGCCCGATCAAGTCCGGCGGCAGCGCGGTGCTGGAGACGCTGGTGCTGGGCTTCGAGCCGGTGCTGCGGCCGGAGGCGCGTGTGGCGGTGCGGTTGATCGGCGGCACCTGGGGCCGGCGCATCGTGCCGTGGATCGCCATGAACGACATTCCGCAGCGCAGCCAGCGCATCGGCATGATGCGGCTGGGCGCGCGGGCCGATGTGTTTCTGCCGCCAGGGGCGAAGCTCATGGTCCAGCCCGGCGAGAAGGTCAACGGCGGCCAGAGCGTGCTGGCGAAATTCGAGTGAGATTTTATGGCGAACACCAATCCACCGCCTGAGAACACGCCGGAACCGGACCCGAAGCTGAAGATCTATTTCCTGCCCAATCTCTTCACGGCGGCGAACCTCTTCTGCGGCTTCGTGGCGCTGACGAAGATCGTCGGCGCGGACATGGACGTGGAGCATCCCGATTACACGCAAATCAAGTACGCGCTGGGGTTCATCCTGCTGGCGTGCATTTTCGATTTGTTCGACGGCCGCGTGGCGCGCATGGCGGGGGTGGAAAGCCCGTTCGGGCGGGAGTTCGACTCGCTGGCGGACCTGGTTTCGTTTGGTGTGGCACCGGCGTTTCTCGTGCATCGGGTGGTGTTGCGCGATGTGTTCGAGGGGCACCCGCAGTTCGGCTGGTTCATATCATCGGCTTATTTGCTTTGCGGGGCGTTCCGACTGGCGCGCTTCAACTGCCTCGCGGCCATGGCCGGGAGCGGCGGCGGGAAGGAGTTCCTCGGTTTCCCGATTCCCGCGGCGGCGGGAATGGTGGCGTCGCTGACGATGATGATGATCCATCTCGACGAGAAGGAGATCGTGCCGCGGAGTTGGAAGTACGCGCTGCCGGTGCTGCTGCTCTTCCTGGCGTGGATGATGGTGAGCACGGTGAAATACCCGACCTTCAAGCGCCTGGACCTGCGGGCCACGGGCACCTTCAGCAAGACGATCATCGGGGCGTTGGTCGTTGGGGGATTGCTGGTCCTGCGCGAACGCATCTTTTACATCGTCCTGCCGATCGGTTTCACGGCCTACCTGCTTTATGGGTTCGTGCGTCCGCACATTTCCCGCCGGATGCGCCACGAGATCGAGGAGGACGAGGACGAGTCAGCGCCGGAATCGCCCTAGCCCGCCACCCGCCGACGCATGATTTTTCCCGACCACAGCTTCACGGCCACGATGACCGGATTCGTGGCGGGCTTTCTGGTATCCATACCGGTTGGCCCGATCAACCTCACCATCATCAACGAGGGCGCGCGGCGGGGTTTCCGCTGGGCGATCCTCATCGGGCTGGGCGCGGTGCTGATGGAAACGATTTATGCCGCCATCGCGCTGACGGGTTTCGCGGCGTTCCTGAACTCGCCGACGGTGAAGGCGGCGTTGCAGCTGCTGACGTTCCTCTTCCTGCTTTACCTGTCGTGGAAATATTTTCGCGCCAAGACCATTCCCGATCACAACCGCAGCGCGGATATGATCGAACAAAAGCTGCATCCGCACGGCGCGTTCATGACCGGGTTCGTGCGCACGCTGGGCAACCCGACCATCCTGCTGATGTGGGTGACGCTCTCGGCAACGTTCCTCGCGCACAACTGGGTTGACCAGACGTGGGACGACCGGGCGGGTTGTATCATGGGGATCGCCATGGGTGGCACGGTCTGGTTCGTCCTCCTGAGCTGGGGCGTGTCAAAGGGGCACGGCAAAATGTCGCCCAAGGCGTTGCTGAGGATGGAACACATCTCGGGCGCGATCCTGCTCGTGGCCGCGCTCTGGATCGGCGTGAAGATCGTCCATCAACTGCGCGACACGCCGTTGCCGCGAATAACGCGCATTGAGAATCATTCCGCGCCCGCGCCCAACTCAACGCGCGTTCCCTGAACACCGGCCCGCAACCCACAGTCCATTTCACCATGCGTTTCCGTCTTCTGCTCCTGTCACTTTGCGCGGCGACATCATTGCCGGCGCAACTGCCGCCGCCCACCAACTCGCCGGTCGTTGGCGCGCGGCAACCCGCGCTCAGCCCCGATGGCAGAAAGCTCGCCTTCGTGTATCGCGGCGACATCTGGATAGCGGACTCCTCAGGCGGGCGGGCCGTCCTGCTCACGGAGAACGTCGAGACGGACGCAAACCCGATGTTCTCGCCGGACGGCCGATGGATTGCCTTCTCAAGCAAACGCTCGGGCAACTGGGACATCCATGCCATCCCGGCCGACGGCGGCGCGGCGCGGCAAATCACCTGGCACGCGGGGTCCGACAACCCGCTCGGCTGGAGCCCGGACGGCAAGTTCATCCTCTGCTCGGGCAAACGCGACACGGTGAATTACACCTTGTTCGCCATCGATGTGGCCACGTTGCGCACGCGCGCCCTGGCCGAGGATTACGCGCCCATGGCCGCGGCAAACTGGTCGCCGGATGGCGGACAGATCGTTTATGCCCGCTACGGGTTTCCGTGGACGCGCCCACGGTACACCGGCTCCGCCGCCGCCGAGCTTTGGCTGCTCAATGCGAGCAATGGAACCCGCCGCGCGCTCACCGCGAACCAGCAGCAGCATCTCTGGCCACGCTTCACGCCGGACGGGAAAATCCTCGCCGTCACCATAGGCGAACGCACGCCCTCGACGACCAACCTCGGCCAGACCATCTCGCCCGTGGCGGACAATTCACGCCGCACGCCAAACCTTTGGCTCTTCGACACCAATGGTTATGGAAAGCAAATCACCACCTTCACCGGCGGCTCGGTCCGTTGGCCCTGCGTCGCGTTGCGCAGCGGCGACATTGCCTTTGAATACGACACCGGGATTTACCTGCTTCGCGCCGGTTCGAAGGAACCGCGCCAAATCACCTTGTTCGCCGCCGTGGACGAGAAGCTCGCCGCGCGCCGCCGCGAAAAACTCTCCTCCGGTGTCAGCGAGGCGGAGCCTTCCCCGGATGGCAAAACAATCGCCTTTGCATTGGCCGGCGACATCTGGAGCGTTCCGGTCGAGAAACCCAAGGGCGTGGCCGGGCGCGGCGCGGACAACGCCACCCGCCTGACCGACTGGGCGGGCGAGGATTCGGACTTCTCGTGGTCAAAGGACGGGAAGAAACTGTTCTTCACGTCGGACCGGGAGTTCTACACACGCCTCTACGAACTGGACATCAAGAGCCGCAAGATCACCGCGCTCTGGCCGCGCAACAGCGACATTGATCACATCCGGCTTTCACCCGACGGCGCGCATCTGGGTTTCTGGGTGGCCGGGCCAGAGGGTGGCCTTTACACGCTGGCACTGAGCAACAACATCGCGAAGCGCATCGTGTCCATTCCCGGCCCGCAGTGGCGCGGCCAGGGTGGCGGCGATTTCTCGTGGTCGCCGGACCTCAAGTGGATTTGCTACGCGCATCGCGGCGAGAGCAAGGCCTTCAACCTCTGGGTCGTCCCTGCCGACGGCTCGGCGGCGCCGCGGAATGTCACACGCCTTTATTCACATCACAGCCAGCCCGCATGGTCGCCGGACGGGAAGTATCTCTTCTTCCAGAGCAACCGCGACGGCAACGGCCTTTACGCCATGCCGCTGACGCAGGAGGACGTGCGCCTGGCGGACATCGACTTCAAGTTCGTGAAGCCAACCAACAGCGTGAAGGTGGAAATCGACTTCGAAGACATCCACCGCCGCATCCGCAAGGTCACCTCCCAGTCTCCGCAGGGGGATCTCACGGTCACGCCCGACGGCCTGATCGTATTCGTATCCGACGGCGACATCTGGTCAGTGGGCTACGACGGCAAGGAACCCAAGCGCGTCACCTCCGGCGGCGGGAAATCGGCGTTGCGCCTGAGCAAGGATGGCAAGACTGCGTTCTTCATGAGCGGCGGCGACCTATTCACCATGAAGCTCGACGGTGGCAAGGAAACCAAGGTCGCCTTCACCGCCGAACGCGAACGCAACGTGCGCGCGGAACGCCAAGCGGCGTTCACGCAATTCTGGCGGTCGTATCAACGCGGGTTCTACGACGGCAATTTTCACGGCCGCGACTGGGAGCGAATCCGGCGCCGTTACGAGCCACTGCTCGACGCGGTGGAGACGAACGACGAGTTCGCCTCTTTGCTGAACATGATGATCGGCGAACTCGAGGCCTCGCACGCTGAGGTCACTGCGGGCACAAACACGGCTTTACCCGCCATCACCACGGCGCACCTGGGCTTCACCTTCGACTACGGACATAAGGGGCCGGGCCTTAAAGTGAAACACGTGCCGCATGGCGCGCCGGGATGGTTCGAGAAGACCCGTATCAACCCTGGTGAGATCATCCTCGCCATCAACGGCCAGGAAGTGGCGCTGGACGAGAACCTCTATCGCATCATCAACGACCGGCAGGACCGCGATTTCGAGTTCCTGGTCAGCACCAACGGCCAGAAGAACGCCACGCGCACGGTGCGTTACCGGACGTTGTCCGATGGCGACTGGAGCACATTGAACTACGACAACCGCGTCGAGCGCCTGCGCGATTACGTCGAGGCAAAGAGCAAGGGGAAGATCGGATACCTGCACATCGCCAGCATGGGAGCACCGAACCAGCAGCAATTTGAGCGCGAGGCCTATGAGTTCATGGTCGGCCGCGAATCCATGATCATCGACGTACGGTTCAACACCGGCGGCAACATCGCCGACACGCTCGTTGAATGGCTGCAACGCAAGCCGCACGGTTACATCCGACCACGAGACGGTGCGAAGGAAGCGGTGCCGTTCCACACGTGGGAACGGAAGATGGTCGTGCTGATGAACGAGCACAGCTACTCCAATGCGGAAATCTTCCCCAACGCCATGCGCACACGTGGCCTGGCGCAACTTATCGGGAAGGCCACTCCAGGCTACGTGATCTGGACCGACTCGCTCGGATTGGTGGACGGCACCAAGGCGCGGATGCCGATGACCGGCGCCTACCGCATCGACGGCTCGCCCATGGAGAACTTGGGCGAACAGCCCGACATCGAAGTCGGGCTAACTCCGGACGACTGGCTGGCAGACCGCGACCCCCAAATCGACCGCGCCATCGAGGTATTGACGAAGTGAAGTGCGCGCGGCGCTGGTTCCGAATTCCGCGATACTTTCCTGGATTTCGGGTTTGGCGCGGCACAGCCATGCTGGTTCAGAATTCCCCCTTTACCATTGCCGAGTCGCTTACTTAGCCTGCACCCATGCTCCCCAAGAAAGCCGTAACGCTGTCGGACATCGCCCGGCGCGCGAATGTGAGCGTGATGACGGTGTCGCGTGCGTTGCGCAACCAGGCCAACATCTCGCCGTCCACGCAGCAACGCATCCAGCAAATCGCCAACGAACTGGGTTATCGGCCTAATCCGCTGGTCTCGGCGCTCATGACCTACCGGCGCGCGGCCAAACCGGTGAAGGCGCATCTCAAC
>CAYQWK010000269.1:3486-8456 GCA_964420805.1 uncultured Bifidobacteriaceae bacterium | reverse complement strand
ATCCCCTGGTGCCGTCGCGATTCCTCGCCTCGGCCTTCGTGGCCGGGCCGGCGTTGATGATCCTGACCTTTCAGATCGTGCGGCGGGTGACGCGCTATTTCATCGGCGACCAGCCGATCTTCACGCTGCGGATGATCATGACGGTGGCGATGATCATCAACATGTTCCTCCTCGTCTGCGAACTGTTCACTGAGTTCTATTACCCGACGCAGCACGCGGCGGCGGCGCAGTATCTTTATTTTGGATTGCACGGGCATAACGGCCTTGTGCCATGGATTTGGACCGCAGTGGCGCTGGACGTGATCGGGCTGTTGCTGCTCGTGACGCCGGCGAGCCGCAAAATCGGCTGGCTGAACCTCGCGTGTGTCGCGTGCTTCGTCGGCATCTGGACCGAGAAGGGCATGGGGCTGATCATTCCCGGCTTTGTGCCTTCGCCGCTCGGGCAGGTGGTGGAATACCTGCCGACCCTGAATGAAACGCTCGTGTGCCTGGGCATCTGGGCCTTCGGCGCGCTGATCTTCTCGTGGATGCTGCATGTGGCGATTCCGATCATGAACGGCAGCCTCCGCGCCAACCCCGACCTTTCCACCGTGACCAAGTGAACAACTCAACCTTTATGAAAACCTGGACCAAACAACTGACCCTCACCCTGGCCGCGCTGCTGGCGGCGCCGCTGCTGGCCCGCGCGGGATTCACGCTCAAGGAGATTTCCCCCCAGAGCGCCGCGTGCATCGCCTGCCACAAGAAGGAAAGCCCCGTCATCTACGAGCAATGGGGCACCTCGAAGCATTTCCGCGCCAACGTCGGCTGCTTCGAGTGTCACACCGCCAACGAGAAGGATCCGGATGCCTACGAGCATTACGGCCAGTTCATCTCGACCATCTCCTCGCCCAAGGACTGCGCGCGCTGCCACGAAAAGGAAGTGCAGGAGTTCAGTGAATCCCATCACGCCAAGGGCGCACGCATCCTCGGCTCGCTCGACAACACGCTCGCCGAAGTGGTCGAGGGCAACCGCGGCTTCAAGACCACGGCCTTCCCCGGTGGCGTCAGCGCGGCGGCTGTGAACGGTTGCTGGCAATGCCACGGCGGCGAGGTGAAGGTGCTCAAGACCGGCCGCCTCGATCCCGCCACCTGGCCGAACACCGGCATCGGGCGCATCAATCCCGACGGCTCGGAAGGCTCCTGCACCGCCTGCCATTCGCGCCATTCCTTCAGCGCCGCGCAGGCCCGCACGCCGGACACCTGCGGCAAGTGCCACATGGGGCCGGACCATCCGCAGATCGAAATCTACAACGAATCCAAGCACGGCATCGCCTACCGCGCCAACGTTGATAAGATGAACCTCAACAATCCCAAGTGGATCGTGGGCGAGGACTACAGCGCGGCCCCAACCTGCGCCACCTGCCACATGAGCGCGACCAAGGACCAACCCGTCACGCACGACATCGGCCTGCGCATCTCGTGGAACAACCGTCCCGAAATCTCCATCCGCCCCGAGGTCGGTGACGCCAAGCTCGGCCTGCCCGGGAAGGACATCCCTTGGGAGAAACGCCGCGCCAACATGCAGAACGTTTGCATCAACTGCCACAACGTGAACTACGTCCAGGCGTTCTATCAGCAATATGACGGGCTGATTGACCTCTACCACGGCAAATTCGCCGAGCCTGGCCTTGCCCTCTACAAGGCCGCCAAGCCGTTGCTGCCCGGGCCGCAATTCAGCAATCCCGTGGACTTCACCTGGTACGAAATCTGGCATCACGAGGGCCGCCGCGCGCGTCATGGCGTCTCGATGATGGGCCCGGACATCACCCACTGGCACGGCACCTACGAGATCGCCAAGCACTTCTACTCGAAGTACATCCCGGAGTTGCAGGAGATCGCGGAGAAGAACAAGGACTCCAAGGATCCCGCGAAGAAGGAGGCCGCCGCCAAGTTGCACAAACTCCTTGAGGACACATTGAACAGCGACAACCACAAATGGTTCCTGGGCAAAATGGACCCCGAGGAAAAGGCACGCCGCGAGCAACAAGTGAAGGACTTCCAGAAACGCTACACAAAATAGAACCGGTGTGTGACTGCCGCCGCGCCGGGCATCCGTTCCGGCGCGGCGTTCTCACCTCGGAGAACCAATCCATGCCTGTATCCTCCTACGTCATTCGCTGTGCGCCTGAACAACAGGCGGAAGTTCTTCGCCAATTGCGAGCCCTGCCCGGCGTCGAGATCGGCGAGGTCTCCCCGCCAGGCATCGCCGTGGTCACGGACACGCCAACCACACGCGCGGCCGAGGATCTGGGCGCACAACTCAATCAATTGCCCGGCGTGAAATCCGCCGTGCTCGTCTATCACAACTTCGAGGACGCGGTCGCCGAAGCCGCTTCTCCGCCCGTCAGTTTCCGCAATGAATGACCGTGAGATCCCCAACGCCATGAACACGAACCGCCGTGATTTCCTGAAGCAAGCCGCCCTCGCCGCCGCCGCCGGCGCGCTGGCCGGCACCCTGCCCCGCAACCTCGTCGCCGCCGAGGGTGCGGATGGCCTCGTCTGGCAAAAGGCGCCGTGCCGTTTCTGCGGCACGGGTTGCGGCGTGATGGTCGGCGTGAAGGACGGTCGCGTCGTCGCCGTGCAGGGCGACTTGGAGAGCCCGGTCAACCGCGGACTGCTCTGCGCCAAGGGCTATCACGCCGGCGTCGCGCTCTACGGCAAGGACCGCCTCACCACGCCGCTCATTCGCAAGAACGGCAAACTCGAACCCGCTTCCTGGGACGAGGCCATTGAGGCCATCGCCAAACACATCATGCAGGACCCGTCCAAGTTTGCCTTCTACGGCTCCGGCCAGTGGACGATCTGCGAGGGATACGCGGCGATGAAATTCATGAAGGGCGGCCTCGGCAACAACCACGTTGATCCCAACGCCCGCCTGTGCATGGCCAGCGCCGTCGTCGGCATGGTCACCACCTACGGCGTGGACGAGCCGAGCGGTTGCTACGACGATCTCGACACCGCCGACACCATCATCCTCTGGGGCAACAATCCCGCCGAGATGCATCCCGTGCTCTGGTCACGCATCATCGACCGCCGCTCGAAGGGCCAGAAGGTCGAGGTCATCGACCTTGGAACGCGGCGCACACGCAGCACGGAGGAATCGGACCACTTCATTCCCTTCACCCCGCAGGGCGACCTGGCCATCGCCAACGGCATCTGCCATCTGCTCGTGAGCTCCGGCAAATACGACAAGGAGTGGGTGACGAAGTATTGCCACTTCCGCAAGGGAGGCGACGCCGACGGCGAAGCCATGACCTTCGCGGATTACGCCAAGTGGCTGGAAACCTACACGCCCGAGTATGTGCAAAAGGTTGCCGGCGTGCGCCCGGCGCAGTTACAACTGCTCGCCGACCGCTTCGCCGAGCCAAATCGCAAGATCGTCTCGCTCTGGTGCATGGGCATGAACCAGCACACGCGCGGCACCTGGATCAACAACCTCGTCTACAACGTCCACTTCCTGAGCGGCAAGTTCGGCAAGCCCGGCAGCACCGCCTTTTCGCTGACCGGCCAGCCCAGCGCCTGCGGCACCTGCCGCGAAGTCGGCACGCTCGGCCACGCCCTGCCCGGCGGACGCATCGTAGCCAACGAGGACCATCGCAAACAATGCGAGGAACTCTGGCAACTGCCGGCCGGCCGCCTGAATCCCAAGCCCGGCCATCACGCGGTCGCTCTCTTTGACGCGCTGCAAAAGGGCGACCTCACCGGCACCTGGGTGCAGGTCACGAACCCGGCCCAGTCCATGCCCAACCTCAATGGCCTGACCAGCAAGTTGAAAGAGCGGTTCCTCGTCGTGTCTGATGTTTATCCCACCGTGACCACCGACCAGGCCGCCGTCGTGCTGCCTTCGGCCATGTGGGTCGAGAAGAACGGCATGTTCGGCAACAGCGAGCGTCGCACCCAGCAATGGTTCAAGATGATCGAGCCGCCCGGCCAGGCCCGGGACGACGTCTGGCAAACCATTGCCGTGGCCCGGAAATGTTTCGAACTGGGCCATCCCGGGCTGAAGAACAAGGACGGCGAGTTCCTTTTCACCTACAAGGGCGCCGACGGGCAACCGCTCGAAATCTGGAAATGGGAGGTGTTCAGGAAGACCAACGTGGATAAGCTGCTCTTCGATGAATACCGCCCGTTCACGATGATGAAGAAGTATTCGCTCGCGCCATACGACGAACTGGTCAAGGCGCGCGGCATGCGCTGGCCCGTCGTTCAGGACAAGCAGGGCGTCTGGCGCGAGACGTCGCGCCGCTTCGTCGAGGGCGAGGATCCCTACGTGAAGCCCGGCAGCGGCGTGGACTTCTATTGGGGCAAACTCAAGGACGGCAAGGCGCTCGTCTGGGCGCGGCCCTACGAGGCGCCGCCCGAAGTTCCGGACGAGAAATTCCCCTTCTGGCTCTGCACCGGTCGCGTGCTCGAGCACTGGCATACCGGCACCATGACCCGCCGCGTTCCGCAACTTCACCGCGCCATGCCCAAGGCTTACGTTGAGTTGAACCCCGAGGACGCCGCGAAACTCAAGATCGCTACCGGCGACAAGGTGAAGATCACCTCGCGTCGCGGCGAGCTCGTGCTGCCCGCCTGGCTGAACGGACGTTCCGTGCCCATGCCGGGTTCGGTCTTCGTGCCGTTCTTCGCCGAGGAATCGCTCATCAACCTCGTAACCCTCGAAGCGCACTGCCCGCTCTCTAAGGAACCGGATTACAAGAAATGCGCCGTGGCCATCTCGAAGGCATGAGGAGGACACCATGAAAGCACGCCGAATGGGATTACTGCTCGCCACCGGCCTGACGGTCGCGGGATCGCTCCACGCCGCAGTCTTGCCGCCGGCCTACAACGATCAGCGCTCCTTCGCCCAGCCCATCCGCGAAAACCCCGTTGGCACCAACGTCGCCACCACCCGCGCCTTCTTCGGCGCGCCGCCGGTCATGCCG
>CAYQWK010000269.1:0-3476 GCA_964420805.1 uncultured Bifidobacteriaceae bacterium | reverse complement strand
CGCTGGCGACCGCGACGGACGTTATTGTCTCGAATGCCACGCCCGCGTCACGCGCATCGAGAAGCGCCAGAATGCCATCGTGCCCGTGCCGCACGCTGAATTCTCGCAGTGTCAACAGTGCCACGTGAGCGGCGTGGACAAGTCCGGGGCCGTCTTCCGCGAGAATTCCTTCGTCGGCCTTGACCTTCCCGGCAAAGGCACGCGCGCCCATCCCTTCGCGCCGCCGACCATTCCGCACAAGACGTTCATGCGCGACAACTGCCTCTCCTGCCACGGCCCCGCCGGCAAGCAACGCATCGCCAGCCCGCACCCCGTGCGCAGCCAGTGCCAGCAATGCCACGTGGCGGATGCCACCAAGAACTACGACCGGCCGGTGCCGTGGGGCGAGTTGGGCCGCGAGTTCTGACCGGTTGCGAATGAGGGCCGAACCAGGCATGGTCAGCACCGTGAGCAACACCGCCGACCTTCGTCGCCTGTCCACCGCCGAGTTGGAGAAACTCGGCCAGGAGAGCCTGCGTGAACACATCCTCGCCCAGGCCGTGGTGGCGCATCAAAAACACGGCCCGCTCACCGCCGCGAAGCTCGACGCGCTCTTGCACGATCCCGAATGCCTCCGGCACCCCGTGCGCGTCGTTTTCGAGTTCGGCGAAATGGCCCTGCACCAGTTCGCCCAACCGGACATCGACTGGCGCAACACGGAGCAGGACGGGCGAGTCCTTTACGTCCGTCCCCTGCTCCGTGACCGGCCCGACCTGCTCCCTCTTGCCGTGGCCTACATGATTCCGCTCATCAACTACGGCGACATCGTGACCGACGAACATTGTCTGCGCTACGGCGCCGCGTTGCTGGCGATGACGGAGCGGGAATACTACGAGGCCATCTGTGCCGTGGCTGATTTCGTCGGTGCGGAAATCAGGAACCCCGGCCACGGCAAACCGGCCGGAGGCTGCGGCACGGGCTGTTGAAACCAGATTCCGAGATGAACCGCCAACCTGCACTGGTTGAACCGGAATCACCTCCGCCTGTTCAGGTGGGCTCCCGGCACGCTGCACCTGCAGACAGCCAATTTTGTCGCAAGAATGCCAAACCCCGGAGCGCCCGTGCTCTTGTCCGCCCAAGGCCGGCCGCGTAGTCTTTCGCACGTGAGTTTGAAACAACACTGAACAACTTGAGAACTGCCATGAAATTGTCCTTCGCTGTCATCACCGCCACCGTTGCCTGCGCTTTGAGCCTGGGAGCCGCCGAGTCGCTCGAAAACACGAGCTTCTCCGGCAAGGTCATCGAGACCACCAACGCCGCAAGCTATACCTACGTCCACATCGACACCGGCACCAACAAGGTCTGGGCCGCCGCGCCAGAGTTCGAAGTGCGCATCGGCGACGTGGTGGAAGTGCGGCGCGGCATGGCCATGCCCAAATATCACAGTAAGACGCTCAACCGCGATTTTGACGTGGTCTATTTCACCGGCAGCATCTACGTCGCTGGCAAGAAACCCGGCGAGGCCGCGACCCAGGCATTGCCCGCCGGTCATCCGCCGTTGAACGCGAAGCCCGGCAAAACCGCAGCAGCAGCAGTCGATTTCTCCGGCCTCAAGAAACCTGAGGGCGGCAAGACGGTGGAAGATGTCGTGACCGGCAAGGCCAAGCTCAAGGGCAAGGAAGTTCTCATTCGAGCCAAGGTCGTGAAGTACAACGCCATGGTTCTCGGCAAGAACTGGCTGCACATCCGCGACGGCTCCGGCAAGGACGGCAGCAACGATCTCACCATCACCACCGACACGTCCGCCAAGGTTGGCGACACCGTGCTCGTCGCCGGAACCGTGGGCATCGATCGCGATTTCGGCGCGGGCTACAAATACGCCGTCATCATTGAGAACGCGAAGGTGACGGTCGAATAACGCGGCGCGAGGCGGCGCTTTATTCAGTTCGTCGCCACGATCCTCCCCGCCACGATCACTGCGATCGCCCGACCTTTCATCCGCCACCCGTCGAACGGCGTGTTGCGCGACTTGCTGGCGGATTGTCGGCGGTCGTAGGTCCATTCCACATCAGGATCGATCACCGTCACGTCGCCATCCGCGCCGACGGACAGCGTGCCCTTGTTGAGCTTGAGGAGCTTCGCCGGGTTGATCGTGAACTTCCGGATGACTTCGGCCAGCGGCAATCGGCCCGCGTGGTAAAGCTGCATCAACGAAAGCGGCAGTTCCGTGTCGAATCCCGTGATGCCGAACGGCGCATAATCGAACTCGACCTGTTTCTCGAAATCACAGTGCGGCGCGTGATCGCTGGCCAGAATTTCGATCGTGCCGTCGCAAAGCCCCTGGAGGATCGCCTCGCGATCCGCGGCCGAGCGGAGGGGCGGGTTCATCTTGCAGTTTGTGTCGTACTTCGGCCACGCCGGTTGAGACATGCCACCGCCATGCCCGAAGACACCCTTGCCATCCGCGCGCCAGAATTCCTCGCTGCCCGCCACCGCCGCGTCTGTGAGCACGAAATGATGCGGGCAGGCCTCGCCCGAAATCGGCACACCGCGCCCCTTGGCCGCACGCAGCAATTCCACCGAACGCGCCGAACTGAGATGCTGGCAGTGCACCCGCGTCCCGGTGAGTTCCGCCAGCAGGATGTTTCGCGCCACGATCATGTCCTCGCCCGAGGCCGGCCAACCACGCAAGCCCAGCGCGGTGCTCCAGTATCCCTCGTGCATCACGCCATCCGTCACCAGCGCGTAATCCTGGCAATGATCCATCACCGGCAGATCGAACATCCGCGCGTATTCCAGCGCCCGGCGCATTAGCTCATTGTTCTGGATGCAATGGCCGTCGTCCGTGATCGCCACCACGCCGGCCTGCTTGAGCGAGCCGATGGGCGCCAGTTCCTCGCCTGCGATATTTTTGGTGATGGCCCCGGCCACAAAAACGTTGATGACTCCCTCCCGCGCCGCCTTCTCGCGCACCAACGCCACCGCGGCCGGATTGTCGATGCTGGGCGACGTGTTCGGCATGCAGACCACGGTGGTGAAGCCACCCTGCGCGGCGGCCTTCGTGCCGGTGGCGATGGTTTCCTTGGCCGACTGCCCCGGCTCGCGCAAATGCACGTGCAAATCGATCAGGCCCGGGCAAACCACCCTGCCGGCCACGTCCATGCGCTGCGCGTCCCCGGCCGCAGCTGCGGCTCCTGAACCCACGGCGGCGATCCTGCCGTCACGGATCAGGACATCAGCGACGGAATCAAATTGGTTGGCGGGATCAATCACGCGACCACCGGCCAGCAGCAGAGAACTCATGCGCCGGCGAGGATACGGACGGCCTGCGGCAAGGCAAGCGATTGGAAACCGGCGGCGCGGGGCGGGACGCACCTTCTTTTTGTGCAGGTGGTGTTTTTCGCGCTGCGACAACCACGTCCGCGCAGAGCGGACGGATAAGCCGGAACGATGCAGTAGGAACGGGGTTTTCAGGTTGATTCAGCCTGTGCAGTTCG
>CAYQWK010000268.1:1433-8458 GCA_964420805.1 uncultured Bifidobacteriaceae bacterium | reverse complement strand
GATCGAGGGCGTGCCCGGCGTGGCCAAGACGCTGCTCGTCCGCACGCTGGCGCATGTGCTGGGCTGCGACTTCGCGCGCATCCAGTTCACGCCGGACCTCATGCCGGCGGACATCACGGGCACGAACGTCTTCAGCCTGCAACGCAACGAGTTCACGCTGATCAAGGGGCCGGTGTTCACGACGTTCCTACTCGCCGACGAGATCAACCGCGCCCCAGCCAAGACGCAATCCGCGCTGCTGCAGGCAATGCAGGAACGGCTCGTGACCATCGACCGCGAGACCCATGCGCTGCCGGACAACTTCACCGTCTTCGCCACGCAGAACCCGATCGAGTACGAGGGCACCTATCCGCTGCCCGAGGCGCAGAAGGACCGCTTCATGCTCAAGATCACCATGACCGCGCCGGGCCGCGATGAGGAATTCCTGCTCGCGCAACGAATGCTGGGCAACGATTCGCCCGAGGCGACGCTGGCCAGCGGTGCGGTGCAAAAGGTCATTTCGACAGAAAACCTACTGGCGCTGCGCGGCGAGTTGCAGGCCATCACCATCCGCGAGGAACTGGTCGGCTACATCGTCGATATCGTGCGCGCCACGCGGCAGAACGAAAGTGTGCTGGTGGGTGCCGGGCCGCGCGCCACGCAAAGCCTCCTGCTCGCCTCGCGCGCCTTTGCCGCCATCGCCGGGCGCGACTTCGTGACTCCTGACGACATCAAGACCATGTCCGTGCCCGTGCTCGAACACCGGCTGATTCTGCGCCCGGAGTTTGAGATCGAAGGATTGTCCGTGGCCGAGGTGATCGGCCGCGTCTTGCAGGACATCGCGGTGCCGAGATGAAGTGTCGCCCATGATCGTCCCGCGCTCACGCCTGGTCTTGTGGTCGGCGCTGGTGCTCCTGCCATTCGGCACCGTGCTGGGCATGGACACCGCGGCGCGGCCGTTTGCCGGCGCAGCGCTGGGTGCGTTTGCGGTACTGGCCTTGATCGACGCGGCGTTGACTCCACGCCGCCTGGGCGGGCTGCGGGTTGAGCTTCCCGTCACGGCCCGCGCCACGCGCGACCGCGATGCGAAACTGCTCGTGCGGATTCACAACCCGCCGCAAAACGCGCGCACAGTTCGGCTCACGTTCGAGTTGCCGGAGGCCCTGCGTCCGGCTGTCGATGAGATGCTCGTCGAACTTCCCAGCGGCAGCGAGTGCGGGGAGTTCGAGTGGCCGCTGCATCCTGCGGAGCGCGGACGGTTCGCCGTTTCCGCCGCCCGCATGGAGACGGTGTCGCCGCTCGGGTTCTGGGCCTGGTGGAAGACGCAGCCGGTCGCGGGCGAGGTGCGCGTTTATCCCAACCTGCTCGGCGAACGGAAGAATCTGGCGGCATTGTTTCTCAACCGCGGCGGCATTGGCATCCATGCCCAGCGCATGGTCGGCAAAGGCCGCGACTTCGAGAAGCTCCGCGAATACATCCCCGGCGACAGCTACGACGAGGTGCATTGGAAGGCGACCGCCAAACGCGGCCGCCCGGTGACGAAGATCTTCCAGATCGAGCGTACGCAGGAAATCTACGTGATCGTCGATGCCTCGCGGTTGAGCGCGAGGAAGGTTGCGGGCTCCGCCGCTCTGGCGGCTGGCCAACCCAAAACCTCGAACCCGAATCCCGAAACCTGGAACTCCGAACCCGACACCACCACCCTCGACCGCTTTCTCACCGCCGCGTTGGTCCTCGGACTGGCGGCGGAGAATCAAGGCGATCTCTTCGGCCTGATCACGTTCAGCGACAAGGTCGAGAGCTTTCTGCGCGCCCGGAACGGCAAGGCCCATTACCACGCCTGCCGCGACGCGCTTTACACGTTGCAGCCCCGCGAGGTGACGCCGGATTTCGACGAACTGAGCACCTTCATCCGGCTGCGGTTGCGGCGCCGCGCGTTGCTGTTCTTTCTCACCTCGCTCGACGACCCGGTGCTGGCGGAAGGGTTCACCAAGAGCATGAACTTGTTGTGCCGGCAGCACCTGATCCTGGTGAACATGATCCAACCTCCGGGTGCCCGCCCGCTGTTCAGCGACACCAGCGCAGATTCCACCACCGTGCTCTACGAACAACTCGGCGGCCACACGCGCTGGCACAACCTGCGCGAGTTGGAGAAAATCCTGCAACGGCGCGGCGTCCGGCTCACGCAACTCACAAGCGAGGGGCTCGCCGCCGACCTCGTGTCGCAATACATCAACATCAAGCAACGCCAGATCCTGTGATCATCGACATCGAGAAATTCAGCGCCGCCGAAAAGCCCGTGTGGATGGAGCTGGAGAAGCTGCTGGACCGGATCGAGCAGAATCCCGGCCGCGGCCTGACGCTCGATGAGGCGCGGCGTCTTCATTACCTCTACGAGCGCACCTCCGCCAGCCTCGGCAAGCTCGTCACCTTCTCGTCGGAGCCGGAGTTGCGGCAGTATCTTGAAAGCCTCGTCGCGCGGGCCTACGGCGAAATTCACACGACCCGCGCGCGCGGCGGGCGCTTCAAGCCCTGGCAATGGTTCTTCGCCACGCTGCCGCAGACGTTCCGCCGTCATGCCGGCGCGTTCTGGCTCTCGGTGGCGATCACGGTCGCGGGCTGCTTATTTGGCGGTGTCGCCATGGTCGTGGATCCCGATGCCAAGGCGGCCATCATGCCTGAGATGTTCGCGAGCCATCTCGGTGATCCAGCCGAGCGCGTCCGGCAGGAAGAGGCGGCGAAGACCGACCGGCTGGCCGGGCACAAGGCGGGCTTCTCCGCGTTCCTCATGCGCAACAACATCAGCGTCTCGATCCGCGCGATGGCCTTCGGCATGACCTGCGGCATCGGAACCATCATCCTGCTATTCTACAACGGCATCATCATCGGTCTGATCGGCGTGGATTACGTGGCGGCGGGCCAAACGAAATTTCTACTCGCCTGGCTGCTGCCGCACGGGGCCATCGAGATTCCCGCGATCCTCATCGCCGGCCAGGCGGGCCTGGTGCTGGCCGGGGCGTTGATCGGTTGGGGCAGCCGCGAGCGCCTGGCCGCAAGGCTGCGCAAGACCTCGCGCGATCTCTTCACCCTGATTTGCGGCGTGGCGTTGATGCTGGTCTGGGCGGGCTTCATCGAGGCCTTCTTCTCGCAATACCACGAGCCGGTGATTCCCTACGCGGCAAAGATCGCCTTCGGTTGCATGGAACTGGTGATGCTGACGCTGTTCCTCGCCCGCTGCGGACGGCGCAAAGAGAAACCCGGCGAAGCCTCGTGAAGACCAGCACGCTTCAGATCAAGACGCCCGAAGGCATCGTTTTCGCGCAGACGCTGGCCAGCCCGCTGGTGCGCTTCGTAGCCTGGGTGATCGACCTGGTCTGCGTGGCCGTGCTGCTCAACCTCGCGCGCATCCTCGTGGCCGTCAGCGCCGTCGTCAGCACAGACCTCGCCACGGCGGTGGACACGATCCTGTTCTTCGCGGTGTCGATCGGCTACGGGATGTTCTTCGAGTGGCTCTGGCGCGGGCAGACGATTGGCAAGCGCGTGCTGCGACTAAGGGTCATCGACGCGCAGGGCCTGCGCCTCGAGTTCAACCAGATCGCCATGCGCAATCTGCTGCGCGTCCTGGACATGTTGCCCATGTTCTACCTGGTCGGCGGCGTGACCGCGTTTTTGAACCGCAAGGCGCAACGCCTGGGCGACATCGCCGCCAACACCGTGGTCATCCGCATCCCGCGGATCACGCAGCCCGACCTCGAACAGCTCGCTTCCGGCAAATTCAACTCCCTGCGGGCGCATCCGCATCTGGAGGCGCGCCTGCGTCAGCGCGTCACACCGGGCGAGGCCGCGGTCGCGCTTCAGGCCGTGGCGCGGCGGAATGAATTCGAGCCGGCCGCCCGCGTGCAGCTCTTCGGCGAACTGGCAGCACACTTCAAGGCCAAGGTGGATTTCCCTCCCGAAGCCATCGACGGGATCGCGGACGAGCAATACGTCCGCAACGTGGTCGATGTGCTCTATCGCGCGGACCGGAAGGCGGCGGAAAAGGCGGTGCCAGCATGAACTCCCGGACGCTGCATGCGCGCCATTACATCACCGGCCGCCCGGTCCGCGTCACCTGCTCCGGCGGCGTCATCACCGCGCTGGAGGATACCGGCGAGATGCCGCCGGACGATGTCTGGATTGCGCCGCCGCTGGTGGATTTGCAGATCAACGGCTACGCCGGCGTGGATTTCCAGCGCGACGGGGTAAAGTCCGACGAACTGATGCACGCCGCCAACGCGCTGCGTCGCGACGGTTGCGGCCATTTTCTCCTCACACTGATCACCGATGAATGGGATGCGCTGCTGGCGCGCCTGCGGCATTACAAGATGCTGCGCAACGCCTCGCCGCAATTGCGCAACGCCATCATCGGATGGCACATCGAGGGGCCGTTCCTTTCCGAGAAGCCCGGATTTCACGGCGCGCACGATCCGGCCTTGATGCTCGACCCCACGCCGGCGCAGATCCGCGCGCTGGGCGAGATCGCCGGCGGCGATCCCCTGCTCCTGACCATCGCGCCCGAACGTCGCGGGGCCATCGACGCCATCCGATTCGCAACGGCTCTGGGCGCGGTCGTGAGCCTCGGTCACACGGACGCGCCCGCGGAATTGCTCCGCGCCGCCGTCCAAGCCGGCGCGCGCGGTTTCACGCATCTCGCCAACGGCTGCCCTCGCGAACTCGACCGGCACGACAACATCCTTTGGCGCGTCTGCGAAACACCCGGTCTGACCGCGAGCCTGATTCCGGATGGAATCCACGTCTCGCCCGCGCCGTTCCGACTGCTGCACCGGCTGTTGGGAAATGCTGAATGCCGGATAACGAATGACGAACTCCGTGACGCGCCTTCACCGTTTGGATTTCGTCCGTCGCCGTTGCCGCGGATTTATTACACCACCGACGCGATGTCCGCCGCGGGCGCGGGGCCGGGCCGGTTCCGGATAGGCCGGCTGGAAGTCGAGGTCGGGGCGGACCAGATCGTGCGGCAGCCGGGGCGAACGAACTTCGCCGGCTCGGCGTTGCGGCCCATCGACGGCGTCTTCCGCGCGGCGGAAATGCTGGGCTGCCCGTGGCAGGAATGCTGGCGACGATTCTCGGAAACACCATCGCGGCTCATCGGCGCACCCGTGGACCTGCATGTCGGCTCGCGAAACTTCTGCGTCGTGAATCCGGCGGAACACAGCGCGACGGTTTATCCGGAATAACTGGCCACCTACGCACCCTTCTTCCGCCATTCGGTCTTCGGCGGCTCGGGCAAACCCTGCGCACGCAACGCGGTCCGGAAGTGCATCTTGGCAACCTTGGGCAGGTTCTCGACGCCATGCCGCGCGATGAATTCCTTGGCCGCAGCGTCCACGGCGGCAGACGCGCCCTTGGGAAGTTCCATGCCGAACTGCTTCTCCATGGCCGCCAACCGCGTCACGAATTCGTGGCGGGCTAGAATGGAAGCGGCGGCCACCGCCAGGTCTTCCTCGGCCTTGTGGCGTTGAACCAGTTCAATCTCGCGACCGAGCGACATGAGCGACTTCGCCACGACTTCCTTGCTCGACGCGAACTGGTCGCTGATGGCGCGGACGGGCTTCGGGTTCATGCGATGCTGCTGGAGCATGAGATTCTCGATGACGCGCGCGTGGCCCCAGGCCAGCAGCGTGTTGACGCTCTTCATCTTGGCGTAAAGCCGGTTGTAGGCCTCGTTCCCGACCGGCACCACGCTGGAAACACAGCCGGGAGTCTTTCGGATCACCTCGGCCAGTTCGGCAATCTTGCGGTCGCTGCCGATGTGCTTCGAGTCGCGGATTCCCGATTCCTTCCACTGCTTCACGATGTCGCCATTGACATAAACGCCGGCGATGCACATCGGGCCGAAGAAATCGCCCTTGCCCGACTCGTCCACGCCGAAGCGCGGGAGCAGCAGGTCGGGATTCAACACCTCCTCGTAGCCGAGCCTCACCTCCTGGAGAATCTCCGGCTCGAGCACGAACTCGACGAACTCCTGAGTACCCTTGCCCTGCACCACGAGTTTGCCGCTCTCGTAGAAAACCACGTTGAGCTTGTCCTTCGCCCCGGCGAAGCGCGCATAGGGCACCTCACGGAACTCGTAGCCGTGCTGCCGCAAATGCGCCTGCAACACGGCGGCCTGGACGTCGTTGAGCTTGCAAGTGTGACTGGTGAGCGGCGGTTTCACGGGCGCGACGGTATCCGGCGGAGCGGAGGACGCGCAAGCGGCGGCCTCGGATCAACGACCGCAGCGGCGGATCCTTACGCGGATGGTGGACCTTGAAGCTTCCCATTCCCGTCCTCGCGAACCACTATCCGCGCACGTCCATGAACTCATTCACTCGCCTGCTCTTGTGCGCGGCCCTTGTGCCGTCTGCGCCGCTCTTTTCCGCCGCGGCGGAAACCCACACCGCCGGTCCCGCCACCATCAAGGTGAAATCGCAGTTCGACGCGGTGGTCGAGGCCACGGAGTCCGAGGCCGTCAAACTCGCGCCCAAGGCATGGTTCGACATGACGGTGATCGACGCCGCGGCCCACGGCTCGCGCGTGAAAAAGGGCGAACTGCTGGTGAAGCTCGACCTCGACAAGTTGCGCGAGCAGATCGAGGAAACCGAACTGGACAAGCCATCCTCGACGCTCGCCATGGAAATCGCGGCCGCTGAGCTGGAGAACCTGAAGCAGACCACCCCCGCCAAGCTCGAAGCCGCGCGCCGCTCCGCGCGCATCGCCGAAGAGGATCAGAAATATTTCGAATCCACCGGACGGCCAAACCGCGAGAAGACCTCGAAATTCAACTTGAAGAGCGCCGAGCAACGTCTTGATGGCGCGAGCGAGGAGCTGCGCCAGCTCGAGAAGATGTACAAGGCCGACGATCTGACCGAGGAAACCGAGCAGATTGTCCTCCGGCGCCAGCGCTTTGTCGTCGAGGCCGCGCAGTTCTCGCTGACCAGCCAGAAGGAGTTCACGGAGCGCGAACTGGGCACGTTGATTCCGCGCGACCGCGACCTTTACAAGAA
>CAYQWK010000268.1:318-1417 GCA_964420805.1 uncultured Bifidobacteriaceae bacterium | reverse complement strand
CACCCGCCGCGACCAGGAAGTCGCGCTCACACTCGCCGAGCAGACGCTTCCCAAGACGCTGGCCAGAAAGCAGCTCGATTTCGAGAAACAGAAGCGCGACCAGAAGAAGGCCGAGCGCCGCCTCGCCGATCTCCGCGCCGATCTCGAAACCCTTGCCCCGCGCGCACCGTTCGACGGCATCGTGTATCACGGCGCGTGTGAGAACGGCCGCTGGACTACCGGCGCGCTGGTGGGCAAAAAGCTCGTCCCCGGTGGCAAACTTCTCCCTAATGAGATCATCCTTACCGTTGTGAAGCCCGACAAACTCCACCTCCACGCCAGCGTGGCCGAGGGCGAACTGGGGAACCTCGCGAGCGGATTGAAGGGCGAGGCCACGCCGGTCTCGGCGCCTGACCGGAAGTTTCCAATCAAGATCGACCAAATCGGTCTCGTGCCCCTGGCGACCGGCGGATTCGATGTCACGCTGGCCATGACCCGCGACCATGCGCCGCGGCTCGTGCCCGGCATGAATTGCAAAATCTCCTTCAAGGACATCGAGAAGAAGGTCGCCATCGCCGTGCCGAAGGGCGCGGTGGCTTCGGACACCAACGGCAAGACCGTGCAGGTGCAGAAGCGCGATGGCACCACCGAGAAGCGCACGGTCAAAACCGGCGAGTCCGACGACACGCTGACCGAAATCACCGAGGGCCTTGCCGAGGGTGAGAAGGTGGTCATCAGGAAATCCGACCAGGCCGGATGATGCGGTTCGCCCTCACCACGATTTTGGTCGCGCTCCTGTTCGCGTCGCATCTTTTTGCGGCGGAACTGGCAGACCTTCATCCTCCCGCGCCCGCCGAACTCGAAGCGGCCATTCGTCGCGGAGTCGAGTTTCTCCTGCGCGATCAGAACAAGGACGGCTCGTGGGGTTCCGCAGAGAAGACCAAGGACCTGAACATCTACGCCCCTGTTCCCGGCGCGCACCACGGTTTTCGCGCCGCAGTCACGGCCATGTGCGTCGAGGCGTTGATCGAGACCGGCGCGGCCGATTCCGACGCCAGAGCGAGGAAGGCGCTGGAACGCGGCGAGGTACTCCTCGAAATACGGATTCTCCGCCATGACG
>CAYQWK010000268.1:0-308 GCA_964420805.1 uncultured Bifidobacteriaceae bacterium | reverse complement strand
GGCTGCTTGAAAACCTGCCCAAGGTCCGCCGCGCCAACGGCACCGCCATCTACAACGTCTGGGCGCACACCTACGGCATTCAAACCATGGCTGCCATGCACGAGCGCACCACCAATTCCGCGCGCCGCAAACAAATCCACCGGATCATCGACGGGCAAATTGAACTGCTCCGCCATTACGAGTCCGTCGATGGCGGGTGGGGATACTATGACTTCCGGATAGGCGCCGCACGGCCGGCCAGATCCTCGACCAGCTTCGTGAACGCAGCTGTACTATTGGCCTTCGAGCGCCCGAAGAAGATAGGAGTG
>CAYQWK010000267.1:0-8476 GCA_964420805.1 uncultured Bifidobacteriaceae bacterium | reverse complement strand
GGCGTGGTCTGCTTGCTCTCGAATGATTGCGGTGTGGCCGCCTGCCAGTTCGCCATCGACGCCCGCCCCGGCCAGGGCAACCCGCCTTCGATCCAATGCCCCGCCGATATCACCGTCAACACCTGCCAAACAAACTGCGTGGTCGTGACCTACCCGGCGCCCATCGCCACTGCAGGCGCAGTCGTGACGTGCTTCCCGCCCTCCGGCACCTGCTTCCCGCTGGGCATCAACACCGTAGTTTGCCGCGCGATCAACGACTGCGGCACCAACTTCTGCTCCTTCAAAGTCATCGTTCGCGAAGGTCCGCCCCCGGTCATCCATTGCCCGACCAATCCAGTGGTGCTCACCCTGCCCTGCAATTCGAACTGCGTCCCAGTGACTTATGCGACCCCGGCCGTTTCCGGTGGCGTGATTGTGGCCTGCACACCGCCAGCCGGCACCTGCCTGCCTGTCGGCGTGTATGGCGTAGTTTGCGTGGCGACCAACGAATGCGGTTCCAGCACCTGCCAGTTCACCGTTGAAGTCCGCCCCGGCCAGGGCCACCCGCCGCAAATCACCTGCCCCGCCGACATTTCAATCACCACTTGCAGCAACAGCGCAGTGGTCAACTACCCCGCCCCAATTGTCGCCAGCGGCGTTCTCGTCGGTTGCACGCCGGCCAGCGGCAGCGTCTTCCCCATCGGCCTCACAACCGTGACTTGCGTGGCGGTGAACCCGTGCGGAACCAACACCTGCACCTTCGCCGTCGTGGTCCGCAATCCCGCCCCGGCGCAAATCAACTGCCCGACCAACAACTTTGTCGTGAACGCCCCGTGCGGCAGCAACTGCGTGCCGGTCTTCTATCCAATCCCGGCCGTGGTCAATGGCGGCATCGTAGCCTGCACCCCGCCTCCCGGCACCTGCCTGCCCGTGGGCGTGCATGTCGTCACCTGCGTGGCGACCAACGACTGCGGCCCGAACGCCGCCGGCACCACAGCAGCCACTTGCCAGTTCACCATTGAAGTCCGGCCAGGTCAGGGGAACCCGCCCAGCATCCAATGCCCGGCGGACCTTCACGTCACGCTTTGCAGCAACGTCACCGCAGGCGGCGCGGTCGTGAACTATCCCGCGCCCGTTGTCGGTGGCGGCGTTCTCGTTGGCTGCGTGCCGCCGAGCGGTTCCGTGTTCCCGGTCGGCCTCACCACCGTGACCTGCACAGCGTCGAATGCCTGTGGCACCAATGCCTGCACCTTCCGCGTGGGCGTCACGATCAAGACGCCGCCGGTTATCGCATGCCCGTCGAACATCACGGTCACCGCGCCGTGCCACACCAACTGCGCCACCGTGACCTACCCGCTCCCGGCAGTCAGCAGCGGCACGCTCGTCGGCTGCCTGCCGCCCTCGGGCAGTTGCTTCCCCATCGGCACCACCTGGGTCATCTGCCGCGCCTCCAATGAATGCGGTTGGGCCGCCTGCGAGTTCGCGGTGAACGTCCAGCAAGGTGCCGGCAACCCGCCCTCAATCACCTGCCCGAGCAACATCGTGGTCAGCACCTGTAGCAACACCGCCGTGGTCAGCTACCCCATGCCGGCACCCGCCGTCTGCACACCCCCGAGCGGTTCCGCCTTCCCGGTCGGACTCACCACCGTGATTTGCACCACATGGAATGCCTGCGGCACCAATTCCTGCAGCTTCACCGTGCGCGTGATTCAACGCCCGCAGGTCAGCATCCAATGCCCGACCAACGTCATCACCGTCACCGTGCCCTGCAACACCAACTGCGTCCCGGTCTTCTACCCGATGCCCACCGCCGTCAACGGCACGGTCGTCGGATGCTACCCGCCCAGCGGCGCCTGCCTGCCGGTTGGCACCACCTGGGTCATCTGCCGCGCCTCCAATGAGTGCGGTTGGGCCGCCTGCGAGTTCCCGGTCCACGTCGTCGGCTCCACCACCGGTGGCAACGTCCCAACGATCATCTGCCCGAGCAACATCACCGTCAGCACCTGCGCCAACGGCGAAATCATCACCTACCCGGCCCCCGTTGTTCCTGGCAGCACCAACGGCCTCACCGTCTGGTGCAATCCGCCCAGCGGCTCCTTCTTCCCCGTCGGCACGAACATCGTCCGCTGCTGCGTGAAGGACGCCTGCCAGCAAATCACCTGCTGTGAGTTCGTGGTCAACGTCGCGCGTGGCGGCGGCTGCGTGAAGGCTCCTGCCGGCCTCGTCCTCTGGCTGCCCTTTGACGAACCCGCCCCGGCTATCGCCCACAACATCGTGGCCGGCGCTCCGAACGGCGCGCACGCCAATGGCGTCGCCCCGATCCTCGGCCAATACGTCCTCAACAGCCTCAACTTCGACGGCATCAACGACTACGTCCGCGTGCCCAACTACGGTGCCATCAACCCGCCGAACAACTCGGCCTACTCCATGGACGCCTGGGTCAAGCAGACCAACAACGCCGGCAAGCAAGTCATCATTGAGAAGATGCAGCAGGCCGGCATCGTCGGAGCCGTCCTCAAGAAGGGCTACTCGCTCTACCTCGACGGCGGCGTCCTCAAGCTCGACCTCGCCCGCGGCGGCGCGCCCGTCACCTACAACTCCGCCACTGTTGTTCCGGCCGGCGGCTGGCATCTCGTCGCGGTCACCGTCTCCTACGGCCCGCTCGGCGCGGTGAAATTCTACCTGGACGGCGCCCTCGTGGCCTCCATCCCGACCGGCGTCGAAGTCGGCACCGTCTCCAACGCCAGTTCGTTCCACGTCGGCGCGGGCACGGCCCCGATCGGCCGCTACTTCCGTGGCGGCATCGATGAAGTCGAGTTCTTCCGCCGCGAACTCACCGCCGCCGAAGTCCAGTCCCTCTGGCTGGCCGGCCGCTACGGCAAGTGCAAAGTCACCACGCAACTGCCCTCCACCATCACCTTCCCGAACGGCACCAACTGCCTGACCGTCCCCGTGACGATCTGCAACAACACGCCGTATGCGATGCCCGTGGTCTGGACCGCGCAAGGCGGCCTCTCCTTCACCCCTCCCAGCGGCGTCGTGACCGTGGCCCCGTTCACTTGCGTGAACGTGCCCGTGACCGTCTGCCGCACCAACACGGCCATCAAGATTCCGTGGAGCATTACCATCCAGCCTGGCACCAACTGCCCGGTCGTAACCCCAAGCGTCGCCCTCGCCAACAACGTCATCGTCGTGGGCAACGGCGGCCCGATCGTCATCTCCGGCACCAACAAGGTTTCCGTCCTGCGCCTCGGCCTCAACGGTCTGCCGCCGGGCGTGCCCTTCCGCATCCGCTCCATCGGCCCGGATATGGAACCGGACTTGATCGCGATCAGCCTCAACGGCCTGCCCCCCGGCGAGCCGGTCATCCGCGGCGGCATCCTTGGTGAGGACAACTCCTCCGTGGATCTCTGCCTCCGCTTCACCATCCATCAACCCGTGGGTGTGTTCACCATCATCATCGAGGCCGATGTTGACGGCGACGGCGAGTGGGAACCGATCTCCTCGATCCATGTCCAGAACAGCGTGCCGCCTCCGCCCTCGCTGCGCGTGGCCGGTGGCCAACTCCAATGGCAGGACGAAGGCGAAGGCCACGGCGTGCTCGAATGCGCCGACTCAATCGAAGGCCCCTGGACCCCGGTGCCCGGCGGCGCTCCCGGTTCAACCCTTGATCCGCTCGCCCCGCTCAAGTTCTACCGCGTGTCCATCCCGACCGAGTAACCGACTGATTTGAAACCGGGGGATCGCCTGATCCCCCGGTTGAGAAAGCAACGGGCGCTGGAGTTTTCAGAAGTTTCTCCAGCGCCCGCCTTCTTTTTCAGGGCTCTTCAAAACTCCCCGACAAACGAGCGTCACGCGGGGATGCGATCAACCGGATGGTTCATCTCGCAATCTGGCTGGTATCCTCGGGTTGGCCTCCTCATTTGAATTGGCCGACAACCTTTCGCCGGGATACGCGCGACTTTTGCCCGCGCCCTTTTCCGCAGTTGACTGGCCGCCGGTTTTCCCTTCGATTCGCGCCATGAAACTCATCCTTGCTTCCGCCCTTGCGCTCGTCGCCACCACCGTTCTCGCCGCCGACAAGGCCGACACCCGCTGCTTCGAGATGCGCACCTATTTCGCCGCGCCTGGCAAGCTCGACGACCTCAACGCGCGTTTTCGCAACCACACCGTCAAACTCTTCGCGAAGCACGGCATGGAGAACATCGGGTATTGGATGCCGGTCGATAACACGGAAAACAAGCTGGTCTATGTCCTCGCTTTCCCGAGCCGCGCCGCGCGTGACAAGGCGTTCAAGGATTTCGGGGCGGACCCGGAGTGGAAGGAGGTGGCCAAGCGCACGGAGGCGAACGGCCGCCTGGTGACAAAAATCGAGAGCCGCTTCATGGAGGCGGTGGATTACTCGCCTGCCATCAAACCCTCCACGGGCGCGGCCGAACGCGTGTTCGAATTGCGCGAATACACGGCCTCGGCCGGCAATCTCGCCGCGCTGGACGCGCGTTTTCGCGATCACACGGTCGGGTTGTTCAGCAAACACGGAATGGAGCATTTCGGTTACTGGCATCTGACGCCGCCGCAGAAGAATTGCGACAACCAGTTGATTTACCTGCTGGTGCATAAGAGCCAGGCAGCCGCAGCGGATTCCTTCAAGGCCTTCCGCAATGATCCGGCTTGGATCAAGGCCAAGGAGGAGTCCGAAAAGAAGGCCGGTGGTTCCCTCACCGAAGGCGGCATGGCCGGCGTGAAGTCCACCTTCCTGAAACCCACGGACTACTCGCCGACGAAATAGGGACGAAACGGGAGGACCGGCATCCTGATCCGCGACAGCGATGAGAGCCGGGGTTGCGGGCCGGAAACGCCGTCGTCGCTTCCAACCGACTCCAACGGAACGAACTGGTGACGGCGCGATTTGAAATGGTCCGCGATCCGCAAACGAATCAGCTTGGCGAGCCAGTTCCGGAAGGAACCCTTGCGAGGATCGTAGGTAAAGTTCGGCAATCGCCTCGACACTTCGATCAAGGTTTGCTGCGTGACCTCGGCGGCATCGTGCTCGCTCAAACCCGCGTTCAGGGCGGTTTCGTGGAGATACGGCCGATAGGAGTCGAAGAATTCCTGCCATGCTTTCTCGTCACCGGGATCGCGGGCGCGAGCCAGCAGGCCGAGACACGTTCGTGGCCGCATGCTGTTTCTCAAGCGATCTCACCTTCCAAGTGGTGAAAGGCGCACACGACCGGGTTTGCCACGCCAATCGGCAAGGTTTTCATCAAGTCGCGGCATTTTTCCGGAACGACGGAGTTGGTCCGGGGGAACGGCCAACCTGGCCGTTCTCGGCGACAACTTGCCGCCGAGCCGAACGCACGACGCGCGTTCATCATTCAGAGCGTGCGCGGTGCGCACGACTGCCGGGCGAGTGGCCCGTTCTACCCGGAGTTCTACCGCATCGTTTCGGAGCAGGCCGTCCGTTGCGCCGCTGAGCGCGGTGCCACCCGTCGCAGCGCGACGAGTCCCACGACTCAGAAGCGTGCATCGTGCAAGAATGTGAGATGCGCCCCACCAATCCCGGGACGCTGTGAACGCAATCAACGCCCCATCCGCCGGGTGATGCGGACGACGGGTTGGTAAACAACCCGCACCAGCAAGTCCCCGCGACCGCCGCGCGGCCTGGGCAACCCCTCGCCTTCGATGCGCAGCACTTCGCCTCGCGCCACGCCGGGCGGGATTGTGACCGTGAGCCGCCGGCCAGTCGGGCCAGGAAGCATCTCCAACCCGCCTTGCACGGCACGCCGGGCCTGGATGCGCAGGTCACAGCGCAGATCCGAGCCGCGTGGCTTGAAACGCGAATCAGGCCGCGCCTTCACACGCACGAGGACGTTGCCGCCCTCGAATCTTCCTTCTCGTGGCACGCGAAACTTCGCGCCAGGCGGGGTCTCAGGAGGAATTTCCAGGTTGTAGGTTTCGGGGCCGTCGGAGTTGCCCGGATCACGAACACAAATCTCCAACAAGGTGCCGCGCAGGAGTTCATCGATCCGCAGGTGGACATCCTGAGTGATGTTGCGCTCCAGCCTCCCGGCGGCCGGGCCGGACCTGACGGTTTTCTTTTCGGCGAGCGATTCGTCGTAGGCCCGGCGACGCTCGGGGTCGCTGAGGATCTCGTAGGCGGCGTTGATTTCTTGTATCTGGCCGGCACCGTCGGTGCAGTCGGGATTGAGGTCGGGATGGAATCGCTTGGCGAGGATGCGGTAGGCATCGCGAATCTGCCCGGATGTGCAGCGCCGGTCGAGCCCCAGAGTTGCGTAATGGTTCGCCATCGCGCGAAGCGGAGGATCAGCCCGCCAGCATTGTGTTCAATTCCTCCAGGCCCGAGTGCGAACCAATTTCGTAGAATCGCTCCTTCACTTCCCAGCCTGCCATCTGCCGCCGCTCGACGAGGCGGGTCATCACCTGCGCGAGGTCGAAGGGTTGATCGACAGGCCAGTCATCAAAGGCGCGTGCGTCGAAAACGCTCAGGCCGTAGTCGATATGCTTCATCTCAGGCAGCCGCTGCTTCTTGTCGTAGAGCCTGATCTCGCCGTCGCCGAACACCACGTTGCTCGTGTCGTATTTGCCCTCGTTGCGGTACACCGTCATCAACCCTAGTTTGCCGCTGCGCAGGAAGAACTCCGCCACCGGCCCGAATGGTTCCGTGAGGTAGCTGTCGCCGTAGAGTACGAAGAAATTGTCGCCGAGTTTCGGCAGGGCCTGCTTTAAGGCACCGCCGGTGCCAAGCAACTTGGGTCCGTCGAAGGAGTATTCAAGTTGCATCCCGTAGGCGCGGCCGTCGCCGAATTCCCGCACCACCATTTCGCCCAGATGCCCGAGGCAAAGCACCACGCGCGTGAGACCCTGCCGCCGCAAGAGCGCGAGCTGGTGTTCGAGGAAGGGCTTGCCCGCGACCGGCACGAGCACCTTGGGAATTTTCTCAGTGATCGGCCGCAGCCGCGTGGCAAGGCCGCCGGCGAGGAGGGCGACGGGAAGGTGGGAAGCGCCTTTCATTTCTTGGGCTGGCAACGCGAGCAGGTCTTGTTGCCGGAACAATCCCGGCAAGTAACCTTGCCGTCGCCGCCACACGACGAGCAATTCTGCGACTTCTTTCCCCGTCCGCCGCAGGATGAACACAAACTGGATGTGCGCCGGGTCTTGCCGCCGGTGCGCGTGGTTTTCGAGACGCGGCCATTCCCGCCGCAACTTCCGCACGAGGATTCGGTCTTGCCGCTGCCGTTGCATCGATTGCAGCGGGTTTTGCCGGTGGCTTTGCACGCGGCGCACTCACGCGTGCCGTGGCATTCCCTGCAGGTGGCGGGGGCGTTGGTCGGCGCGACATCGGCATACGCCGTGGCACCAAGCGCGAGAAGAACCAGCAGAACCTGGATGCGGAAGAACACGTGGCGTTTCATGGCCGCGAAATTCACCTCAATGGACCGGGAATCACCATTGGAAGTTCCAGCCATTGTTTCGAGCCGGTTCAGGAACTCACGAGCTTCGTGCCCTCGAAATCGAAGCGGAACCGGACCTCCTTCAACCCGGCTTCACGCATGGCGTGCCGGAGGCGCGATTTATCCTCCTCGGCGTAGAACATCAGGAAGCCACCGCCGCCCGCGCCGATCAACTTGCCGCCGAGAGCGCCGTTCGCCTTGGCGATGTCATACCATTCGTTGATCTTCTGATTGCTCATGCCACCGCTGCGGGCGCGTTTGCGCTGCCAATGCTCGTCCATGAGCCGGGCAAATTCCCGCAGGTTGCCGGACTCCAGCGCGCGCTGGCTCGCGTAACCGATTTCCTTGGTCTGGTGCAGGTTCGCCAGCATGCCGGCGTCGTCCTGCTTCGATTTTTCGTTCTGGTCCTTGAGGATGCTGCCGGCGCTGCGGCTGTAACCGGTGAAGAACATCACCAGGTTGTCCTCGAGATTGTAGCGCGTGTCCTCCGCGATGCGCGCCGGCCAGGCTTCCACCGTGCCGTCCTTGTTGAAGTTGAAGCATGTGATCCCGCCCGTCGCGGCAATGTACTGGTCCTGCTTGCCGACAGGCTCCTTGAGGCGGTTAATCTCAATGTCGCAAGCCTGTGCCGCGATGTCGGCATTCGGCACAAGATTCTTCTTGTGTGCGTGCAACACCTTCAGCAACGCCGTGGTGAAGCTGCCGCTGCTGCCGAGGCCGGTGCCCGCGGGGATGTCCGCCATGCTGGTCAATTCGAGGAAGCCGCCGTCGATGTCGAGCATCTTGAACGCCTCACGGATAATCGGGTGCTCGATTTCCGCAGCCCGGGCCACGCGCTCAAGCTTGGAGTACTTGATGATGAACTCGGGAACGAAGGTCTCGTGCAGGGTGATGTACACGTACTTGTCGATGGCGGCCGAAACGAGGAAGCCGCCAAACCGCTCGTAGTAAGAAGGCAAATCTGTGCCGCCGCCGCCAAGGCTGATGCGAAGTGGTGAACGCGCGATAATCATGCTGTTGCGGGC
>CAYQWK010000266.1:0-8486 GCA_964420805.1 uncultured Bifidobacteriaceae bacterium | reverse complement strand
GCACTGGGCTGGGTCGTGGAGCATTTCAAGCAATGGCACGCCGATGTCACCTACATGAATGGCGTCATCGGCGGTTATTCGGCCTACCTCGGGATGGACGCCGAGCGTCGCGTGGCCGTTGTCGTCCTTTGCAACAACTTCAACTGGCGCGACCGCGTCGGGCACAATCTGGTGCTTTCTCTCTCCGGCGCCAGCCACCCGGAACATCACGCCACCGGCGCGGGCGTATCCGCAGCGTGGAGGACGACGCAAAACAACGCGAATGGCAGGGTGAGTCGAAGTGGTTTGGATTTCACGAGCGGGGTTTGGACTTGTGAGTGAGCAAATTTTTCCATCGTTATGCAAAGCTGAAAACCCGATTGAATCGGCACCGACACAAATCCTTGTGAAAGGGAAGTCAAGGGATAGATTCTCGGACGCAATGAGCAGTGCATTAACACTGAACGGAGGAGCGTTCTATTCGGCCTCGTGTCACCTCCGGTCAACATGCTTCCGTTCACTCCGGTTCATCCCCCGAACAGCCTTCACCTTTCTCCTTCTCGTTGCCTGCATCAGCGAACTAAGTGGTCCGTCGTTTGGTGCCACGCCAAGTGCGGTCGCTGCGTGGGGAGCTAACCAAGTCGGTCAGTCAACGGTGCCTGCAACCGCACAAGCCAACATCAAGACAATCGCCGCTGGGATGCACCATGCGCTTGCCGTGACCACCAACGGCGAAGCCGTGGCATGGGGATTGAACGATTCCGGCCAGACAAATGTGCCGGTAGCCGCACAAAGCGGCGTGGTGGCAGTCGCGGCAGGACAGGATTTCAGCCTGGCATTGAAGTCCAACGGCGAGGTCGTGGCGTGGGGGGGCTCCATGACTGTTCCTCCTTCAGCCCAAAGCGGAATTGCAGCGATATCGGCGAAAGGGTCTCATGTTTTAGCCCTTACCACAAATCGCAACGTCATTGGATGGACCTGGACCGAGGAGGCAATTCCACCTGAGGCATCTGATGAGATTGTTGCCGTGGCGGCCGGCGTTTCACACGGTTTGGCACTGCGAAGTGATGGGCAGGTTGTAGCCTGGGGTTGGAACGGATCGGGTGAAACAACAGTGCCCGCAGAAGCCATGAGCGGTATCGTGGCCATTGCCGCAGGATATTATCATTCCGTAGCGTTGAAGAACGATGGAGGGGTGATTGCATGGGGTTACGATGGTGTGGGGGCCGTTTCCGTTCCTCCAAACGCGAGAACTGGTATCGTCGCAATTGCCGCCGGTTATCATCATACCGTTGCTTTGGGCCAAGATGGTCGTGTCATTACTTGGGGCTCGGACGGAGAATCGGTTCCACTTGGAGCGCAATCCGGGGTAGCGGCCATTGCTGGAGGATTCGAATTCACTGTCGCGCTCGGAGCGCCAACCGCACCCTCCATCGTCACGCAACCGGCCAATCAAACGGTGTATGCAGGACAGACAGCCACTTTCAAGGTCGCAGCCATAGGCATGCCATGGAACTTCCAGTGGCGGACAAACGGATCCAACCTCGCTGGCGCATTGCGAGACACTCTGATTTTGAGTGATGTTCAAATCAACCAGTCCGGCACTCTCGTTTCTGTCGTATCCAGCAACTCCCTCGGGTGTGTCACCAGTGCTCCGGCAATATTGACCGTGTTGCCAACACCCCCCGGATCCTTGATTGCGTGGGGCGAGAACGATTTCGGGCAGGTGTCAGTCCCTCCTGTTGCACAAAGTGGCATCATCTCCGTGGACGGTGGTCGCTCACATGTCGTAGCTCTGAAATCGGACAACTCGGTAGTCGCATGGGGAAACAACGGCAGTGGCCAAGCAACACCTCCATCCAGAACACAAAGTGGCGTGACATCTGTCGCCGCAGGACGAGCCCACAGCATGTGCCTGACAGAACAGGGCGAGGTTGTTGCATGGGGATGGGATGCTTACGGCCAAGCGACCGTGCCCGTTTCAGTGCTCCAAGGGGTTGTGGCAATAGCAGCCGGCGAATTCCACTCACTTGCCCTGACCGCAACCGGTTCTGTTATCGCGTGGGGTCAGAACGACAGTGGACAAGCGACTGTTCCCGCAGCCGCATTATCAGGGGTGAAGGCTATTGCTGGCGGGTACAGCCACAGCGTGGCACTGAAAACAAACGGTCAAGTTATAGTCTGGGGAAGCATTACCACAGTGCCGACAAATGCAGGCGCTGGAATCCAAGCAATTGCCTCAGGTTATAATCATGTGCTTGCTGTGACCGCAACTGGGCGCGTGATTGCATGGGATGGCACGTCGGCTGAAGAAGCGACAGTCCCCCCTGAAGCTCAATCCGGCGTGTCGGCTGTCGCTGCCGGTGCCTGGCACAGTCTGGCGCTAAAATCCAACGGGACTTTGGTGGCATGGGGATTCAACTGTTGCGGTCAGGCATCTATTCCAGTAGCGACACGGACGAATGTTACGGGCATTGCCGGCGGGCGAAACTTCTCCATGGCCATCTTGGGCACCGCCGTAAGCCTTCGCTCCCAACGAAGCAGCGACGCGATACTCCTCAGCTGGCCGACGAATGTCGGCAACTTCGTGCTCCAAAGCGCGCAAGGTAACGGCGGCTCGTGGTCCTGGTCCGACGACACGAACGGCGTGGTAATCACCAACGGACGGCGTGGAGCAATAGTTCCCGTTTCAGGCAACTCTGGATTCTATCGCCTTCGAACGCCCTGAACGTCGCTCCTGAATCATCCCCTTGTTGCGCAGCATCGCCCCAATGGCAATGGCGTGATCTGCCGGCGGCCTGGTCACTTCGTCGAGGCATTGGTTTGCGTCCCTTGCCTTCGGAATCACAAGGCGGTAGCCTCCCCACATGACCGACAAGCAAGCTGTCATCGACGCCCTCAACCGACTCCCGGAGGCAGCCTCGCTCGAGGAGATTACCGAGGAGTTGCATCTCATGGCCGCCATCCGCCGAGGTCGCGCCGACATAGCCGCCGGCCGCTCGAAAAGCCATGAAGAGGTCGAGCAACTCGTGGACTCCTGGGCGACTGCATGGACTTCAAGGTAATCTGGTCTGAAGCGGCGATTGCAGACCTCCAAGGCATCTGCTCTTACATCGCCCACCACGATCCACAAGCGGCACACCGGATGGGGCGCGGCATTCTCGACCACGTTCACATTCTTGCGTCGTTCCCGCTTATCGGGCCGACGTATCCACGCGGCGCGCGTGGCACGCTGCGTGAGATCGTTTATCGCTCTTACCGCATCTTCTACGACGTTTCTGAGGAGTCGCGCAGCGTCGAGATTCTTCATGTCTGGCACGGCGCGCGCCAGGAACCCACGTTTTAGTTCGCCGGTTTCGACGACATCCGCAACGGCCGACAACGAAGGGAATGGAGAGGATTGAAGCGCAAGGGAAGTCCGGTTCTTCTCATGAGACGAACGCGCGGCAGGCGTGGCGTCAGGAAATCAGCCCGCGCTTCTTCAGCATGGCTTCCATGGCCTTGTCCATGGCGTGGTCGGCCAGCGGCTTGGTCACTTCGTCGAGGCGCTGGTTGACTTCGTTCAGCTTCTTCGGGTCGCCGGATTTGGTCCTGGCATCTTCGGTGGCCAGGACGGCTTCCACATCATGCAGCACCGCTTCGATCTGGCGCTGGTATTCGGGATCGAGATCGGCGGCGTATTCGGCCATGGCCCGGCGCGTGGCGGTGAGGTTGCCGCCGGCCTTGATCTTCGCCTCGGTCCACTGGCGGTAGCGCAGGTCGTCAAAGGCGTGCTCGACGGATTCCTCGACCATCTTCTGCACGTCGGCGTCATCGACATCCACGGCGCTCTGCATTTGCACGACCTTCTGGTGGCCGGTCTTCACGTCGCGGGCGAGGACGTGGAGGATGCCGTTGGCGTCGATCTCGAACTGGACGCCGACGCGCGGCACGCCCTTGGGGGCCGGCTCGAACTCGATCTCGAAGCGGCCAAGGCTCCAGTTGTCGCGCGCGCGTTCGCGTTCACCCTGGAGGACGTGGATGAGCATGGAGCGCTGGTTGTCCACGGCGGTGGTGAACATTTCGCCGGCCTTTACGGGGATGGTGGAGTTGCGGTGGATGATGACGTTCATCAGCCCGCCAAAGGTCTCAATGCCGAGCGAGAGCGGCGTGACGTCGAGCAGGAGCAGGTTCTTGAAGCCGCCCGCGAGAATCTCCGCCTGGATGGCCGCGCCGAGGGCGACGGCTTCGTCGGGGTTTTGCGAGGTGTTGAGTTGCGGGCCTTTGGCGCCGTGGAATTCGTCGCCGAGCCGCAGATCGCCGCGTGCCTCGGCGAATTCCGCGCAACCGAACCATTCGCCGACCAACCGGCGCACGAGCGGCATGCGGGTCTGGCCGCCCACGAGGATGACCTGGTCGAGGTCCTTCGCCTCAAGCTTCGCGTCGGAGAGCGAGCGCAGGCAATGCGCGCGGGTGCGTTCGATGATGTCGCGGGTGAGTTTCTCCAGTTCGGCGCGGGCGAGCTTCTGGCTGAAGCTGAATTGCGGCGTGAGGAAGGGGAGCTGGATTTCGACTTCGTCCTCCGTGCTAAGGCGAATCTTGGCCTGCTCGGCGGCCTCGCGGATGCGGGAGAGGAGCGCGTTGTCTTGCGCAGAGTCGGGTCCGCCGGCGGCCTTGATCTTCTCGATGAGGAAATCCGCCAGCCGCTTGTCGAGGTCGTCGCCGCCGAGACGGGTGTTGCCGTTGGTGGAGAGAACCTGGAAGACGCCGTTGTTCAGTTCGAGAATCGAGAGGTCGAATGTCCCGCCGCCGAGGTCGTACACGGCGATCTTTGAACGCTCCTTGAGTTTGTCGAGGCCGTAGGCCAGGGCCGCCGCCGTGGGTTCATTGACGATGCGTTCGACGGTGAAGCCGGCGAGTTCACCCGCCTTCTTGGTGGCGTTGCGCTGCGCGTCGTTGAAGTAGGCCGGCACGGTGATGACGGCGCGGGAGACCGGTTCGCCGAGCGCGGCTTCCGCGTCGGACTTCAGCTTCTTGAGCACCTCTGCGGAGATTTCCTCCGGCGTCCAGGCGCGCCCGTGGATGCCGACGGTGACCGGGCCGGCGCCCTCGCCGCTGACGGGATACGTCACGAGCATTTCCTCGCGCGGGATGTCCGCGCCCCGGCGGCCCATGAAGCGCTTGACGGAATAGACGGTCTCGGCGGGCTTGAGCGCGCGCACGCGGTTGGCTTTGTGCCCGACCACCGGCGCGCCGTCCGCCGGCACATGCACGACCGACGGCGTGAGGCGCTGGCCATCCGCGTCCGCGATAACGTAGGGAATGCCCGAGTCCACGGTGGCGACTAGGGAGTTGGTGGTGCCGAGATCAATGCCGACGATTTTGCTCATGCCTTCAGGAAGCGAGGTTTAACGACGGCATGAAAGACGAAAAGCCAATTATCAAACCAGGCGCCACAAACGTGTGAATCAATCTCGCGAACTGAAATGTCCCGTCCGAAGGAATCCACGACAGAGGAATGCCCGCCGACTTTCAAGCCGGCGGACACTTTGACGACTGCCATTACCCGGTGCGACGAATAGATGCGTCATCGAGACGCGCGGATTCGAGGCCGCTTAGTGCGTCGCGTCCATCGCGTCCGCCCATGCCTCGTAATACCTGTTGATCGCCTCCTTGTAGTCCCCGTTTGCAGCTTCCGTGTCGCCCTTGGCAAGGTGCCTGTTCGCCTTGTTGATGTCGCGCTGCTGTCCAGCCGCCTCCTGTGCATCCACAATTCCAACCGCCGCCAGGAACCGGTCGGCACCGACGATTCGATTGATAAGATCGAGAATGACTTCAGGAGGAACCTTTGCGCCTTTCGGATGCTTCATGTTGTGACGCCGCAATTCCATCAAATGCCTGACTGCATCCTTTTCATGGTCGAATACATCCTCGGCAAAGCTCCGCTTCAGATGGCTGTCATCCACCCAATAGCGGAAGCGCAAGGAACGAGCCATGTGTTGAATCGCGTCATCAAGCATCTCGCGCTCGTCTTGGCTGGCAGCCAAGCGCGCGACTCTCAAATCCGCCTCGACAGCCCGCTTGATGGCGCGCGGCCCGGCAGTGACAGGACTGTATTCGTGAATCGTGGCCGGACCGGTCTCAGCGCTGCGGATGCGCGAGATGTTGTCGATCATCACTCCCGGAACCGCGGTAGAGTTGACTTTGACAATCAGGGTGAGCGTTCCGCCTGCGCTGCCTTCAGGCAGGGTGCCAATGTTCCAAGTGACCGTCCTGGAACTCGAATCATACATTCCCCCGCCACTAGCCGATACGAAGTCCAACTGCGGTGGAAGAGTGTCCACGATGCTGACTGCGGTCACCGGCATCGCGTTGCTCAGATTGTCATAGCTCAACGTGTAAGTCAGTCGGTCGCCAATAAACGTGAACGCGCCATCAGGTAAATCATCCTGCTTCGTGAAGTTGAGGAGATTGAAGGCGGCCCTGCCGCAGGCAATGCCCGTTGGATTTCCGATGTCTCCCGTGCCGTAGAGATACTCCAGCGACGGGCTGAACACCATGATTTGGTCAGATGCAGGGAACATGGAGTTCCCAGTCGTAATATAGACCACGCTGTTCTCCTGATCCACGGCAATGCCCGCGACGTTGTCGGTCGGGATGCCGGTAATCGATGGAATGCTCACGCTTGTCTCCACTCCCGTTGCGAGATCGTACCGAAGAAGCAACCCGCTCCCTCCGAACGGAGTCACCACATCGCCCGTATAGACCCATCCGTTCTTATCATCCACCGCAATGCCTGTGGGAGGCTGGCTGACCTCAAAATGTCCGGCCTCAGTCCAGTCCCCAATGTTAAAATACCGAACAACATTCGTCCTGGGATCCGCGACAAACAGCCAATCGTGAATCTCGTCCAAAGCGATCCCATAGCCATGATCCACGCCGGGCAATTCCACCATGCCTTCGGCCGTCAGGACACGGTTTGTTGGATCCCACGAGAAAGAAAACAGCCTCGGCGAATGTCGATCCATCGCGTAAATGCGCCGTCGATGCTGATCCGCCGCAATACCGGCCAGATCAACTCCGCCAGGTGCCTCGACCTGCGCGATTATTCGCAGAGTCGTGGCATCCAGGACATCGATCCAGCGCGACGAATGAATCGTTACAAACAGTGTCGGCGTAGTCGGCACAATGGTGCTAATGGCCAAGCCAAGCCCCCACCGTCTTCCCTGCGGTGAATCAGCCTGGAACTCCAAGTAACTCGGCGCGGGTTGTGTGTCGTAAGCACGAACAACGAGGTTCGTGTTGATGTCTTTCACCACGTAAAGCGAATGCCCGTTTGCACAGAGCATTCCGAACCCAATCAGCAAGGCGGCAACGATCGCCCAATTCGGCCAGTTGCAGCGCGCGGCCCAACTCCCTTCATGTGGCGGTTTGACCGTGTTTCTTTGTTTCAAACATTTGGATCTCATATTCCCTCCATTTCTAATTTGACTGAACCTTTCCGGACGGAAGACCCCGTCCTGATGCAAGCACGCACATTTCAGAACACGCGCAATCGGACCAAACCAGTGACTTGCGACCGGGGAATTTCCTAGCCGGAGGCCGTGATGATTGGCAACGCGCCTTGACCTCGATGGGGTTGCGGCGTTGGTCGACGCAGTATCCGCGCGGCGCCGCTGGTCGAATTAATCCCGTGCCTGGCTTGACCTGAATGCAGCGAATTCACTTTTCCGCTTGTCCCTCCAAGTTGTTAAGCGTAGCAAGTCACCGCTATGCCAAACCAAACCTTCTTCACCGGTTCTAGACGCAGCTTTCTCAAATCCACCTCGTTCGCCATCGGCGCCGCGGCCGTAAGCGCGCCTTATTTCCTCCGGGCACAGGGCGCGAACTCCCGCATCAACGTCGCCTGCATCGGCGTGGGCGGCAAAGGCGGCAGCGACACGGACAGCGCCTTCAACCTCGGCGGCAACATCGTCGCCCTGTGCGACGTGGACGGCAATACACTCAACGGCAAAGACAAGTCACTGCGCGACAAGGCCACGAAAGCCAACCGCACCTACGACGCCAAGCTCTTCAAAGACTGGCGCAAGGTGTTTGATGAACTCGGCAAATCAATCGATGCCGTGACCATCTCCACGCCTGACCATTTGCACGGACTGGTCGCCATGCGCGCGTTGAGCATGGGCAAACACGTTTATTGCCAGAAGCCGATCACGCAGACCGTATGGGAAGCGCGCGAATTGCGCCGGCTCGCCAAGGAAAAGAACGTGGCCACCCAGATGGGCAACCAGGGCAGCGCCGAGTCCGGCCTGCGCCGCGCGGTCGAAGTCATCCAGGCCGGCGTCATCGGTGCGCCGCGCGAACTGCATGTCTGGACCAATCGCCCCGTCTGGCCGCAGGGCCTCGACCGCCCTCAAGGCTCGGACCCCGTGCCGGCCAACCTCGACTGGGATCTCTGGCTCGGACCCGCGCCGGAGCGTCCCTTCGTGAAAGGCGTTTACCACGGCTTCAATTGGCGCGGTTGGTAC
>CAYQWK010000265.1:0-8488 GCA_964420805.1 uncultured Bifidobacteriaceae bacterium | reverse complement strand
CCGCAGGCAGGATGACGTCACTTCGTGTGAGCGCACCCGCAGCGAGGTCGCGCGAATTAAACAGTCGGCTCTGTGCGAATTCATCCTAGAGTCCGGCGATCATCAGCAGTTGTTGCGGCTGGCCTTGAACGAGGCCGAGGCGCTGGCCTGGCAAACGGGTTACCCGCACCTGCTCTTTCCGGCGCTCGCAAGGGAAAAGGCCCAGGCGGCCGTGCGCTGGCAAAAACGTCAACGCGCCGTCCGGAGCGCCGCACGACAACTCTCACTCGCGGAATAAAGGAACGAGATTATGAAGCAATACCTGATCAAGTTTGTGCCCATGCTCTGTGCGGCCGCCCTGCTGGCGGGCTGTCATCGCTCCAGCGGCCCGCAGCACGGCGCCATGCAGATGCCTCCGCCGCTGGTGACGGTGGTCCCGTTGGTGACGCAGGAGGTGATCGAGTGGGATGAATTCACCGGCCGCACAGCGCCCGTCGATTACGTCGAGGTGCGCCCGCGCGTGTCCGGACACATCGAGGCGGTGAAATTCCAGTCCGGGCAATTGGTGAGGAAGGGTGATGTGCTCTTCCAAATCGACTCACGCTGGCAGCAGGCGGACTACGCCCGCCGCGCCGCAGACTATGAGCAGGCGCGCGTCAAACTGGCCAACGCGGAGCGCGAGGCCGCACGGACGAAGGACTTGCTGGCGAACAAAGCCATCTCCACGGAGGAAGGCGATCAGCGGCAGGCGCGATATGAAGAAGCCAAGGCGGCGTTGCTCGCAGCAGAGGCAGCACGTGATTTCGCCAAGCTCGATCTGGATCAAACCGCCATTCGCTCGCCCATTGACGGCCGCGTGAGTCGCGCATTGGTAACCGAGGGCAATTACATCAGCGGCATTGCTGGCAATGCGACTCTGCTTACCACGGTGGTCTCCGTGGACCCTATTTACGTGTATGCCGACGTGGATGAGAACTCGCTGCTGAAGTTCAACGCGTTGGCGCGCAGCGGCAAACTGAAGAACGCCGACGGGCACGTGCCGGTGGAACTGCAACTGGCCGACGAGGAGGGGTTCCAGCACCGGGGCTATATCGAGTCCTTTGACAACAAGCTCGATCCGGCGAGCGGCAGCATCTTGCTGCGCGCGGTGTTTCCGAATCCCGAGGGGCGCATCGTGCCCGGACTGTTTGCGCGCATCCGCCTGCCGGGAAGTGAGAGGCGTCCGGCGTTGTTGATCGAGGAAAGCGCCATCGGCACAGACCAGGCGCAGAAATTTGTCCTGACGGTCACGTCGTCGAACACGGTGGCATATCGTCCGGTCAAACTCGGCGCGCTCATGAACGGCAAACGCCTGGTGCGCGACGGCCTGCAACCCGGCGAACAGGTTGTGCAGAATCTGGTGATGGCGCGCGTGCGGCCCGGCATGCCGATCCAACCGCAACAGGCGGCGGCAACCAACGGTGGCATCAAGCCCACGGCCCAGACGGCCCAGCGTGAAGCCACAGAAGCAAAGCCAGCCCTATGAACTTCTCCCATTTCTTCATCCGCCGTCCGATCTTCGCCGGCGTTTTGTCGGGCATCATCTTCCTGATGGGCCTGATCGCGATGTGGCGGCTGCCCATCAGCGAGTATCCCGAGGTCGTGCCCCCGACAATTGTGGTGCAGGCGGCTTACCCCGGCGCGAATCCGAAGACCATTGCCGAGACGGTGGCCGCGCCGCTGGAGCAGGTCATCAACGGTGTGGAGAATTCGCTCTACATGTATTCGCAGTCCACGGCCGACGGCGTCATGGCGCTGACCATCACCTTCAAGCTCGGCACGGATGCGGACAAGGCGCAGGTGCTGGTGCAGAACCGCGTGCAGCAGGCGCTGCCGAAGCTGCCCGAGGAAGTGCGACGCATCGGCGTGACGACAACGAAGCAATCCCCCGATCTCACAATGGTGGTGCATTTGACGTCGCCGAGCGGACGCTACGACGAAATCTATCTGCGGAACTACGCCACGCTCCAGGTGAAGGATGTGCTCGCGCGCATTCCCGGCGCTGGGTCGGTGATGCTGTTCGGCTCCGGCGATTACGCGATGCGCGTGTGGCTTGATCCGGACAAGATCGCGGCGCGGAACCTCACAGCCAGCGATGTGGTGAACGCGATTCGCGAACAGAACGTTCAAGTCGCCGCCGGTGGCGTGGGCCAACCGCCGATGAAGAACGCGGTCGGTCTTGAATTGCAAATCAACGCCAAGGGCCGACTGCTGAACGAGGAGGAGTTCGGCAACATCATCGTCAAGACGGGACCTAATGGTGAGAAGACATTACTCAGGGATCTGGCGCGGTTGGAACTCGGAGCGTCCGGCTTTTCGCTGCGCTCCCTGCTCGACAACAAGCGCGCTGTGGCGATCCCGATTTTCCAGACGCCGGGCGCGAACGCGCTTGATCTCTCCAAGAACGTCCGCGCCACGATGGAGGAACTGAGAAAGGACTTCCCCGACGGGATCGACTACTCCGTGGTGTACGACCCGACGCAATTCGTGCGGCACTCGATCAATGCCGTGGTGAAGACGCTCTTCGAGGCCATCCTGCTGGTCGTCATCGTGGTCATCCTGTTTCTCCAGACATGGCGCGCCTCGATCATTCCGCTTGCCGCGGTGCCCGTGTCGCTGGTCGGCACGTTTGCCGTCATGCTCGCGCTTGGGTTCAGCATCAACATGCTGACGCTCTTCGGCCTGGTGCTGGCCATCGGCATCGTGGTCGATGACGCGATCGTGGTGGTGGAGAATGTGGAGCGAAACATCGCGCTCGGGTTCGAGCCGCACGAGGCCACGCGGCGCGCGATGAGCGAAGTGACCGGGCCCATCATCGCCATCGCGCTGGTGTTGTGCGCGGTGTTCATCCCCACCGCCTTCATCAGCGGGTTGACCGGCCAGTTCTACAAGCAGTTTGCGATCACCATCGCGATTTCGACGGTCATCTCGGCGATCAACTCACTCACGCTCTCCCCTGCCCTGTGCGCCGTGCTGCTCAAGGGCCATGGCGAAAAGAAGGACCTGCTCGCGCGCGGCATGGACAAGATGTTCGGCTGGTTGTTCCGCCCGTTCAACCGCGTGTTCAACTGGAGCGGGAACAAATATGCGGGCGCCGTCGGCGGCGTGCTGCGCAAGAGCGTCGTGGCCTTGATCCTCTACGGCGGGCTGGTGTTTCTCACCGGCTTGACATTCACGAATGTGCCGACGGGATTCGTTCCCACGCAGGACAAGCAGTACCTCGTCGCGTTCGCGCAACTGCCGGACGCCGCCTCGCTCGATCGCAGTGAAGCCGTGATCCGCAAAATGACGGACATGGGCTTGAAGAATCCGGGTGTCGAAAGCGCGGTGGCGTTCCCCGGCCTGAGCATCAGCGGCTTCAGCGTCGCGCCAAACGCGGGCATCGTGTTCTTCTGCTTGAAGCCATTCGAGCAGCGCACCACGCCGGAACTCAGCGGGCAGGCCATCGCCAACGCGTTGAACGCGCAGTTCTCGGGCATCGAAGAAGCATTCGTGCTCGCCGTGATGCCGCCGCCGGTCAACGGCATCGGCCAGATCGGCGGCTTCAAGATGTTTGTCGAGGACCGCGCGGGCCAGGGCTACGACGCGCTCTATCAAAACCTCCAGGCCGTCATTGGCCAGGCCTACGCGAACTCGAACCTCGCCGGCACCTTCTCGACCTTCACCGTGAACGTGCCGCAGCTCAACGCGGAGATTGATCGCGTGAAAGCCAAGGCGCAGGGCGTGCCCTTGCAGAACCTTTTCGAGACGATGCAGATCTATCTCGGCTCGCTCTACGTGAACGACTTCAACCTGTTCGGCCGCACCTATCAGGTGGTGGCCCAGGCCGATTCACAGTTCCGCGATGGCGCGGACGACATCACGCGGTTCAAGACCCGCAACGCGCAGGGGCAGATGGTGCCGCTCGGCGCGCTGGTGAAGGTGAAGGAAAGCTACGGCCCGGATCGCGCGCAGCGTTACAACGGCTATCCGGCGGCGGAAATCAATGGCGGCCCCGCGGCTGGCGTCAGCTCCGGCCAGGCCGAGGCGGCCATGCAACAGATCGCACAAACGTTGCCCAAGGGCTTCGCCTATGAATGGACCGACCTGACCTACCAACGCATCCTGGCGGGCAACTCCGCGATTTACGTCTATCCGCTCTGCATCCTGCTCGTATTCCTGGTGCTGGCGGCACAGTACGAGAGCTTCCGTTTGCCGCTGGCCATCATCCTTGTCGTGCCGCTCTGCCTCCTCTTCGCACTGGGCGGCGTGTGGTTGAAGGGCAGTGACAATAACATCTTCACGCAGATCGGGCTGATCGTGCTCGTCGGCCTGGCATGCAAGAACGCGATCCTGATTGTCGAGTTCGCCAAGCACAAACAGGACGACGCACACCTGTCGCCGTTCGAGGCAGCCATCGAGGCGTGCCGCCTGCGCTTGCGGCCCATTCTCATGACCAGCATTGCGTTCATCGCTGGCGTGTTCCCGCTGGTGGTTTCCAAGGGCGCGGGCGCGGAGATGCGGCAGGCGATGGGCGTGGCCGTGTTCGCCGGCATGATCGGCGTGACGTTGTTCGGACTCTTTCTGACGCCCGTCTTCTACGTGGTGTTGATGAAATTGGGCTGGAGGAAGAAGCCGGTGGCATCCAGCGAACCGACCGGCCCGGCGACCGGTGCGACCGGCGCGGTGGCAGGCACTGTGACCGCACTGGCCTTGGCAGGGGTTCTGGTTTCTGGCTGCGCGGTGGGGCCTGATTACAAGCGTCCCACTCATGCTGTGCCCGCCGCGTACAAGTCCGTCAGCGCGACGAATGAAAACGGCTCCTGGAAGGAAGCAAAGCCGCTGGACACGGTGCCAAAGGGCGCCTGGTGGGAACTGTTTGGCGACAAGACTCTCAACGAACTGGAACAGCACGCCAGCCTGACCAACCAGGATCTCAGGGCGGCGGTAGCGCGGGTCGAGCAATCGCGATCCACGGCGCGGGTGGCGCGCAGCGAACTGCTGCCCACGCTGGATGCCAGCCCGAGCTGGCGCCGCGAGCGCTATTCGCCGAACCAGGTGCCGAGTTTCGGAGACGTCACGGCGAACACCTTCCGCGTGCCCCTGGATTTCAGCTACGAAATTGACCTGTGGGGCCGGGTGCGTCGCGGATTCGAGAGCGCGCGGGCCGAGGCGCAAAGTTCGCTGGCCGCCATGCATGTCGTGCTGCTGACGTTGCAGGCCGACCTGGCCCAGAACTACTTCGCGCTCCGTTCGCTCGACGCGGAGGTGGATACGGTTCAAGGCACGCTGGGATTGCGCAACGAGCAGTTGAAACTCACGCGCAGCCGCTTTGACGGAGGCATCGGCAATGAACTGGACATCGCCCGCGCTGAGACAGAACTCGCCGGCACGGAGGCTGAACTGGCCGCCCTGCGCAGACGACGGGCCGAATTGGAGAACGCCATCGCCGTGCTCGTCGGCGAGCATCCCTCCAGCTTCAAGCTCGCGCCTATGCCGAGTGCCAACTGGCACCCCGCTCCACCGACGATTCCACCCGGCCTGCCTTCCGACCTGCTGGAACGTCGTCCGGACGTGGCCCAAGCCGAACGTGATCTCGCCTCGGCGAATGCCGGCATCGGAGTGGCCAAGGCGGGCTTCTTCCCCGTGGTGCGCCTCACCAGCTCGGGCGGTTTCGTGAGCGGCGACATCGAGACCGTGTTCAATTGGGAAAGCCGCGTGTGGAACATCGGCCCAAGCGTGTCCCTGCCGATCTTCGCTGGAGGCCGGAACAAGGCGAACCTGGCGCGCTCCAAGGCGGCTTATGAGGAGTCAGTGGCGAAGTATCGTCAGCGCGTGCTGGTGGCTTTTGCCGAAGTCGAGAACAGCCTTTCCGGCCTTTACCACCTGAGCAAACAGGCCGCGGCGCAAGACCGCGCAGTGGCCAGCGCACGCCGGGCGGCAGACCTCGCCACGCAACGATTCACCGGCGGCGTTGTCAGTTACCTCGAAGTGGTGGATGCCAGCCGTGGCGCGCTTCTGGCGGAACGAAACCAGGTGCAGATCGTCGGCCAGCGGCTGATTGCGAGCGTGCAACTCATCAAGGCGCTCGGTGGAGGCTGGGAGAAAACCACGTTAAGCAGCAACGTCGCGGCTGCACGTCCGCTTCCATGAGCACGCGGAGATACAACCTCTTCGCAGCGCTCGAAGCATGACCGCGTTGCGAACATAGTTGTCTTCGCATTTGGCGGAAGCCCCTCCACACTGACGCCATGCCCATGACCGATGCCGACTCAGTTCGCCCCGCCATCACCACGCGTCGCGATTTTCTCCGACGCACCGGCATGAGCCTCGGCCTGACCGCCAGCCTAGCCATGACACAACCTCGCGCCCGCTCGCAGGCCGACGCGGGCCCTGGCGATGCCGTGCTCGCCGTCGATCCGCGCCCGCTCTTCGATCTCTCGCCCTGGCTCTACATGCAGTTCATGGAACCGCTGGGCACCACGGACGGCTCGGTCGAGGCGAGCTGGAATCACATGCAACACAAGTGGCGGCCCGACCTCGTCGCGGCCACTCAGGAACTCGCGCCGCCGATGATGCGCTGGGGTGGATTGTTCAGCGCCTACTACCGCTGGCGCGAGGGCGTGGGGCCGCGCGCGACGCGCAAGCCCATGCACAACCTGCATTGGGGCGGCATGGAATCGAACCAGATCGGCACCGCCGATTTCCTCGACTTCTGCCGGCAGGTGAAGGCCGACCCGCTTATGTGCGTGAACTTCGAGGCCGAGGGCGACGCCCACTGGGCCGTCAACGAACTCGGCGACGCCCGCGCCGGAAACGCCCAGGAGGCCGCCGAGTGGGTGGACTACTGCAACAACCCGGAGAACAAGGAACGCATCGCCCACGGCTCACGCGAACCTCATCGCATCGGCGTCTGGCAGATCGGCAACGAAACCTCCTACTCGAAGAACCGTTTCAACAAGGACACCGCCATCCTCAAGACCATTGAGTTCAGCCGCGCCATGAGGAAGGCCGATCCGACGATTCAGTTGATCGGCTGGGGCGACAGCGGCTGGGCGCCCGACATGATCGAACGCGCGGGCGAACACCTCAACTACATCGCCTACCACAACCTCTTCGATCCAGGTGCCCCGCTGAACGACTTGTCCTGGCGCAAGGACCCGGCGGCGACCTGGGACGTCCTGATGGCCACCGTGAAACGTCAGGAGCGCAAGCTCCTCGAACTGCGCGCACAAGCCGAACCGCGCAAGTTCAAGCTCGCGCTCACCGAGAGCCATTTCACCATGCAGGGCCGCAACCGCTGCGACCTAAACTCCGCCTGGGCCACCGGCGTTGCCTACGCCCGCTTTCTCAACCTCCACGCCCGCCACGGCGATGTACTCAAGATCGCCAACGTCGGCGACTTCTGCGGCAACCGCTGGCAGACCAACGTGATTATGATCCCCACGCCCGGCGGCAAGTCCTACATCATGCCCCTTGGCAAGGTCACCGCGCTCTTCAGCAAACACACCGGCGCACAGGCCGTGCGCGTCAGCGGCGGCGGGTCCGATCTCGACATCACCGCCAGCCGCACCGGCGGCAAGTTTTTCCTGCATGTGGTTAACACCCACCGCACCCGCCCCTGGATCTGCCGCCTCTCGCTGGACGGACTGAGAGTGGAATCCGCACGCGCCTTCGAGATCGCCGCCGATCCGCAGGCTGAAATCACCTCCGCCAACGACGATCCGATGAAGGTGCGCGAACGCGCCGTCCCCCCCGGCGAAGCCATCACCTTTCCCGCAGCCTCAGTGACAGCAGTGGAAGTCCTGACCACCGCATGAAGCCCGCGTGGCGCGAGGCACCGCCGCTTGGGAATGGTTCGGGCGGAACGAAATGATGTTATCGAGCGCATCGCCGCCCGGCGAACCCACCGCTCCCGACGCGGTGAGGACGCAGCGCTTCCAGATGCCTATCACCGCAATAGCCGCGGCCCCGTCACCATGGAACTCGTGCAGATCCGTGGAAATGAATCTGCGCGCCATTTTTCTGTCTGAGACTGAATGAAACAACCACCTCGGACCAGAGCGCCCCAATGCTGGCTCTGGTTGGTTTTCGTCGTCTTTCTCTTCCTGACAGGTTGCACCACGCACCGCAAATCCCCTTTCACTGGCCTTTCCCCTCAACAGTCTCGCGCTTTGGCTCATGAACTTGCCCGCCTGCACGAGCAAGAACTCGAAGAGGATATCCGCTCGGCCTTTTCCAATCGCCAGCCCAAGAACGTCCTTGTTCTTTCCGGCGGGGATGCCCACGGCGCATTCGGTTGCGGCGTTCTCAGCGGCTGGCGCAAAGCCCCGGGCGGCCGCCCCAAATTCGACGTCGTCACGGGCGTCAGCACCGGCGGCTTGATTGCTTCTTTCGCGTTCCTTGGCGAAGAACAGGATGACGAAACCTTGCGCGAGGTTTACACCACCATTCACGACAATGACATCTACGGAAACCTGTTCACCATGTC
>CAYQWK010000264.1:5941-8511 GCA_964420805.1 uncultured Bifidobacteriaceae bacterium | reverse complement strand
CGACCCGCAGACGGTGCGCAAGGCCGTGACCGAGGCGATCGCCACAATCCAGCTTGCCTCTGAATCCGAACCCACCCGGCTAGCGGCGGTTCAGAAACTCGGCGAGATGCGTTCCATTAACGGTCTGTCCTTTCTGATCAAACTCCAGACGGATGCCCGGGCTGCTCCGGACAAATACGGAGTTTCCACGCTCGCCGCGTTGCGCAAGGCGATCACTGACATCGAGGACTACATGCGTTGGGGCAACCTGTTCGGCACCGCTTTTCGAGGCCTGAGCCTTTCCGCCGTGCTGCTTGTGGCCGCACTTGGTCTCTCGATCACCTTCGGTTTGATGGGGGTGATCAACATGGCACACGGCGAGATCATGATGATCGGCGCCTACTCGGCCTATGTGACGCAGAATGTGTTCAAGAGCTGGTTCGGGGCGACCGGAGGCGGGTTTGACGGCTACTTCATCGCCGCGCTGCCCGTTGCCTTCATCGCGGCTGGGGCGGGCGGATTGATGCTTGAGCGCGGAGTGATTCGGTATCTTTACAAGCGCCCGCTTGAATCCCTGCTGGCGACCTGGGGCGTGAGCCTCGTGTTGCAGCAAGTCTTCCGGCATGTCTTCGGCGCGGCCAACGTGCAGGTGAACTCGCCGGGTTGGTTGAGCGGCAGCTTCGTCATCCAGGACGTGCTGCTCGCCTACAACCGTATCTTTGTCATTGGCTTTGCCGTTTTCGTCGTGCTGCTCACCTACGCTCTGCTCACCCGGACGTCGCTCGGTTTGCAAATCCGCGCGGTCATGCAGAACCGCAACATGGCTTCCGCGCTCGGTGTGCGTACCGATCGGGTCAATATGTTGACCTTCGCCTTCGGAAGCGGACTTGCCGGCATGGCTGGTGCGTGCCTCTCACAAATCGGGAACGTCGGTCCCAGTCTCGGCCAGAACTACATCGTGGACTGCTTCATGGTGGTGGTGCTTGGGGGCGTGGGCAACATCGTCGGCACCGTCAGCGCCTCCCTCGGCGTGGGCGTCACGGATCAGATTCTACAGCCCTGGCTCGGAGCCGTGCTCGGAAAGATCTCCGTGCTTGCTGGCATCATCCTATTCCTCCAGTGGCGTCCATCCGGTTTGTTCGTCACCAAGAGCCGGAGCTTGGAAGGCTGACATGATGGCCTCGATTTCCAAACGTGAACTGCTCCTGGTGGCAATTGCTGCCATCATTGGTGTTGTCGTGCTGCCGTGCTTGAATGCGTTTGTGCCGCCGACGAGCTTTCTTCATGTCAGCAACTTCAGCATCAACATCTACGGCAAATATCTCTGCTACGCCGTGCTGGCCATCGGTGTGAACCTGCTTTGGGGCTACACTGGCCTTTTGAGTCTGGGGCAGGCGCTATTTTTCTCGCTCGGCGGCTATTGCCTGGGCATGCACCTGATGCTGCTCATCGGCAAACTTGGGCAGTACAAATCCGACCTGCCGGACTTCATGGTCTTCCTGGAATTTCCAAAACGCTTTCCCGAAACCGGTGGACTGCCACCGCACTGGATTCCTTTCCAGAGCTTCTGGTTTGCCGCGCTCATGGTGATGGTGGTGCCCGCCGTGGTGTCATTCATCTTCGGCTGGCTTGCCTTTCGATCCCGCATCAAAGGCGTCTATTTCTCCATCCTGAGCCAGGCGTTGACCTACGCGGCGACGCTGATGTTCTTCCGCAACGACTTCACCTTTGGCGGCAATAACGGTCTTACGGATTTCAAGTTCATCCTCGGGGCGGATATCAACTCGCCCTCGACAAAGCGCGCCCTCTTCATCGCATCGGTCGTCCTGCTGCTTGCCGTGTATCTGGTATGTCGCTGGCTGACCTCGACGAAGTTCGGCCTCATCCAGCGCGCCATTCGTGACAGTGAGAACCGGGTGCTCTTCTCCGGTTACGCCACCGCGAACTTCAAGCTCTTCGTCTTTGTGCTGTCGGGAATCATCTGCGCGCTGGGCGGCGCGCTCTTTGTGCCGCAGGTCGGCATCATCAATCCCAGCGAGATGGCTCCGGACAAGTCGCTTGAAGCTGTCGTGTGGTGCGCCGTCGGCGGACGCGGGAATCTGCTCGGCCCGGTTCTCGGCGCGGTTGGATGCAACGCGCTCAAGAGCTACGCCACGCACAGCTTCGCCGAGCAATGGCCATACATCCTTGGCAGCCTGTTCATCTTCGCCACTCTGTTCATGCCGAGGGGCTTGATCGGATTGCCGGAGCAACTCATGGCGCTGAAGCGGAAGCTGCTAGGGAAGCCGACCGCAGAGACAGCGACGCCGGCTCCCGCTCCTGTTCAAGGACCATTAGCGAAGAAATGAGCCACAAGAATTTCATCCTCACCCTCGAAGGCGTGAACAAGTCCTTCGACGGCTTCAAGGCCATCAACGACCTCAATTTCTACATGGATGAGGGCGAGCTTCGCGTGATCATCGGCCCCAACGGCGCGGGCAAGAGCACGATGATGGACATCATCACCGGCCGTACAAGGCCCGACAGTGGCAAGGTCGAATTCGGCAGGGACACCGACCTCACACGCCTGAACGAATATCAAATCAACCGGC
>CAYQWK010000264.1:4603-5931 GCA_964420805.1 uncultured Bifidobacteriaceae bacterium | reverse complement strand
GGGGCGGAAGTTCCAGACGCCGTCGGTGTACATTGATCACACTGTTTTCGAGAACATCTGGCTTTCACTTGAAGGCAGCCGTTCCGTATGGAGCACGCTCTTTTCACGCATCAGTTCCTCGCAGCGCGACCGTATCAACGAGGTCCTGAAGACCATCGGACTGGATGGTCAGGCGCAGACCAAGGCCGGTGCGCTCGCTCATGGCCAGAAGCAATGGCTCGAAATCGGGATGCTGCTTGCTCAAAATCCGAGGCTGTTGCTCGTGGACGAGCCCGCCGCCGGCATGACGGATGAGGAAACGGCCAAGACAGGCGAACTGCTGATGAGCCTTGCCGGCCGGCACAGCATCATCGTCATCGAGCACGACATGGTGTTCGTGCGCCAGATCGCCCGGAAAGTCACCGTGCTGCATCAGGGTCACATGCTTTGCGAGGGCACCGTCGATGAAGTTCAGAACGACGAGCGTGTCATCGAGGTTTACCTGGGTCGAAAGAAGAAACAGAAGCAGCCATGCTGACTCTTTCCAACATTCATGTCAGTTACGATGGCTCGCGCATTCTGCGCGACGTGAACCTCACGGTCGGCCCGGGAGAGGTCGTTTGTCTGATGGGCCGGAACGGCGTGGGCAAGACTACGACGCTCAAAGCCGTCACCGGCCTGGTGCGACTCGACAGTGGTTCGGTGAAACTTGGCGGGGCGGAATTCGCCGGGCACCGGCCCGAGGTGCGCGCGCGTGGCGGACTGGGTTACGTGCCGCAAGGCCGGGACATCTTCCCCAATTTTACCGTGTGGGAAAATCTGTGCATTGGTGCCGTTGCCCAGGGCAGGAGGCTGAATGGCGAGGTGGATCGGGTGTTCACCTTGTTCCCTGTGCTGAAGGAGATGACCGAGCGCAAAGGCGGCGTGCTTAGTGGCGGGCAGCAGCAACAGCTCGCCATCGGTCGCGCGTTGCTCACCAACCCGAAAGTGCTGTTGCTCGACGAACCAACCGAGGGCATTCAACCCAACATCATCGACCAGATTGGCGAGACGATCAAAAAGCTCCGGACCCACGGCCTTGGTGTGGAACCGGATGCGGAGAGACGTGTCGAGGAGATTGGAGACGCCATCAAGACATTAAGGAATGAAGGTCAGATCGGAATCCTGCTCGTCGAGCAGTACCTCGACTTCTGCGTCGAGGTCGGGGACCGCTTTTACATCCTGGACCGCGGCGCCGTTGTTGCCCAAGGCGCCATTCCCGAACTCAGCAGCGAGATCGTCCGCCAACATCTCACAGTATGAAAACATCCTCCCATCAGACCCCGCCACCAAAGGCACGGCAGTTCCCG
>CAYQWK010000264.1:0-4503 GCA_964420805.1 uncultured Bifidobacteriaceae bacterium | reverse complement strand
GGCATCCTCACTGCGGGCGGCGACACGCCGGCACTGAACGCCACCATTCACGGCGCCGTCACTCGCGCGAATCAGTTGAAGGTGGAGATCATCGGGTTGATCAAGGGCTTCAACTGCCTCTTCAACCCGCGTGTGCCGCACGTTCATCTTAATCCGCTCTATCAGGATATTCCCGAACTCGACCCGACCAAGGGCGGAACGCTCATTGGTTCATCCCGTGATTTCGTCGATCCGGAGAAGAAGGACGATCTCGACCTCGTTGCTTCGCGACTCAGGAAACTCGGGATCGAGGGACTCATCTGCATCGGCGGCGACGGCACGCTCAACGGCCTGCAACCGCTGGCCGAGCGCCTGCCCGTGGTGCTCGCCCCCAAGACCATCGACAACGACCTCGGCCTGAACTACCCGAGCGAACCGAACGAATGGGTGCGAGTAAACGATGCCTCGGCCAAGGGTGGCTTTCGCTACAAGCAGACGCCGCTCAACGCCGTGTTCGATCTCAACCAGATCGTCAACTACGCCACGCCCGGCTATGCCACGGCTGTGTTCGTCTCCGCGTCCGGCGTCGAGCGCATCCGCACCACCGCCGAGAGCCACCGCCGCATCGCGATCATCGAGGTCATGGGCCGTCACTCGGGCTACATCGCGCTGGGCACCGCGTACGGGCGGCCCGACATGATTCTGGTGCCGGAGCATCCACTCAACCTGGAGCACCTCGTTGCGCGCGTGAAGCACCTGTACGATTTGCAGAAGAACGTCGTCATCGTTTGCGGCGAGGGCATCGTGGACGAGCAAGGCCGCGACCTTGGTGCCGAGACCAAGACGACCGACCCCGCCGGCAACGTCGCGCTCACCGGCGCGGCGGAGGCGTTGCGCGCCAGGCTGATCCAGATGATCGGGGACAAATACTTCCAGCTCTACCGCCGTGGTGATTCCGCGCGCGAGGCGATCTTCACGCGCAAAGTCGGCCATACCCAGCGGGGCGGACGCCCCATTCTCTTTGACCGCTTTTATGCCGCCCAACTCGGCGCGCAGGCGGTGGAACTCCTGGTTGACGGCAGCAACAACGCCGTTTCGATCCTGCAATACAACACGACCAAGGGCTTCCACGTGGAAGGCTTCGATGCGAACCGATTCCGGGACCGCTGGGGCTTGATTCACGCGCGGAAGATGCACCCGGATCTGTACGATCCGCAGCTCATGAAACCCTCACGGCTCGGCATCGAATACCTGATGCCCATCTTCACAGATGCCATAGGCGAGGACGACGCCGAGCACATGCGCCAGACTTTGTTTGCCGCCGGCAATCTGGCGCAACCGTACCACTCGATTAACACGGATGTACACAAGCGCATCCGCTTCCTGGAGTGCGCTTGAGACTCCGCAGGATTGAAGATTTCGTGTCCCCATTCGCGGTGAAAAGGGACGGCGGATCCTGTGCGGTGACCTCGATTGCCCCGCCTTTGGTGGATCGCCCTTGCCGCGAAGTTGTCGCTCCTCAAAACTCACGCGCGATGAACCGACCCGACGAACCCGCGCAATCGAGCAACGGCCACGCCGCGCTCGGGGTCACGCTCGTTCATGGCCTCAGCACCGCCACCACCGCGTGGGCGCGCACTCCCTTGAAGCTGCTCACGCCGCGCTCGCGCGGTGAAAGCGTCTGGGCCTGCACCAGCAGCTTCGGCGGCGGAATGGTCGCGGGCGACCGCACGCGACTGGACGTCACCATCGATGCGGGCGCGAAATGCCTTCTGGGCACGCAAGCCTCGACGAAGATCTATCGGAACCCCTCGTCCCTGCCGTGTTCGCACGAGATGCGGGCAGTCGTGGGCGAGAACTCGCTGCTCATCCTTGCCCCGGACCCGGTGCAATGCTTCGCCGGGTCCAGCTACGAACAACGGCAACATTTCGACCTTCGTGCCTCATCGAACCTGCTCCTCATCGACTGGCTTTCCGGAGGCCGCGTCGCGCGCGGAGAACGGTGGGCCTTTCAGCGTTACTTCAGCCGCAACCAAATCATGCGCGATGGCAGGCCTTTGCTTCTCGATGCCTCGCTGCTTGAGGCCGCCGACGGCGCACTTGACGGCCGGTTTCGCGGCGGCCGTTTCAACTGCTTCGCCACCGTGGTGCTGGTCGGACCGGACCTCACGGGCCATGCGAAGGGAATTCTTGAATGGGTTGCAACCCAGCCCGTTACGCCACGATCCGGCCTTGTGTTCGCCGCCAGCCCGTTGTCAGAAGGCGTCGTGCTACGTCTGGCCGGTGTGAGCGTGGAAGAAGTGGGCCGTGCCATTCATGCGCGGCTCGGCTTTGTGCGCGACCTGCTGAAGGACGACCCTTGGGCGCGCAAATGGTGAGAGCTTATGCATCTGAGTCCCCGTGAACTCGACAAACTGACCCTGCACCAGGCCGGTGCGCTTGCGCAGAAGCGCCTCGCGCGCGGTCTGCGGCTGAATCATCCCGAGGCGGTTGCGCTCATCGCCACCGTGCTGCTGGAACTCATCCGCGATGGCAGAAGCGTGGCGCAGTTGATGGACCTTGGCCGCAAGCTTCTGGGCCGCAATCAGGTCATGCCCGGCATACCGGAGATGATTTACGACGTGCAGGTGGAAGGCACATTTCCCGACGGCTCGAAGCTCGTCACGGTGCATCATCCCATCGCCAGCGAGAACGGAGATCTCGCGCTGGCTTTGCACGGCAGCTTTCTCCCGGTGCCCGCGTTGTCGGTCTTCAAGCCATCGCCTGAGCCCGGCGAAGTGGGCGCGGTGATTCCGATGGAAGGTGAAATCGTGCTGAACGCGGGGCGCGCCACCGTTGAACTGCCGGTCACCAACCTGGGCGACCGTCCGGTTCAAGTTGGCAGCCACTATCACTTCATCGAGACCAATGCCCAGCTGCGGTTCGACCGCGCCGCGGCTTACGGAAAACGCCTCGACATCCCTGCCGGCACCGCCGTGCGATTTGAACCGGGCGAAACCAAGACAGTCCGGCTTGTCGAGATCGCCGGGAAGAAAGTCATTCGCGGCGGCAACAACCTGGCCAATGGCAAGGCGTCGGCCGCCGGCAGGCAGGCCGCTTTGAAGCGGGTTGCAGCAAGAAAGTTCGCCAACGAGAAGGCTTGATATGGCCCACAAGATGAACCGCCGCCATTACGCCGACATGTTCGGCCCGACCACCGGCGACAAGGTCCGCCTCGGCGACACTTCACTCATTCTCGAAGTGGAACGCGACTTCACCGTTCACGGCGACGAATGCAAATTCGGTGGCGGCAAAGTCATTCGTGAAGGCATGGGCCAGGCCGCTGGTGTCGGGGCGAAGGACGCGCTGGATTGCGTCATCACCAACGCGCTCGTGGTTGATTATAGCGGCATCTACAAGGCCGACATCGGCATCAAGGACGGCCTCATCGCAGGCATCGGCAAGGCCGGCAATCCTGACGTGATGGCGGGGGTGACGAAGAGGATGATCGTCGGCGTCACCACCGAAGTCATCGCCGGTGAGGGACTCATCCTCACTGCCGGCGGACTCGATACGCACATTCATTTCATCTGTCCGCAGCAGGCGCACGAAGCCATCGCCGCCGGACTCACCACCATGGTCGGCGGCGGTACAGGCCCGGCGGTCGGCACTTGCGCCACGACCTGCACGCCCGCGCCGTTCTACTTCCGCGCGATGCTGCAAGCCGTCGATTCACTTCCGCTGAATTTCGGTTTCACCGGCAAAGGCAACACCGCCCTGCCTGCCGGCCTGGCTGACCAAATCAGAGCCGGTGCCATTGGTCTCAAGCTGCATGAAGACTGGGGCACAACGCCCGCGGCGATTGATTGCTGCCTCGGCGTCGCCGACGACCACGACGTTCAAGTGACCATTCACACCGACACGTTGAACGAATCGACGTTCGTTGAGGGCACCATCGCCGCGTTCAAGGGGCGCACCATTCACACCTATCACAGTGAAGGCGCCGGTGGTGGCCACGCGCCGGACATCATCCGCATCTGCGGTGAACCAAACGTTCTCCCCAGTTCCACGAATCCGACGCGGCCTTACACGGTGAACACCATCGACGAGCATCTCGACATGCTCATGGTCTGCCATCATCTCGACCCCAATCTGCCCGAGGACGTGGCTTTTGCCGAAAGCCGCATCCGTGGCGAGACCATAGCGGCGGAGGACATCCTGCACGACATGGGCGCGATCAGCATGATGAGCTCGGATTCGCAGGCCATGGGCCGGATTGGCGAAGTCATCACGCGCACCTGGCAGACCGCGGACAAGATGAAGCAGCAGCGCGGACGCCTGCCGGCCGAAAAGGGCGACAACGACAACCTCCGCATCAAACGGTACATCTCGAAGTACACCATCAATCCCGCGCTGACCCACGGGATGAGCCATGTCATTGGCTCCATCGAAGTCGGCAAGCTCGCCGACCTCGTGCTGTGGAAGCCTTCCATGTTCGGCGCGAAACCCGAGATGGTCATCAAAGGCGGCTTCATCGCTTGTGAG
>CAYQWK010000263.1:0-8520 GCA_964420805.1 uncultured Bifidobacteriaceae bacterium | reverse complement strand
GCCCGGGGCTGCGGATCGCCACGCAGGCCGGTGGAACGATCCGGACGCGGGGCACGTTCGACGACCGGGCATATTTCAACGTGAACGGCGCCACCAATCAGAACTGGGGGCCGTTCACCGCCACCGGAACAAACGCGATGCTAGACCTGCTTTACGCTGACATCGGCCACTCGCAGGTCAGCGCCACCACGAACGCATACGGGCTGATCCAGGATTCGGTGATTCATAATTTTGATCCGGGCTCGTCCGCCGGCACCGAGAACCGTGCGATCGTGTATTCCAGCTTTGCCTCGCTTTACGAGGTGCGCCGCGTTCACGTTTATGGGTACTGGGAATGCCTGGTTCGCGATGGGCTGATTCAAGTCGAGCAATGCATGTTCGAGCATTTGGAAGGGGATGCGCTGGACTTCGATGCGGCTCAGCCTGGCTCTTTCACGCGCAATTGTACCTACCGTCACGGCAACCGTGGAAATGCCGATGCCGTGGATATTGGCCCCGGAGTCATTCCCGGCTCAACGGATGCCCGTATCGAGAATTGCATCATGTGGGACTTCCCGTTCGACAAGGGGGTGTCGGTGGGGGACAACGCATCATCGCATGGCATTATCGTGAGCAACTGCCTGATCTACGGTTGCAACGCGGGTGTGATGTCCAAGACCCTGTGCGAAGTCAGTGTCATTAATTGCACTATCGTCAACAACGACTCCGGCCTGACGAATTACAACAAGGCCAATCCCGCCTCGCCCACTGGCGGTGGTATCACGACCAACTCCTACAACAACATCGTCTGGGGCAACATTGCCTCAATCGGCATGGCCAACGGCAGCCAGCTTTACGCCGATCACAACATCTTCCAGAACACGAACTGGCCGGGCACGGGCAACGTGGATGTGGATCCGATGTTCGTTGATCCGGGGGCGCGCAACTACCGTTTGCAGCCCGGTTCGCCCGCTCTCACTGGCGGACGCGGCGGAGTAACGATGGGGGTGACTTATCCGTTGGGCGGCATCCCAATGGCGCCGTTGCGTCTGGCGGTAATTTCCAATGGCACCAATGCGCCCGTGCTGAACTGGGTGGATGATTCCCAAAATGAGGATGGCGTGGTGGTGCAGCGTTCCGCAGATGGCCTGATCTGGACAACCATCGCGACACTGGCAGCGGAGGCGACAAACCACGCTGATGCGACCGCGGTGCTCGGCCAGCGCTATTATTATCGTGTCCAGCACACCAACTACGTGGCGGCATCGCCCTTCTCGAACATTGGCAGTGGGCTCCGGCAGGGGCCGGTGACCTATGTGGGCGGGACCATCGCGGTGGATACCGTTTGGGGGCCTGGATCGACCCTCGTCGTGACGAGTTCCGTGACCGTTTCGGCGGGTGTGACGCTGACGATCAACCCCTGCACGCAGGTTCTTTTTGATCAAGGCCTTTCGCTGACGGTCAACGGCACCCTGCGCGCCATTGGTACGCCCGAATGCCGGATCGTTTTTACCCGCAACACCGGGGCCACGAGTTGGAGCACCATCGACCTTTTCGGCGCGTCCAGCACGCACGAACTGCGGTTCGTGGACATTGCCTACTCGACGGGAAACGTGGACGCGACGAGCACGGCGGTGATTTTGCAGAGCGCGTGGTGGACCAACACCACGGCCCAATTGCTCGACTGCGTCGGCAGTTCGATGGCGGTGCTGCAATCATACATCCCCGGCGGGGCCGGGGTGGAGCCGATCCATTTCAGCAGTTGGCCCGCTGGCGGCTACGCGCTGGTGCAGAGCAACATCTTCGGCGCGCCGCAGGGCTACAATGACAGCATCGACTTCACCGGTGGCAACCGACCGGGCGGAATCGTACAGTTCCTCGACAACGTCTTCCTTGCCGCGGTCGATGACTGCATGGACCTGGACGGCACCGACGCGCACATCGAGGGCAACATTTTCATGAACGTCCACCAGGACGCGACCCGCTCCAGCACGGCAAACCCGATCTCGACCGGCGTCGACGGCAGCAACCGCTCCGAACTCGTGGCGGTGCGCAACATCATCTACAACTGCGATCACGCGCTGCTGCTCAAGGATCTCGGCTCCGCAGTGTTCGAGAACAACACCGTCGTCACCATCCAGACCAACTCCGTGGCTGCGACGCGCGCCGCATTCGTTCAATTCGGCGAACCGCATCGTGCGGTGCCCGGCGGCCGTGGCATCGTAATGAACGGGAATATCCTCTGGGACCTTCACAGTGACACGCCGTTCATTGTCTTTACCAACGGCACGATGTTCATGACCGCCAACAACAACATCATTCACGGCACGAACATGACCTTTGGCGGCAATTCGACCAACGATCCGATGTTCGTGAACTGGCAGACCGGCATCACCTGGCAGAACATCCGCAGTAATCTCGCCCTGCTGCCCGGGTCACCCGCCATCGGGACCGGCCCGAACGGCCTGGACTGCGGTGCGTTGGTTCCCGCCGGCGCGACCATCTCCGGCGAACCGCCGGCAGTGACCACCAACACGTCGGCCACGCTCAAGGTCGCGGGACCGGGCAAATACGCCTACAAGTGGAAACTCAACGACGGCCCGTGGAGCGCCGAGGTGCCGCTCACCAATGACTTCCTCATCACAGCCACCATGTTCTCCAACGCCGTGCCAATCACACTTGGCGGACTCACCAATGGCACTTATACCGTCTATGTTGTTGGCAAGAACTCTGCCGGCTTCTGGCAGGACACGAACAGCCCGACGGTTTCACGAACCTGGACCGTGATTCCTGCCGGCCCGGTGGACACGGACAACGACGGCATTCCGGACGACTGGGAAATCGCCCACGGCCTTAACGCGACTAACGCAGCGGACGCCACGCTCGACGCAGACCTCGACGGCATGACCAACCTTCAGGAGTTCCTTGCCGGCACCGACCCGCAGGATCCGGCCAGTCGTCTCGCGCTCGCTATCGCACCGCCGAACGGCGGGGCGGTTGAGTTGCGCGTGAACGCCGTCTCGAACAAGAGCTATACGGTGCAATATCGCCTCAACGTCGCCACCGGCGCGTGGTTGCGCTTGCAGGACATCCCGCTTGCACCCACAAACCGCGACCTGATTCTCACCAACAACATCAGCGATCCGCAGCGGTTCTTCCGCATCGTCACGCCGGTCGTGCCTTGATTGGCAGGATCTTGCCGGGCCCAGAAGCATTCTGTTCTCGGCATTTTGTCACATCTGGGTGAAAGTCCCGCGTCGTTTTGCAAGGGATGAAATCCATCAGGAAGAAGTTGTGCGGCCTTGCTATGTTGGGCTTGGCCGTGGCTGTGCCAGACTTGTGCGGGCAGAGCGTGGTCATCAACGAAATCATGTTCCACTCCCGGCTACACCGGGCCAGGGAGCAATACATCGAGTTGCATAACCCCGGGCCGAATGACGTGGACGTGTCCGGTTGGCGGTTCACCAAGGGAGTTTCTTTCACCTTTCCGCCAGCAACGATCATTGCGGCATCGAACTACCTCGTCGTGGCTGGGGATGCGCAAGGCTTCGCCAGCAAGTATCCCGCGGTGACCAACTACGTGGCTGGATTCGTGGTTGTGCGCTCGAACATCGTGGCCGGATTCGTCTATACGAATTTCGAGAGCACCCTCAGCCATTCAAGCGAGACCTTGCAGTTGGAGGATGCGGCGGGCCAGACCGTTGACTCTGTCACGTATGCGGAAGAAGGCGAATGGGCCGTGCGCCAACGCGGTTGGCCGGACTACGGATACACCGGCTGGACGTGGGCCAAGGAGGCCGACGGAAACGGCAAGTCGCTCGAATTGCGCAATCCGGCCATGCCCAACGACCTCGGCCACAACTGGTCGCCCAGCATTGTCTCGAATGGCACCCCCGGCGTCCGAAACTCCGTGGCCACCAACAACGTCGCCCCGTTGATTTCCGCCGTTCGTCACTCGCCGATCATTCCGTTGAGCAGCGACACGGTGACCGTCACCGCACGGGTAATTGACGAGGCCCCAGACCCGACGGTGCGCCTGTTTTGGCGCACTAACACAACTTCACCGGGCGCGTTCGCCAATGCTTTGATGTTTGACGATGGCACACATGGCGACGGCGCGGCGGGCGACGGTGTTTTTGCCGCGCAGATTGCGCCCAAGGCCCACGGCACGATCATCGAGTTTTACGTCGAAGCCGTGGATGTGTTCAACCGGACCAACGCCTGGCCGCGCCCGGCTATCAATACCAACGGCGTCTCGCTCGGCCGCGCCGTCAACGCGCTGTTTCAATTCGACGATGTCGGCCCGACAAACAACGCGCCTTACTACAAGTTGGTGATGACTCGCGCCGAATACACGGAACTGGGCAACACGCTGAACAACGCACCAGAGAGCGACGCTGCCTACAACTGCACCTTCATCAGCATCGACGCGCAGGGCGTGGACGTGCGTTACCAATGCGAGGTGCGCAATCGCGGGCACGGCAGCCGCACCGGCACGCCGCACAACTATCACGTCGGATTCCCGAGTGACTCGCCTTGGCGCGGAGTGACGAGCCTCCAGATCAACGCGCGCGGCGTGCATTCACAGGTTTTCGGAGGAATGCTCGCGCTGCGCTCCCAGGTTGCCGGCAACACCACGCGCGCCATCCAGTGGCGCATCAACGGCGACGAAGGCCCGGGCGGCGTTCCAACCTACACCTACTACGCCGCCAACGAATCGCTCGATGGCAACTTTGCCGAGCACCGTTATCCGCTCGATTCCGGCGGGAATATTTACAAGGCCTACCGAGACCTCTCGCCCAGCGGCATGACCTGGCGCGGTTCGAACTCCACGGCCTACACCAACACTTATGTAAAGGCATCGAACACCGCCGAGAATGATTACCGCGATATTGTTGCCCTGCACCGCGTGTTACCGACCAACAATCTGGTCGGTCAGGACATCTACACGGAGGCGAATGTTCGCGCCGTGCTGAATGTCGAACAGTGGCTCGCGCATCTCGCCTTCATGTCGCTCTGCGACAATCAGGAATCCGGCCTCAACCTCGGTTACAATGACGACTACAGCTTTTACCGCGGCATCAACGATCCGCGTTTTCAACTGGTTTATCACGACCTCGACTCGTTGTTCTCTTGGCGTTCCGGTGTGACCAACTCGACCATCTTCGGCGCCACCGCCAACAACGGGGTTGGTCCGGCCATGACGCGGTTGCTGCGCTCACCGTGGTTCGAGCCGCTCTATTACCAGACCCTCCAGCGGTTGATTGATACGAGCTTTGCCAAGACGAACTTCGACTCGCTTCTCGTGCAGTCCTTCGGTTGGTGGGCGCCCGCCAGCCAAATCACCAACTTCAGCCGCTGGATGGACGGACGACGCGGTCACGTGCAGACACTCATCAACGCCTACTTTGCCACCAACCCGCTTCCGCCCACCGCCACCATCAGCGGCGAGCCGCGTTCCCCCACGCCGCTGACCAATGTTGTCCTCACCGTCGGCGGATCGAACGTCGTCAGCTACCGGTTTCGTCTCAATGACGGCCCTTGGAGCGCCGAGACGCCTGTGGTCACGCCTGTCTTTTTGGCCGGCCTGCCGGATGGAAGCACGAACGTCGTGACCGTGGCTGGCAAGAGCGCCGCCGGAAAGTGGCAGCACGGCACCAATTCTCCCACCGTGTCGAAATCCTGGGTTGTCGCGGCTGCCGCCCCCTCCGTGCGTTTGAACGAAGTACTCGCCATCAACAACACCGCGCTCAATCACTTCGGCACCTACCCCGACGCCATCGAACTCTTCAACGAAGGCACATCTCCCGTGGACATCGGTGGCTTCCGGTTGAGCGATGATCCGGCCAACCCGGCCCGGTTCATCTTCCCGTCACCCACCCAGATTCCGGCCGGTGGCTACCTCGTCGTTTTTGCGAACAATCCTGACGCCACGCCCGGCCTGCATCTCGGGTTCACGATCGATGGTGATGGCGAGACGCTCACGCTCTACAACTCGAACAACGTGCCGATGGACTCGGTGACGTTCGGCCTGCAACTCGCCGACCTTTCCGTGGGGCGATTCGGCACGGCGGGTTTGTGGAAGCTCTGCACACCGAGTCCTGGCTCGGCGAATGTCGCGCGCACCGTCGGCGCGTTGTCCTCCGTCCGCATCAACGAATGGCTGGCTTCCGGTGCGCCGCCGTATCTCGAGGATTTCGTCGAACTCTATAATTCATCATCTGCGCCCGTGGATTTCGGCGACTGTACGATCACCGACAACGCGATGGGCAACCCGGCTTTGCAGCGGTTTCCGCCGCTGACTTTCATCGGCGCGGGCGCGTTCCTGAAGTTCAACGCTGACGGCCAGGATGGGCCGCGCCATGTCGAGTTCTCGCTCTCGACCGATGGCGACGAGATCACGCTTCTCGATCCGGCAGGCAGATGGGTTGATTCGGTGATCTTCGGCCCGCAATTGCCTGGCGTCTCGCAGGGCCGCTGCGCCGACGGCGCAGCCACGGTTGCTTACCTCGCCTTGCCCACGCCGGGCGCGCCCAATGCATGCGTCTCTGCCCCCGGCCTGCGCCTCAATGAGGTGCTGGCTGACAACCAGACGCGCTTCGAGCCGGACGGCTCCACGCCGTCGTGGGTCGAGTTGATCAACACTGGCAGCACAAATCTCGTTCTCGACGACTTGAGCCTCAGTGACAGCCTGACCAATCCGCGCCGGTTTGTCTTTCCGGGCGGCACCGTCCTCGCCCCCGGCGCGCGGTTGCGTGTGCTGTGCGAACCGGATCTGCCGGTTTCGGTGACCAACACCGGGTTCGGCCTCAAGGCGAATGGCGACTCGTTGCACCTGTTCAACAACCTCGCCTTCGGCGGCGGCGTGCTGGATTCCATCTCCTTCGGTGTGCAGGCGGCGGATTTCTCCATCGGGCGCGTTCCGGACGGCGGCACGAATTGGCAACTCTGCGTTCCCACGCCTGCCTCGGCCAACGTCGCTTCGATGCTCGGCGACCCGATGCAGTTGAAGATCAACGAATGGCTGGCCAATCCCGTGTCGGGCGACGATCTCTTCGAGTTGTTCAATCCCGCCGCGCAGCCGGTGGCGCTGGCGGACTTGTGGTTGAGCGACGATCTGAGTTCTCCCGCCGCGCGAATGAAGCACCGTATCGCGCGCCTTTCGTTCATCGGCACCAACGCCTTTGCCTTTCAGAAGTTCAGCGCCGACGGCAATCCGCAGAACGGACCGGATCATGTGAACTTCAGCCTCGCAGCCGGCGGCGAGTCGCTTGGCATTTCCTGGACGAACGGCGCGCTCATCGACGGCGTCACCTTCGGCGCGCAGGTGCAGGGCGTGTCGCAGGGACGCTTCACCGACGGCGCGAGCAACATCGTCAGTTTCCCGACCAGCCAGAGCCTCGGAGACATGAACTGGCTGCCCTTGGGCAATCTCGTGATTAACGAGGTGTTGTCCCACAGCGACGCACCGCTGGAGGACGCGATCGAGTTGCTCAACACAAACAGCGTGCCCGTCGGCATCAACGGCTGGTTCCTTAGCGACGCGAAGAGCGATTTGCGGAAATACCAGATCACCAACGCCCTGCCAGTTCCGCCGGGTGCCTTTATCGTCTTCTACGAAACGCAGTTCAATCAAGTCGCCCTTGCGCCGAAAAGCTTCGGCCTCAACGGCGCGCATGGCGATGAGGTTTATCTCAGCGAAGCGACCAATGGCGTGCTTACGGGCTATCGCATCGCGGTTGGTTTTGGCCCGGCAGACAATGGCGTTTCCTTTGGCCGGTACCGCACCAGCGTGGGCGCATTTGATTTCGTGGCGCTGGCACAACGCACCTTTGGCGCGGATGCGCCGGCCACTGTCGGGGAGTTTCGCTCCGGCGGCGGTCAGTCGAACGCTTACCCGCTCGTCGGGCCGGTGGTATTCTCGGAGATCATGTACCATCCGCCCGATGCCGGTACGAACGACAACGCGCGCGACGAGTTCATCGAGTTGCGCAACATCACTGGAACCAATGTCGCGCTTTACGATGCCGCGAACCCGTCGAACCGCTGGCGTATTCGCGGCGGAGTGGATTTCGATTTTCCCGCCGGTGCATCGATCGCCGCCGGTGCGACGCTGGTTGTCGTAGGCTTCGATCCGGTGAACGATCCGGTCGCCGCCAGCGGGTTCAAGACGGCCTATGGCATCACGGACGATGTGACCTTTTTCGGGCCGTGGAACGGCAAACTCGACAACAGCGGTGAGAGGATCGAACTGCGCCGGCCCGGCGCGCCACAGCTTCCCCCCGCCGCGGACGCAGGATATGTTCCCTACATCGAGGTGGACGCAGTGACTTGCTCTGACGCCGCTCCATGGCCGACGAACGCGGACGGCTTTGGCTTGTCGCTGCAGCGCGTGAGCTTGTCCGGCTACGCGAACGACCCAACGAACTGGATGGCGGCTGTGCCTTCACCTCAACCGCTGGATGATCCCGGCGGCGACACCGATGGCGACGGCATGCCCAACGCCTGGGAGCAGGCCCACGGCCTGAACCCACTCGACGG
>CAYQWK010000262.1:0-8538 GCA_964420805.1 uncultured Bifidobacteriaceae bacterium | reverse complement strand
ACAGCCTGCCGCTTCTCGCCGCCGACGCATAGATGGTTGCGGCGGACGGATACGGGCACCCCTCTCCCGACCCGGCGACAGGGTGCGAGCCGGGAATCCAGCCTTGAACCTATTCAGGGCAGCCCTGTTCCGTTCCGGTGCAAACCGGATTCCAGGCCGGCGCCCTGAATTCGCAGGAAACTTATCAATGAAAGGCCGGAAACCGGCTGCATCCGGCCGGAATCTGCGCGCTGGCACGGTGCGTTCCTTGAATTCCAGCCGGATTACCTTCGCGCCACCCGCGCCTTCCTCTTGAAACAGGTAACTCAGCCCTGACCAAACCCGAAGCAGGGCTGAAACCCGGAGAAGGTGCCTTGAACATCCCAAAACAAGCCTTGAACCGTGCGAGATCAGGGGAAACTTCATCAAAACCACGGTAAAAATGCCAAAAAGTCAGCCTGAATGAGAGAAAACCAAGGCTGCTTTTTCAAAAAGTAAGGGAACTTCTCTGAGAAGTAAGGCTGCTTTCGGAAAAAGCAGGGTAACTTTTTGCAAAAGTAAGGGAACTTTCCCAAAAAGTTAGGGAAGTTTCCTGAAAAGTAAGGCTACATTTGGCAGAAGTAAGGGAACTTTTTCCAAAAGCAGGGTAAGTTTTCCAAAAAGTAAGGCTACTTTTTCGGAAAGTAAGGGAAGTTTTGCCAAAAATAAGGCTGGATTCCGCGCCGGCAAGGCGACTTTTTCGGGCCGATACCTTCGATCTGGGCCTAAATGGCAGAAAAGCGCGTTTTTCTGGCCTTTTTCCAAGGTGCCTTGCCATTGCGGACGCGAGACGACAAGACGCCGGTTCAGCCCCAGCCCGCGCCCGGCGGACGGCCGACGAGAAACCATCCCGTCACCCCCAGCCCGCGCCGGGGTGGGCGCAACCGGCTGGCATCGGCCAATGTTATTCCCATGACGCGCCATTTCGGCCAACGTCGCACTGATGAAAATGCGAGCGGTCATCTTCGACATGGACGGCGTGCTGGTGGACAGCGAACCCCACCACGAACGCGCCTTCCACGCCGTCTGCGCCGAGCTGGGCTACGCTTCCAACCACGCCATCGAGTTCGACCGTTACGTGGGCCGGTCTGACACCGAACTGTGGCGCGATTTCGTCGAGCAAGTCCGTCCGGTGCAGACCTTCGATGAATTACTCGACCGCAAACGCCAGCGGGTCATCGCCACGCTGCGCGAGCACGAACCCATCTTCGCGGGCGTGCCGGAACTCGTGGCGAAGCTCCGTCCGCGCTTCCAGCTCGCCGTCGCCTCGGGTTCCGAGCATCCGATCATCGACGCCGTGCTGGGGCTGAAAGGATTGCGCGGAAACTTCCCCGTGGTGGTCAGCGGCTCCGATGTCGCGCGGGGCAAACCGGAGCCGGACATCTTCCTGCGCACCGCGCGACTGCTCGGCGTGGCTCCTCACGAATGCTGGGTCATAGAGGACTCAAAACCCGGCGTCACCGCCGCGCTGGCGGCGGGCATGAAGGTCATCGCCATCACCAACACGCATCCCGCCGGCGAACTCGCCGCCGCCACGCATGTGGTCGCGGACTATGCGGACATCGCGAGGTTGTTGCTCGGGGAATGAAGCGGGCGGAATAAACCTCCGGCGTAGCGGCGTCTCGGCCGAGCGCCGCCAATTGAATTCGCAAGAATGCGGCGGTCTGCCGACGCGCCGCTACGGTACGCTGACACGGTAGAAGCGCGGACTGACCAGCGCGCCGTTCGTGTGGATGAAAGTGGTGATCCCCGTGGAGCCTGGAACGCCAGCGGACAACATTTGGAAGGCCGAACCCAGGTTGGTGCTCCATTCCACGGAGTAGAGAACTCCGGCCACGCTCTGCCAGTTCAACACCACGTTGGTTCCGGAAGGTTGCGAGGAAATCAGCCGCAACACGGACAACGCGTTGGTCGGGTCCGTGCCCGCCCGCCATTCCTGCCCGTTGTTCAGGCCATCCGCGTCCGAATCAACGGCGTCAGAGGAGCCGTCGGTCTTCAAGCCGCGCTGCCAGAGCCACGCGGGGAAACCGATCAAGCCAGTGCCTTGGAACTCATACGCGCCGATGTCCACTCTGCTGCCAGCGATGCGCGGGCTGCCGTCCAGGTCCGTGCCGCCGGTGACGTAGGCATTGTTGCCGGCGTTGATGCAGGGGGAGTTGGATTGCAGACGCAGGTTGCTCCAGCCGTTGGTGTCCACGAACAGCGGCGCACTAGTGATGTTCCCGACTCCGCTCCAAGGGTCAGGTGTGGTGCAGGAATAATTGAGCGTGCCGCCGTAGTAGTTGGCACCGTTTTCGGCTGCGGTGTTGTAATAAGCAATGCAGTTGGTCAGCGTGCTAAAAGCGGTCCCGCCGCCTACGCCGCCGTTGCCCACGGCTGAATTACCCGCCAGCGTGCAGTTGTGGAGCGTGCAATCAAGCGCCCCGCCACCGGCCCCGTAATCTCCCTTTGCACAGTTTCCTATGACCACGCAGTTATTGAGTGTGCTGTTCATGGCCCCGCCGCCCTCCCATGCATCATTGTGTTCGATCGTGCAGTTGTTCAGGGTGCTCGCGTAAGCCCCGCCTCCGCCCTCACCCCAATTCCCTCCGAGCCTGCAGTTATTCAGCGTGCTTGCGAAAGCCCCCCCGCCGTAGAACCCGTCATTGCCCACAAGAGAACAGTTATAAAGCGTGCCGCCGAAGACTCCGGCCCCATCGTCGTAGGACTGACATCCACTGATCACGCAGTTGGACAGGACCGTATATAGCCCTTCGCACCATGCTCCGCCACCGCAATAGCTTTTGTACGAACCGTGCATGTCTTGCGTCCCCCCATCTCTCAAAGTGAAGCCCGCCAGCACTGCGCCGTTGGTCAGATAAACGCATCGAATCGCATTATCACCGGTTGGTCCGTGACCCACGATGCTTGTGACGTCCGGCCCATTCACGCTCCGCACGGTCACCGGCTTGGTAACAGCCACGCGGTTGCTCATCCCGTACACAGCCCGCGCCCCGGTCTGATAAACGCCGTTGGTCACCACAATCTCATCGCCCGCCACGGCGGCATCGACGGCGTCCTGGATGTTCGTTGCGGCGGTGGCCCAATCGGAGAAGGGAGCGGCGGGGGTGGTGTTCCTTACATTCACGTAGAGCATGGCTGCCGGCGCATGGAATGAAATGAGGAGAAGGAGAAGAGGAACCGTGCGCCTGCTGGCGTTCATGACAGGTCAAGAATAGGCACGACCGGTTGGATAAACAACGGCGAGCTTCAGGACGTCGGCTTGGCGGCGGTCTGCCGACGCGCCGCTACGGTTCAAGGCGTGAGCACGAGTACCTTGTCCAACGTGGCCGTGCATAGGTTCGTCTTCTGATGCGAGGACGTGGTCAGCCCCACGAACACGTCCGCCTTCATCACAATGTTGGTCGAGCCGACGCGGGTCCATTCGGCGCCGTCGGTGGATTCGTAGCCGGTGAAGGTGTTGCCGGCGCGGACGAGTTTCACCCAGTAGGGCAGCTTCCCTTTGTTCAATCCGGTGTGGGCGGAGGCGGTGGGCCGGCCGGTCTCGACGCGCGCGAGGAATTGCGCGCCGTCCACCGGCGTGACGCACGCCTGGGCGTGGCGGGCGTTGGCGGCGAGGGATTCACGGATCATCACGCCGGCCTTGGCGTGGTTCTGGGTGTTCTCGACCGCGAGCACGCGCGCCACGATCTGCCCGTTCCCGTGCATCGGCTGCCAGACGAAGTGGAAGCCGTCGTTGGTGCCCCAGGTGTCGAGCGTGCCCTTGAGCGTGAACACGCCGTCGGACAAAGCCGCGCCGCCCTTCACCTCCACCGCGCCGATGTCCTTGTGTTTCCACGGAGCGGCCAGCGGTTCCGCATCAGCGGCCATTGCGCGGAGGGTAAGCAGCGCGGCGAAGACAGCAGCGAATGTGGGCGTGCGTTTCATGGGCCGAGTGAACACTCTCGGGGCCAATCATGAAAGCGAACTGTTGCTCAAGGCCGGTGTGCTGGACCGCAGTTTTGATTCTCGGACTCGTATTCGCCCATCCCCCGGCACCGCGCGCAGCAGGAATCGAGGATGCCTTCTCATGGAAAGTTTCCGCGCCGCTCCTTGCGCCGGCCACCAGCGACACGGACTTCTGCTACTCGGTCAAGGATCCCTCGGTCGTGTTCCACGACGGCCGCTGGCATGTCTTCGTGACCGTGCGCGGGAAGAAGCGTTCGCATCAAACGGAGTACATTTCCTTCCGCGACTGGAGCGACACCGCGAAGGCCGAGCGGCATTTCCTCGAGGTGACGAACGGCTACTTTTGCGCGCCGCAGGTCTTCTGGTTCACGCCGCACAAGAAGTGGTACCAGATTTACCAGGCGCTCGATACCAACCGCCCGGTCGCGCTTCAGCCGGTGTTCTCGGCCGTGGACAGAATCGAGAACTGGCGCAGGTGGACGCCGCCCGCCTTCCTTTACGACACGCATCCGAAGAACATCAAAGGCTGGATCGACTTCTGGGTGATCTGCGACGACACGCGCGCGCATCTGTTCTTCACCTCGAACAACGGCCTGATGTGGCGCGCCGAAACTCGCCTGGCTGAGTTCCCGCGCGGTTGGACCGAGCCGAAGATCGTGTTGCGCGACGACATCTTCGAGGCGAGCCACACGTACAAGATCAAGGGCCGCGACCAGTTTCTCACCGTGATCGAGGCGCAGAACGGCGGGCGCCGTTACTACAAGGCCTACGTGGCCGACAAACTCGACGGCGAATGGAAGCCCCTCGCCGCGACGCGCGAGAAACCTTTCGCCAGCCCCGTGAACGCGCGCGACACCGGCGCGCACTGGACCGATTCCTTCAGCCACGGCGAGTTCATCCGCACGGGCGTGGATGAACACATGGAGATTGATCCGACGAACCTGCGCTTCCTCTTCCAAGGCGTGCTCGACCAGGACATGCGCGGGAAAAAGTACGGCGAGATTCCGTGGCGGCTGGGAATTCTTGAACCGGCTCAATGAGCGGCGAGGTGGAAAACAATCGGGAATCGGTTCGCAAAGGGCTGTGGAGCCGGAGGCGGTTCGTGGCTTACCTGCTGATTCTGCTTGGCGTGCTTGCATGGAGGTTTGTTCCGCGCCCTTGGAAGCCGGCGGTTACGCTGGAGACGGTTCACTACTCGATCGCCTCCACCGCCACCCGTGAACAGACCGAAGCAATGGCGCAGGCGGTTGAGATTCTCCACACCAGCTACTCCAACCGATTCAGCGCGCTGACGAATTTCAACCCGCGTCACCCGAAGCTGAAGTTGCTGCTCTACAAGGACCGCGCCGAGATGCGCCGCGTCAATCCGGGCCTGGGCTGGGCGGAGGCGTATTACCAACCGCCGTTCTGTCGCGCGTATTATTCGGTGGAGGAATCCAATCCGCATCATTGGATGCTGCATGAGGCGGTCCACCAACTGAACACCGAGGTGGCCGGAATCATACCTGCCAAATGGCTTGAGGAAGGGCTGGCCACTTACTGGTCCACCAGCCGTATGATCAGCAATCGTTTCGAGCCGGGGCATCTCGATGTGGACACGTATCCAGTCTGGTGGATGGACGACCTCGCGACTTCTCCCGACCTGCAAACCAATCTTCGCAACGGCAGCGTCATTCCGCTCCGCGCGATCATCACCAATCACGGCGGCCCCGCCATGCGAAGCCACGTCAACCTCTACTACGCCCACTGGTGGACGCTCACGCGGTTCATCTTTGAAAGCCCGCATCAGGATCGCGTCATGGCGCTCTTGCAGTCTGGCGGGGATCTCGCGGCGTTCGAGAAATTTGTCGGCCCGTTGGCGTCCATCGAAGCCGAGTGGCATGCCTACGTGCGCCATTTGAAGTCCGTGCTTGCCGGAAGTGATCGCGAGTTTCTGCGTACGGGGAAGATTCCGCCGATGCCGGCACGCCCGTCGCGGTGACACCGTTCCGGGGCGGACCCGGCATGTGTTCAATGGTAACTGCTGCCCCGAAGAGGCTGGCATGCCAGGGGCAGAATAGATCACGAGGCCGGGTTGGTGAGTCTGGCTGCGCGAGCGACCAGCCCGCACAAAGCGAGCCATTCCACTATTTGGTTGCGTCCGGTTTGGCTGCCGGGAGCTTTCGCCCCTCACTCCACCACGTTGATCGTGTTGGCGATTTCTCCCTCAACCGGCGCACCATCCGCCGCCTTGAGCACGTAGCGAATTTTCATCTGCATCACGGGCGCGAGGCCGGGAATCTCCAACCGCAACCGCCGTCCGTCCGCATCAAGTGCCACGGAGCGCAATCCCACCGTGTCATGGCCCTTCTTTGCCGGCTCGCGGACCGAGTAATCATCCGAGCCGTATTTTTCCGTCCACTGATAGTTCCACTGTTCGATGCTCCAGTTTTCGAGGTCCGTTGCCTCGGCGCGATTGAGCGGGTCGCTGAACGTGATTTCAATTGCGTCGCGCCGCGTCCGCAGTTCGAGCGGCATGTTCAGCGCTGCGCCGGTGTGACGCACCCGGTGAAGCAAACCGTCGCGGACGCCTTTCGTCTGCCAGGCTCGCAGTCCGGCCACGTAAAGCTGTCCGTCACGAGGGTTGAACCGTGCGCGCATGATGCCTGAGTCGAATTTGAGAGGGAACCGCCACACGCCGCCCTGCGGCACCGCGCCGTTTGTTTCCCAAAGCACATGAAACAGCGATCCCATGCCGTACGAAGTGTGGAGCAAATGCCCCTGCAACGCGGCCGGCCAGCGGTTGCCATTCACGAAGACCTGCGCGCCGCTTGAGTTATCCCACGACATCGGAATCCAGCACAACGGCGGGACGACATTTGTCGGCAGCCCGTGCGCGTGCGGCACGTAGCCGTGAAATTTCGCGCCGGGCATGATGAGGTTCAGCCGGCTCGACGGCATCCAGTTGCCCTGGTTGTCCGAGCAGATGATCTCGTCGCGCGGGCCGATGGCCATGCCGTTGGCAACGCGCAATCCATGTGCGATCAGTTCCGCGCGCGAGCCGTCGGCGGAGACGCGGACCATTCCTCCGTTCAACGGAAAGACCGGGTCCACGCGCTGGCCGGCGCGGCAAAAATAGAAGTTCCCCGCGCTGTCCGTCTGCAAATCCATCGCGAAGGCGTGGTAGCTCGGGCTGACGCCGGCATCGTGGTTGATATTGTCGAAGGCGTCGGCTTCTCCGTCGCCGTTCAAGTCACGCAGCCGCGTGATCTGGCCGCGCTCGGTCACGTAGATTTCATTGCGCAGAATCTTCAGGCCCAGCGGATCGAACAACCCGGCCGCAAACCGCTTCCATTTCACCGCGCCCAATGAGTCGTCGAGGTTCGACACGATCCACACGTCGCCGTTCCAGGTGCAAACAGCGGCGCGGCCGTCGGAGAAGAAATCAAGGCCGGTCAGCCGCAGCCACGAACGCCACGGATTCTGGTCCGGCAAGGTGACCGTGTCGGCCACGAACGCGCCGGAGTCCGGAGCGCGACGGCCCTTGGTGGTGATCACCTGCGGCCAGAGCGCGGGACCGCCGTTTGTGACCTCGGGAATCCTCGGCGCGCGGACGAGTTCCAGGTTCTCGAAGGGAACCGAATGTCCGTTGCGCGAATCGACGAACAAGAATGTCACGTTGAGAGGCTTGGAGCGCGGCGGGATGGTGGCCTGAAGGTGCGTCTCCATGAGCAGCGGTTCCACATTCGCGCCATCAAGCACGATTACGGAAGGGCAGGGCACGCCCGGCGGTTGTGCCTCCGCGCAGACGCGCTCGCGCAGACGCACGATCAGCGGTTCCGCGCCCGCTGCGACCCGCAATGTGCGCGTGAAGAACGGATGGCCTCCGAGGTCCACCAGTCCCGGCATGTCCAGCACCTCGCAACCGCCGACGGTGTAGTGGAAGACCACGTTGCTCCCGTGGCGGAACAGGCCCAGGTAGTGCGCCTGATCGCGGGGCAGGGGGCCGATTCCGTTGGTGCGCGGATCGATGAATCGGCCGTTCCGCGACCAGCCTGGTCCAGGCCGGTTGGTGAACGCCATGCTCCCGGCCGCACGCGGCGGAAGCTCGCCCTTCTCCGTGGTGAGATGCGTCCTGGTTAGATCAAGCCAGCCGTGCCACGCCGCAGCGTAACCGAGCGTCTCGGTGTCGAACACCATAGAGGCCCGGTTCGTGCCCGCGCGCAATGTGACGGTCACGCCCTTGGTCACGAAATGGTTCGTTGCCAGTTGCACCGTGTAACCGAGCAGCGTGCCGTAATCCATGTCCGCCCCGCGCGGCATGCCAGGCGGCGTGGCGGCGCGGGCAAGCACCGTGGCGGCAAGGATGACAGCGAGCTTACGAATCATGGCTGCGGACTCTGACGAACGGCGGGCGGGAATTCAGGAAAAAGATGTGATGGAGAGCGTAGTGGGGCAGGAATCCTGCCCCACCGCGTCCACAGCAACGCGCCCGCCCTGCGGAGGGCACTTGATCACAGGATCACGGTGCTGGCGGAACCAGCACGCGGAAATAGCGCGGGTTGTTTGTCGTCTCCGGCGGGCTGGCGAACT
>CAYQWK010000261.1:0-8557 GCA_964420805.1 uncultured Bifidobacteriaceae bacterium | reverse complement strand
CCAAAGCACAGTGATCGCACCGAACCTCTTTTCCGTCCGTTGTTAGACCTGCCCGCCGAATTCTCACTGGCCGTCCGCCGCCCTGTCCCCGCCTCCGTCAGCCCGCCAGGCTGGGTTCACTGGGTTTGGTGCTGCGCGTTGAGCGCGGCCTGGGCTTTGGCTTTGGCCTCTTCGGCCCGGCGGGCGATTTCGTCCGGGGCGGGGAGGCTCATCAGAACCTCGGCGGGGATGTCGCCGCTTTGCATGAGCTTGGTCAGGCATTTCTGGCGTTCGGTGAGGGCCTTGCCGGCATCGCGTTCCTTGCTGAAACGGCTCTGGGCGCGCTCGCTGCGTTCGCGGAGGAGGGAATAGACATCGCCGCCGAGCAGGGAGCTGATGTCGATCTTCATCTTTTCGCGGTTGAGGTCGCTGCTGCTGACGATGTCGCCGTTGATGGGGCCGGCCTTGTATTTGGGGAACATGATGGCGGCCTCGGGGCAGACGCGGGAGCAGGCGGGGCAGTTGGTTTTGCAGTTGTCCTCGTTCTGCGCCTGAATCTTGCCGGCCGCATCCACGCCATACACGCCAAAGAGGCAGAAGCTCAGGCACTGCATGCAGTTGGTGCAGCGGTCGTAGTCAATGACGGGGAACCACGGCTTCCAGTCGCCATGCCGCGCAGCCTGGCGGCCGGCGCGCTCGGTCTCGGCCAGCGCGGTGACGTTGGAGGCCTCAACGCGGTCGAGGTTCTGGAATTTCACCGCCACGCCGTCGGCCGCCGTCGCTGGCGGGGTGGCGGTGCCGAATTTGCCAAGCACGAGCAGGGCGGTGCGATCGGCCGGGGCCACTGCGCCGCGTGTGGTGGTGCGGGTGACGGCGAAGCCTTGTTCGAGCAACGCCGTGATGGCGGTGAGGCGTTCGGCGGTTTCCAGCGGTTGCGCGCCGTCGCCTTCGTAGAGGACAACGCGGAGGGTGGATTGGTCCTGGAGGCTCATGGGGTTGCAGAGGGTGGAGTGGGCGCATCTCCGGCGGTGACTTTGCCCTGCGGGAGGTTGGGCTTGAGTTCTGCGCCCAACAAAGCCGCCGCCACGTCCTCCGCGTTTTGCGTGCGCATGTTCAAAACCTCGGTGGCGGACAATGGCAGGTCCGCGCCGGCGGAGTGAAAGAGCCATTTGACCGCGCGGGGGAAGCACGCGGCGATCTTGATGCAATCGCCCTGCGCCAGCCGTTGCAACGCCGGGTCCTTGCGCGCTGACATTTCGCACAGATCCGCCACTGCGTCGAACGACACCCCGGACGCGCACAGTTTTTGCAGCACCGCGGCTTTCACTTCCGGCGGGACGACCTGCGCGTAGTTGCAGTGGCAGTAGAGGATTCGCGGGGCGCTCATCGGGCCTTACTTTGCGAGGGCGCGGCAGAACTTGTCCATGCGGTCGAGTCCCTTCTCGATGTTGGCCAGGCTCGTCGCGTAGCTGATGCGCAGGTAATCGTCCGCGCCGAAGGCGACGCCTGGAACGGCGGCGACCTTCTCCTGATCGAGCAGGCGCGCGCAGAAGTCGGAGGATTTAAGGCCGAGCTTGGAGATGTTCGGGAAGAGGTAGAACGCACCCTTTGAGTTTACGCAGGAGACGCCGGGAATGGAGTTCAACTTCTGCCAGGCGTAGGTACGGCGTTTGGCGTATTCAGCAAGCCACTTGGGCAAATGTTCTTGCGACCCTGTCAGTGCAGCCACGCCGCCCTTCTGCGCGAAGCTGGTCGGGTTGCTGGTGCTGTGGGATTGCACGGCGTCGATGGCCTTGGCGATGGGTTCCGGCGCGGCGAGAAAGCCCAACCGCCATCCGGTCATGCTCCACGCCTTGGCAAAGCCGTGAACGACGATGGTGTGGTCGTAGTGCGCTTGGCTGACACTGGCCACGCTCTTGTGCCGGGCGCCATCGTAAAGAAGGTGCTCGTAGATTTCGTCGCTCATGATGAGCACGCCTTTCTCGACGCAGATGTCGCCGAGCGCTTTGATTTCCTCGGGTGTGTAAACCGAACCGGTGGGGTTGCTCGGCGAGTTGAGGATGAATAGCCGCGTGCGCGGGGTGATGGCGGCGCGAAGTTGCGCGGGCGTGACTTTGAACTCGGTCTGGTCGCTCGTTTCCAGGATCACGGGCGTTGCCCCGGCGAGCTTCACCATCTCGGGATAGCTCAACCAGTAGGGCGCGGGAATGATGACCTCGTCGCCTGCCTCGCAGGTGGCGATTATGACGTTGAAGCAGGAGTGTTTGCCGCCGCAGGAGACGATGATCTGGGACGGCTTGTAGCTGAGGCCGTTCTCGCTCTTGAACTTGTCGGCGATGGCCTGGCGCAGTTCGGGAATACCGGAGGAGGGTGTGTATTTGGTGAAGCCGCTGTTGATGGCGGCGATGGCGGCGTCCTTGATATGCTGTGGAGTGTCGAAGTCCGGTTCGCCCGCGCCAAAGCCGACCACGTCGAGGCCTTCGGCCTTCATGGCCTTCGCCTTGGAATCAATGGCGAGGGTGAGGGACGGCGAGAGCGACGCGGCGCGTTGCGAGATTTTGTAATTCATAAAGCCCGGAAGAAATACGGACGTGCCGGGAAGCGCGCAAGAACAACCACGGCATGTTGCCGTTCTGGAAATGCATCTTGACGCGCAGGGGGCCGTTTCAATACGGTTTCGCTCATAACAGAGCTGCTTGGCCAGCGTGCGCAAAAGTCGGAGATGAAGAATCTGCCGGCTTTTTTGTTCGCCTGATTTAGGCCGGGCGGCGGGAAGCAGGAATAAGTATGAACGCCGACTTTTTAGCGGTTCTTGAGTTTTGGGAGCGGGAGAAGGGCATCAGCCGTGATGTCCTTGTCACCGCTGTACAGGAATCCTTGCTTCAGGCGGCCAAGAAGGCCGTCGGGCCGGCCCGCGAATTGCGCTGCGTGATCGACCAAAAGTCAGGCGACATCCGGGCCTTCGCCAAGCTGATTGTCAGCGAGAAGGTGGTGTCGAAACACGACCAAATCTCTGTCTTCGACGCGCGGCGGGTGAAGTCCGACGCGCAGGTGGGCGAGGAGATCGAGATTGAGGTGACCCCAACCGGCTTCGGGCGCATTGCGGCTCAGTACGCCAAGCAGGCGCTGATGCAACAGGTGCGCAAGGCCGAAAAGGCGTTGATTTTCACCGAGTTCAAGGACCGTGTGGGCGACATTGTGAGCGGCGTCGTGCGCCGATTCGAGCGTTCGGACGTGACCTTGGATCTGGGCAAATACGAGGCGCTGCTTCCCAATCGCGAGCGCGTTCCAACCGAGGAATACCAGGTGGGGGAACGGTTGCGATGTTACGTTAAGGCGGTGGAGAACGGCACGCACGGCCCTGAGATCATTCTTTCCCGGGCTGACCCAAACTTTGTGTTGAAACTCTTCCGATTGGAAGTTTCTGAGGTCAACGACGGCACCATCGAGATCAAGGGCATCGCCCGCGAACCGGGTTTTAGGACCAAGATCGCGGTTTGGACGCGCGACGACAAAGTGGATCCGGTTGGCGCGTGTGTCGGATTGCGCGGCCAGAGGGTTAAGAACATCGTTCGCGAGCTGAACAACGAGAAGGTGGACATCATCAAGTGGGATGCGAACATCCGGACGTTCATCGCGAACGCCCTCGCGCCAGCCAAGCTCAAGTCCTTCGAGGTGGATGAAACCCGGCGGCGGGTGAAGATCCTGGTTGCGCCGGACCAGTTGTCCTTGGCCATTGGCAAGCGCGGGCAGAACGCCCGGCTGACGTCCAAGCTGACTGGCTGGCAGGTGGATATTGACGCCGAGGAAACCTCGGTGGTGGGCTTTGAACAGCAGGTGGCGCAGGCCGTGCAAGCCATCGCGGCCATCAGCGGAATCTCGCCGGAGCAGGCGGATGTGCTGGTGCATCACGGCTTCACCAGCCTTGAAGACCTGCTGCAGGTCGAGGAAAGCGATTTGGCTGGCATTCCGCAAATCGCAGAGCAAGCTCCCGCCGTTTTGGCAGCCGTCCGCGCAGAAGCGTCGCGGCGCCAGTTGAAAGTCGGTCAACCGACGGAAACGCCTGTTGCGTGATGCCATGAAGCCCGGATCGAACAGTTTGAACAGCTAGTCTGATGAAGACGTTGCTGAACATCCGGGCCGCTACTTTATATGCCCGTTCGTATTTACGAAATTGCCAAGAAACTTGGCCTCGAGAACAAGGATGTTCTCGCCAAGGCCAAAGAGCTTGGCATTGCCGCCAAAGTGCCGTCCAGTTCGCTGGACAAGATCACTGCTGAGTACCTCGAAGAGCAACTCGGCGGTGTCCGGCCCGCCGTTGTAATCGCCCCCGCGCCGGAACCTGTCCCTGCCGTAACGGTGATCACCGCGGTGCCAGAAGCACCACCACCACCACCACCACCAGCCGTCGTTGACGAGCAACCGCCCGCTCCGGCCGAACCGCCACCAGTTGCAGAAACTCCTGCGATACCAGTCGATGTTTCTCCGGCGGCGGTGCCAGTTCCGGAAGCTCCACCCGCTTTGCCTTCCGCCGCGCCCGAGCCTGTTGTCGAAAAGGCGCCCGAACCGCCCGCGCCAGTTGTTCCTCCGCCTGCGCCTGCCCCTATCGTTCCGCCTGCCCCGAAGGTTGGCGAGAAGATCGGTTCCATCCAACTCCCGCAGAAGCCTCGTATCGGCGAGAAACTTGGTTCTATTAAACTTCCGCAACCCCGGCAGGGCATCCGTCAGGATTTCCGAGAACGCACCGCCGACCGGAATCAACGTCCCGGCCAGCAGGGCCGCCAGTTGGGCCAGCCTGCTGCTCCAGCGAGAGGTTCCGCTGGCAAAGCCGCCCCGGCAAAGGCTGCCCCGCAATTCGCCATTGCCGCCGACGCTCCCGTCATCAGCATCAAGCCGCCGATCGTTGTTCGCGAACTGGCCGAGCAGATGAAGCTGAAACCCTTCAAGCTCATTGCCGACCTGATGGAGTTGGGCGTTTTTGCGAACGTCAACCAGGCCATCGACGAGCAGATCGCCGTCAAGGTTTGCGCCAAGAACGGGTTCAAATTCGAGGCCGAGAAACGCGAGCGCGGCGCAGGCATCGTCCATGCCCCGATCAAAAAGGTGGAGCTCGACATCGAGGACAAGCCCGAGGATCTCAAACCGCGCGCCCCCGTGGTCACCATCATGGGCCACGTCGATCATGGCAAAACCTCGCTCCTCGATGTCATTCGCAAGGCCAATGTCGCGGCGGGCGAGGCTGGCGGTATCACCCAGCACATTGGTGCCTACACCATTTCCTTTCCGCATCCAGAGCGGAAGACCGAGATCCAGCAGCTCACGTTTCTCGACACTCCCGGTCATGCCGCTTTCAGCGCGATGCGTGCCCGCGGCGCGAATGTCACGGACATTGTCGTCCTCGTCGTGGCTGCCAACGACGGCGTGATGCCGCAGACGCTTGAGGCCCTGAGCCATGCCCAGGCCGCCAAGGTTCCCATTCTCGTGGCCGTCAACAAGATGGACCACCCCAACGCGAACGCGATGAAGGTCCGGCAGCAACTCGCCGAAAAGGGCCTCACGCCTGACGATTGGGGTGGGGAGACTATTTTTGTCGATTGCTCCGCCCTCACCAAGCAAGGCATCGACAAGCTCATCGAGATGATCCTCCTCCAGGCCGATTTGCTCGAACTCAAGGCCAATCCCAACCGCCGCGCCAAGGGCAACGTCATCGAATCCGGCCTCGAACCTGGCGGCCCTGTCGCCACCGTCCTCGTTCGCAAGGGCACGTTGCGCGTGAGCGACATCGTGCTGTGCAGCCATTTTTACGGGCGTGTTCGGGCGCTCATCAACGAGGAGGGCAAGCGCCTCAAGGAGGCCGGCCCCTCCGTGGCCGTGAAGGTTCTTGGCCTCAACGGCGTTCCAGATGCCGGTCTCGAATTCAGCGTGGTCGAGAACGAGCGCGCCGCCCGCGATGAGGCCGAGACCCGCGAGGAACAGGCCCGCAAGGAGGGCCAGGAACCCACCGGCCCGAAAGTCTCCCTCGAGAACCTCTTCCAGAAACTCGACGAGGCCCAGGCCAAGGTGCTCAAAGTCGTCGTCAAGGCCGACACCCAAGGGTCCGTCGAGGCCATTGCCGACGCCCTCAAAAAGATCGAATCCGACAAAGTCTCCCTCGAACTGTTGCGCGACGCTGTCGGCACGATCACCGAGTCCGACGTTCTGCTCGCCTCCGCCTCCAAGGCCGTCGTGCTTGGCTTCCACACCCGCATCGACAACGGCGTTTCCGACATCGCGAAGCGCGAGGGCGTGCAGATCAAGCTCTACACCATCATCTACGAATTGATCGACGAGGTGAAACTCGCCATGGCCGGCTTGCTCGATCCCATTCTCAAGGAAGTCGTCACTGGCTCTGCCGAGGTGCGGAAGATATTCGAGCTGTCCAAGGGCGGGAATGTTGCCGGTTGCGCCGTCACCACCGGACGCATCACGCGCGGCAAGGTGCGCATCATGCGGCGCAAAAACCTGGTCTATGAAGGCGTTACGCAGTCGCTGCGCCGCTTCCAGGACGAGGTCAACGAAGTGCGCGCCGGCATGGAATGCGGCATTCGCGTCGAGGGCTTCAACGAGTTCCAGCCTGGCGACGTCATCGAGTGCTACGCCGTCGAGAAGGTTCTCGCCAAGCTCTGAGCCTCACCATTCCGGCGTATGTCCTCTCACAGACTCCTGCGGGTCAACGAACTATTGAAGCGCGAGATTGGCGAGGCCATCCGCCGTGTCCTGCCGGTGGAACAAGCCGGACTTGCCACCGTCAACGCGGTCGAGACTGCCGGCGACCTCAAGAGCGCCAAGGTGTTCATCGGCCTGCTGGGTTCCACCGAGCAGCGAAAGACCGCCTCGGACTTGCTCGAAAAGAACCGCCCGCTCGTCCAGTCTGCCATCGCCAAGTCCGTCGTCCTCAAGTACACCCCGCGCCTTCAGTTCTTCATTGATGACTCCATCGACCGCGGCAACCGCGTCCTTGGAATCATCGAGGAACTCGAGAAGACCCTGCCCAAGGACTGAACCGCCGCACCCCTTTCATGAAGACCGTCCCCCAGGCTGTCCGCCGCATCATCGACGCCATTCGCGAGGCAAAGACATTCTGCATCGTCGGCCATGTCCGGCCGGATGGCGATTGCATCGGCTCCCAGCTCGGCCTCGCCCTCGCCCTCAAGAACGAGGGCAAGAACGTCACCGTCTGGAACGAGAACTCTGTTCCCCAGAAACTCGCCTTCCTCGACAAGCAGAAGCTCTTCCGCAAGCCACATCCCGGCGAGACCTTTGACTGCGTGATTGCCACCGACTGCGCCAGCTTCGAGCGCCTTGGCACCGCCGGGAAATGCATCAGCAACCGCAAGCTCTTCATCAACATCGATCACCACGCCAGCAACACCCGCTACGCCGACCTCAACTGGGTCGGTTCCCGCGAACCATCCTGCGGCGAACTCATCTACAAACTCCTTCTCGCCGCCAACTGGCCCATCACGCAGGAAATTGCCGACTGCCTTTTCACCGCCGTCTCCACTGACACCGGCTCGTTCCAGTATCCAAGCACCCGGCCGTCCACATACCACATTGCCGGCGACCTGGTGAAACGCGGCGCCGATCTCGCCACCATTTGCGACGAGGTCTATCAATCCTACTCCATCTCCCGCGTCCGGCTCCTGCGCCACGTCTATAACAACTTTCGCCTTACCCACGACGACCGGATCGCTTGGTTCTGGCTCAAGCCCGCTGATTTCACCCGCACCGGTGCGGATCGCGATGACACCGAGGGCTTGATCGAACACATCCGCGACATTGAACCCGTGGTCGTGGCCTGCGCCTTCGAGGAATTGGAGAGCGGGATGATTCGAATCAGCCTTCGCTCCAAGAACGCCGTGGTGAATGTCAACGAGATCGCCGCCGAGTTTGGGGGCGGGGGACATCAGGCCGCCGCCGGCGCCCGCATTCCCGGCAGCCATGCCTCCGTGCAACGCCGCGTCCTCAACGCCATCAAGAAGGCTCTGGACCGCGCCGGCTGACCTGCCTTTCTCGTTAGTGACGTCGCCAGGGCTGTGATCCGGTGGCCGATCACCTTTCAGGTCTCAATAGCCGTTCCTTCACAGGCTGGGCATGACCCACATCTTTCGCTGCGGGGCGGAACTCGTCGCGCCTGCGACAAGTAGCGACGCGCCAGTGCCGCGCGTGATCGGACCGCCGGCTGAACGCGGATTTGTTCTGTCGCCCGACCATCCTCGTCCCCCACGCGCATTTCGCTCCACGCCGGGTGTTGCATTTCCGACCTCATGGGGCGCACCCCGGACGGCTTGGGGCGCACCCCGGACGGTCGGGGGCACGCCGCCGATGACCTGGGATGAGGTTCCCGGCCCCTTGGGGGCGCACCTCCAGCCGTCCGAGGCACTCCTCCAGCCATCCGGGGCGCACCTCCCGGCCTTGGAGCTTCGCCCCGGATGACCGGGGGCGCGCCCCAAGCCATCCGGGGCGTTGCCCCGGACGACGCGGGGCGCACCCCGAAGCACCGGATTTTCGCCCCGGACGGCACCAAGCGCGCCCCCAG
>CAYQWK010000260.1:4200-8577 GCA_964420805.1 uncultured Bifidobacteriaceae bacterium | reverse complement strand
GAAATAAAATCCAATCGGCGCGGGTTCGCACCACGCGCCGGACTCGACGCGTTCGGCGAGCAATGCCGCGCCTCGTGCCAGGCTTTGGTCCAGATTCGCGACGAGGTTCCGTGAGCCAGCGGATTGGAATTCAACCGGGAGCGTTGCGATTTCGACACTCACCAGTTTGGCGAGGATTTCCACCGCCAGTGCGGTTTCCTCGGTCGAGGACTTGGAGTCGGGACCGCTTCCCCATCCTCCATCAAGGTTTTGCTGCTCAACCAGCCAGCAACCTGCGGCGACAACGGCGTTAAGTTCAGGTGATTCCGGCTCAAATGGAATCAGCGCGGAAAGCACGCGACAGGTTCCATAAACCAGGTTCAACTCACCCTGGGCTTGCTCGTTTCCGAACCAAAGTGGAGTCCAAGCGCCGTCGTCGCGCTGGGCGTTAAGTAGAAATCGGATTGCTTTGCTGATGGCTCTGTCCATTCGAACTTCCAGATGCGACGGGAGCCTCGCTGACCACGCGCGCCACGCCCGGATCGCGTGCGCCGTGATGTCCGCGCTGCTTTGATCGAATGGTAGCGCGCCCCAGCCGCGGCAAAACGTCGGGATGCCGCCGTCCCGGTTCTGCAAATCCAACAGCCAGAGTATCCCCATCTCGGCCGCCGATTGAATTGCCCCATCTCGCGAGCCACCATCCGCGCATCGCAATTTCTTCAGCGCCAGCAGCGCGCCTGCAGTGTCATCCGCGTCCGGAACGCCACCCGGCAGGTCGGTCCATGCCCAGCCGCCCGGCGCGGCGTGTGTGTAAGGATGCTCCGCGCGGTGTTGCTGTCCCAGCAACCACTCGACCGTCTGCTCGTGGAGCGCGCCAGGTCCGCCGTCCGCCAACGCGTCGATCGCCAGGGTCGTACACCACGTTGCGAGATTCGTATCGATGGGCCAGCTCCCGTCCGCGCGTTGCGACTTCAGCAGAAACTCCAGCCCTCGCCGCGTCACGGTATGGTCCGCGTTGCCGGAGGCGGCCAGGCTCATGATCACGAAACTCGTCAACGGCGTGGCTTCGAGAAACCCGCCGTTTGCCGGCTGGATCTCCGCGAGCTTGCGCAATGTCCCCTGGCGCGTCGCGTTTCGCGCCAGTCGCGCCAGCGGATTGGCCGATGGCGCGTGGTGGTGTCGCGCTTGCCCGATGGCGATCAACGCCGGAAGCGCATAACTCACCACCGGAAGCCGGAGCGCCGCGAACAACTGATGTGGAAATGCCGCCAGTTCGAAGGGCAGGGGAATGATCTTCTCCCACGCCGCTCCGCCCCCGCCCAGCCGGCCCGCCAGCGCGCACATCGTCAGGATGGGAACTGAGAACGTCCGGTCCTTCCCATAACGTGCGATGATCGCATCGGCCAGCGCCTCAGGCGGAACGCGAGTTCCGACCTGCGCTGCGTTTGGAAATCGTTCCGCGCCGTCGCTCGCGTGAATCTTCTCCATCAGCCACGCTTCCGCCTTCCGCACGGTCGGCGCAAATTTACCATCCGCCTCGGCCGCCCCGAAGGCCGCCCAGCAGAGCGTCGTGGTGCTGATGTTGCTCAGGCTCTTCGTCGTGTCGCCCCAGCCGCCGTCGGCGTTTTGGTTTTCCGCCAGCCACGCGAGGCCCGCGTCAATCACGCGTTGCGCCTCGGCGGCGGACACGGGAATCGTGGCGCCATGTCGCTGTGCAATGGCTAGCGCTGTCAGCGCAGTGGCGGTCGAAAGCGCGCTGCTGCTCAACCCGCCTTCCCAGAAACCGCGGGCGTTTCGTTCGGCGAGCAGCGCGGCGGAAGCGTCGTCAAGGGCGCGCTGCAGCCGTGCAAAGGAGAAACCGCCCCTCATTCGCGCGCTGTTCTCCATCGGAATGCCATCTGCCGGTTCCATTGAGCGTCGCGATCCTACCGCCGCTTCGCATTGCGCCGCAACAAGGCGGTTTCTAGTTCCCACAGCTCGCGCCGGTTGACGCCCTTCCGGCCCGCCGATACAGTCCCGCCCACCAAAAAGGCACCCATGCTCGACGTGATTGAAAAACTGCTGATTCTCCAGGACCGCGACCGCAATCTGCTCCGCACCCAGGACGAACTGGCCCGCGTTGAACCCGAGCGCCAGACCCTCCGTGCCAAACTTGACGCCGCCAGCACCAAACTCGACGCCGCCAAACACCGGGTGAAACAAATCGAGTCCGACCGCAAGAAACTCGAACTCGACGTCGAAGCCAAGAAACAGCAGATCGACCGCTACTCCCTCCAGCAGTTCCAGACCAAGAAGAACGAGGAATACAAAGCCCTCGCCCACGAAATCGAGATGGCGAAGGAAGTCATCGTCAAACTCGAGGACCAGCAACTCGAACTCATGGAACAGGCCGAAGCCGGCCAGAAGGAAGTTGCCGCCCAACAGCAGATTGCCAGCGATGCGCGCAAACTCGTCGAGGCCAAGATCACCGACCTCGACGCCCGCGAGCAGGTCCTGCGCAAGGAACTGGCCGGACTTGAATCCAACCGCGCCGAACTCGCGGCCGCCGTCGATGATTCCACCCGTTCCCGATACGAACGCCTGCTCAAGAACAAGGGCAGCAATGTTGTCGTCGGCGTGAGCCATCACGCCTGCGGCGGATGCCACATGCAACTCAGCCGAGGCGTCGTCGTGGCCTGCCAGGCCGCCCAGGAAATTACCACATGCCCAAACTGCGGGCGCATACTCTACTTCACCCGCGACATGGACCTCGCGGTGGCGGACTGACCTGTCCGTCCTCCGCGCGCTCCCTCCGGGACCGTTGCCGCGCCGCGCGACTCCATCCGCGCGCCGCGTGGCTGTCCCGCCCCCTTGCCGCCCGTCCCCCCGGGCGAACAAGCCGGCTCCCCCGCCGGTTTCACCCACCGAATACCCCTGGTCCCGAACCACCCGCGCTGGGTCCACCCCGCACGGGAGTTTCACGGAGAACAACACCAAAGGAACAACCATGGGCACTTATGGAATACTCGACGGGGCCAGCGATGGCGCTTCGGCGCGCGCACGTCTGGCGCAGTTCAACCACTGGGAGGAACTGGCCGCCCGGGCCGGCTACGACGCCGAACGCCTGGCCGCCCTTCCCGAAATAGCCGTCTCCCGGAAAACACTCCAGCGCGTCTTTCGCGAGCGTTTTGGGACGAGCGTGGGCGACATGCTGCTCCACTGGCAGCTTGCCGCGGCGAGCGAATTCATTGCGCGCACCCGCGCGGGGAACAAGCACGTGGCCGAGCGCTTCGGCTTTGCTGGCGCGGCCCACCTCTGCCACGTCTTCCGCCGCGAACTGGGCCGCACCCCGCAATCCTTCGCCCGCGCCCAGGACACGTTGGGGCAGATGAACCGCCCGGTGGCGTAGCCTGTGGCGCAGGCGACCAGTCGGCCAGCGTCGTTGTGGGGCCAGGCGTCCCGCCTGCCACCGTATTTCGGCCGTCCCGGCTGAAGCAGGCGGCGTCGGCCCGCGACCGAGTTCCTATCCTTGACCTTGTGGCAGCCGGCGTGAGGCCGCTCCATTTGACACAAAACGCAAGTCAGAGCCGCCTCACACCGGCTGCCACGGTTGGGGGAGGGAACCCCGCCCGGCGAGATCTCTGCCGGGTCTGTCCCTGACAGACAATTTTCTGTCCCTAATAGACAATCCGCCGCCCTTGCCCGCCCGGCCTGTTTTCCCCTAACCTGCGCCTCGAACAGCGAGGAAGAGAGTCAGTGGAATGGTGCGGTCAAGCAGCGGGTATGGGCGACAATCGACAACACAAGACACGAGACGGCGGCTGGCAGGCCATTCAAGGCGGCGCGCCTCCGTCACCCTCCCCCCGGCGCGTTAGCGGACACGGACCGCGTCCCGCCTCCAGCCCCCAATCCCATCCGGGCGCTCGAATCCCGCCGCATCCCAGTCACCCGCGGTTTCTCCGGATGTCGCGTCGCCGGCCTGTTGAGTTGCCCCGCCAAAAAACCGGAGGTTGTCGCATGAGCGCAGGCGTTCTGGGTTCTCTGGGCTTGGCCGGGCTCGCGCTACTCCTTTCAGGTTGCGCCATCCACCACTTCGACCCTCGCACCGGCACGGAACACCTCTGGGGCTTCGGGCATTTGAAGATGAAAACGGCCCCGCAGGAATCCTCCCGCCCCGTCATCACCGGCACCCGGCTTCTTGGCCTGTCCATTCATGGCGGGCGCGAGGACTGCGGTGTGGTGGCCGGCTGGGAATGCAACTCGCGCATTACCATGCCGCCCTCCGGCACACTGCTGCTGCAATACCCGACCAACGCCGCGCCCCTGCCCAGGAAACTGCGCGACTTCTTCACCATCCGGGTGGGGACCAATTTGCCTCCGGGCTGGGAAGCCCCGGAGCGCGCCAACCCAAATCCGCCG
>CAYQWK010000260.1:0-4190 GCA_964420805.1 uncultured Bifidobacteriaceae bacterium | reverse complement strand
GCGGTCCCTGCCACTTCCCTCCACCGGTTACCCAGGCGACCTGCAACCGGCGGTTTTGGCCGATGAAGAAGACGTCGAGTTGGTCGTCGCGTTGCTTGATGGCAACCAATTTGCCTCCGGGCTGGGAAGCCCCGGAGCGCGCCAACCCAAATCCGCCGCAACGCTGAACCCCAACCTAACGACCATGAAACTTCGATACCTGCTCTGCCTCGCGCCCTTGGCCCTCACCGGCTGCGTGGGGTTCAACACAACTCTATTCATGACCAAGTCCAACGCCGGCCTGGATCTGGACATGAAGCCGCCCACGGCGGAAATCAATATCTCGCGCAAAGAAGGCGTGGTCTCGCCAGCCTTTGAGGGCGGCAAGACACCTCCCGTCATGGCGAGTTTTTCCACCCGGATTGGCCACGACAAAATGGACAGCTTCTTTTTTGGCGTGAACCAGACCTTTGCGGGCGGCGACGCCGCCGTCACCATGTCGAAGCTCTATGATCGGACCAATAACTATGTCGAGTTGAACGCCGAAGGCAAAGAGACAAATCAGGCGGACCTGGAGGAGACGTTCGATTCCAGGCTCCAACTCGGGCAACGTCCCGGGGCCAACACAAAGAAGGCCGTGAGCGGCTGGCTTGGACTCCGGAAATTCCTGTTCGGCCTGGCGGAACCCGGGGACGTGCGCCCGTTCTTCTTCGGCACCGACACTCAATTCGGGTTGAAGGTGGCGTGGAACGGGGTGGGCGGTCCATATCCAGATACGGTCAAAGTCGGATTCAATCGCAAGGAAGTTGCGGTGGCCCCGCTGACGCTCGACGATGAGAATCGGGTGGCCATCCCCTCCTTTCTCGCCACCGTGGACAGTTCGGCAGACGGCGTGATTTCTCCTGGAACGAACGCACTGGGCGTGTCCAACACGGTGAACTGGCTTCAGTATTTTGCGACTGGCAAGTCGGCCAATTACCTCGCGCGGCAGTACAATGTGCGCAAGGCCATGCTTGAACGCGCCGATCCAAAAGCAACGACAGAATCAGATCGCCTCAAGCAAGCGGATGCCAACATCGAGAACCAACAGAATCGGGGCCGTATCCTTGAAGCCAAAGTGCGGGCCGACGTTGACCGCATTCGCAAATTAGACATGACTGGGGTCGCAGCAGGTGCCGCCCCAGAGACGACTCCCAAGCTGGATGCCGCGCTCGATGAACTCACCAAGTCGGAACTTCAGGATGGGGGACTGCTGAAACGTGCCGGCACGACCATCGACGAGAAAGTCAACTTCCTGAAGAAAGCTGCGCAAAACGTGGAATCCAATAATCAAATCAAGCAGTTGGAGATTTTTCAGAACGCACTCACCAAAATTAGAAAATGAAGGAGCTTCCATGAAAAACGAAATCGTGTTTGTCCTCTCCACCGAAACTGCCGTGCGCTTGCACGATGCTCTTAAACGCGTTGAAGAAACAGGCGGCCAAGTTGTGGGCCTGTACATCGATAAAGACGCCAATGGAAACCCGCAAGGCGTCATCGTTGTGGAAACTTAGGATTGAAGCTGGAGGAGTTCTTTCTCCATGAATCCAAGTTGTGGCTTTGTTTCTCGTCCGCAAAAGGTGGGCGTGTGCTTTTCATTAAGGTGTATGAGATCCGTGGCTCAAGCCGGTCTCGTCTTGCTCATCCTCACCCAAGCTGGTTGCGGAACTCGCCGGGCAGGGGTGGCAAATGAGCCGAAGGGGGCATCCACCCAATCCGCTCGACCAGTTCATCCCGAACCCACTGTTGGGTTTTCCAACGATGTGCGGGCGGTCGTGACGGGGTTGACGCAGGCCGTAGGCACGGCCAGCGGCGAGTTGGTCCGTTCGGCAGAGTTGGCCCGGTCAGCGCGGGAGGCGCAGGATAAGTTCGCCGCCGAAAAGCGTCGGATGGCCGACCGAGCCATCCAGGAACTTGCCAATGCGCAGCAGGCCGCAAAGACCGCACAAACCCGGCTGGCTACCATCCAAAAGCAAATCGCCAACGCCCAGAACAAGTTTGACGCGCGGAGGAAGGCCGAGGAGTCGGTAGATAAACGGCTGGAGTTCATTCGCGAGGTCATTGCAGAATTAGCCGAGCACGGCATGCCGGTCTGGGAACTGGACGAAAGCATAGGCGACAGGTTTAACATTCGGTTCGACGCCGCCAAAAAACTGACCATTGCCGCTCCGGCGGGTGCGGGCGATGATCGCTCGACCAGCCGCAGCGAGTTCCGGCAATTGATCAAAATCATCATAAGCATGGAGGATAAGGACTTGCCCGTGCGGCGGTTGTCCTACGAGTCGGGGAATTCGCTGAAAATCACCTACACCCGGAAGGATCGCAGCCTCGTCATTTCCCCGAAGGGCAACGCCCAATGAGACGATCCTTGGGAGCTTTGTATGCTCATCTCGCTCTCCATTTCTCCCGTTGCGTGGCCCTCGTCGGGCGGGCCAGAGGGTACCGCGTTTGTCGGCCGCTCCGCCATGTTCCTGCCAGCCGAACTTCCCGCCATCCTCCAAACCCGCGCCGAGCGCGCGGGGTGGCGGACGATCGTCGGCGGACCTTTGACCTCCCGAATCTTCACCCTCTTGGGCTTGGCTCGCTCGGACGATGAAACGGCCTTCGGAACCGTTCCCTTGGGTGAAAAGCGTCAAGAAACGCGACTTTTCGCCATTTCTGACCTGGTCCAGCGGTGTCTGGCGTGCAGAAATGCCAGAAATGGCCGTTTTGACCCCGCTTGGACCACTCCCACGGCCGTGGGGGTGCAAATAGCCGCGCTTTTCCGGCTCCCACGGCCGTGGTCGCCCGAAGAACCGCGCTTTTCGCGGTCTCACGCGCGTGAGGGCCTGTTGAGCGCCGCTTTTTCCGCTCTCACGCCTGATTTCGCCCCTCTGGCCGCGACCGGCAAGACCGCGCCGGGCTTGGGCATCCTCCATGTTCTGGCCCGGGTTTTCCGCTGGAACGACGGCACGAAATGGAACGAGCCGGGGGCCGTCTGGGGGCCGGCGATAATTCCTCCCTCACCTGCACTGCAACCCTTCAAACCAAGGCAACATATGGCTCAAAATCGACTGCCCGATTCCATCAACGACCTCATCAACCAGGCCGAGGACTGCGCCGATGGCGCGCATCAGTACGAGGCCGCCATCCCCCTCAAGGCCAACCTCGAGGCGGACATCCGCGCCGACCAGCAGGCCCTGATGGTGGCGAAGGCCGCGCACGATGTCTTCGCTCAGATTCTGCCGGACGTGCCCAGCGTGGACGCGCAGGTGCAGAGTGCGCGCTCGAACGGCCGCGCCTTTCTGTTGCTGGTGCGCGACACATTGCGGCCGCATCTCGGTCCCAAGGGCACGGCCTGGGTGCCGTTAGGCTGGCCGTCCCATAGCATCGAGGTGCCGTCCACCAGCGAGCGCATCCTGCCCATTTTGCTGGGGGTGAAGAATTTCCTGGGCACCAATTCCGGTTTTGAGATCAGCACCACCAAGACCGTCGTCACGGCCGCCCGCGCGGATGCGTTATGGGCGGCGCTGGATGCCGCAGTGTCGTCGCGCAATCTGCGGGATACGGCGCGGACCCTGGCCTATCAGGGGCAGGAGACGGCGGAGCAGAAGCTGCGCAAGCGGCTGCGCGGCCTGATCGGCGAACTGGAACAGAATCTCGATCCGCTCGACGCGCGCTGGCTGGCCTTTGGCTTGAACCGGCCGGGGGCGGATGACCCGCCGGAGGCGCCGGAGAGCAGCCGCGCCACGCCATTGGGCGGCGGCAAGCTGCGCGTGCAGTGCGACCGCGTGCCGCGCGCGGATTATTACCAGTTCTGGATTCAGATCGTGGGCGTGGACCCGGATTTCCGCCGCGCCGAGACGTTTGAGGAGCCGGACAAAATCCTGGAGGGACTGTCCGCCGGGACGGTGAAGGTGAGAATCCGCGCGGTGAACGAGGCGGGCCCGGGGGCGTTTGGGGACGAGGTGGAAGTGGTGGTGAGTTGATACATCCGCTGAAATTCGGAGGCATGATATTATGGAGGAAGCCAGAAAGAAGTTTGAGGCCTTGAAGCAACAGCTACAGGCGTTGCAGTTGGAATTGGAGAAATTAAGAGCCGGGGCGGGCACCATAGATGCGGAAGAGTTGGAAGCCGCGGCCAACGAGAAGCGTGCGCAACTCGCCGCGCTTTCCGCGTCGCTCGTCTGTTG
>CAYQWK010000259.1:0-8639 GCA_964420805.1 uncultured Bifidobacteriaceae bacterium | reverse complement strand
GTCCTTCTCCAGGTGCTGGATGACGGGCGGTTGACGGACGGGCAGGGGAGGACGGTGGATTTCAAGAACGCGGTCATCATCATGACCAGCAACATCGGGTCGCCGATCATCCAGGAATGCTTCGCGGCGGGAAACTTGACGCCGAAGGAAACCGCCGGGATGGAAGACAAAGTCCGCGCGGAGTTGCGCCGGCATTTCCGGCCCGAGTTCCTGAACCGGGTCGATGACACGATCATCTTCCACAGCCTGAACCGCGACCAGTTGGTGCGCATCGTCGAGTTCCAGCTTCAGCGCGTGGACAAGCGGCTTCAGCAGCAGCAGCTCCATCTCACGCTCGACAAGGCGGCCAAGGCGCTCCTTGCACAGGAGGGCTACGACCCGCAATTCGGCGCGCGCCCGCTCAAGCGTTCGATTCAGGAACATCTGCTTGATCCGCTCGCCACACAGTTGCTGGAGGGGAAATTCCAGCCGGGAGATCGCATCAAGGCGACAGCGCAGGACGGGAAACTGGTGTTTGAGAAGGGGTGACCTCGCGCTTCCCAATCCGACGGGGTTCTTCATGATGTGGCGGTCCGCGGCACCGCACCAGCAACCATTGCCCTCTATTCTCCGGCAGGTGGCAATCCTCCAATCCCTTCGTGGCCGACGAACGCCGTTGGATTCACGTTGCAATCAGCAGGCAGCTTGGTTCCTCCGGTGGGTTGGGCGGATGCCTCGAACATGCCCGCAATCGTAGGTGCGCGGTTCGCAGATACGAATTCAAATTCGGAAGGCGTTCGTTTCTTCCGGCTGCGAAAACCGTGACGCGATGCGCAATCCGTCACTAATGGCGCTCCCGGCACCAGTCTGAGCCGGCGAAGACAGTGCGGACTTCTATTCCAGTTCCGCCACAACAAGGCGTTTTCCGGTGCGCGTGCCCTCGTTGGGAGGAGTGAAGAACTCGTTCTTCAATCGTACCGGCCGCCCGGTGATGGATTCCACGGTTTCTTTGAAAATTTTTGGCATTTGCTCAGAGCGGCGGATTTCAAAAATGACGCAGACGTGCTTCGCATCGCGCGCTCCGGGAAGCACGGCGTCGGGCGTCATCACCCGTTTGCCCGTCGAGTGCCTGACCGCGCCGCCAACCCAGAACGTGTCGGCGATCACGAGATCCGCCGCGGTGATCTGCGGCGCCGCGCCATCGAGCGCCAGTTTGAGCGTTCCGGCGGTCAAATCCTGGTTGCGGCTTCCGCCACCGCGCCAAATGTGGATCGGCATCAAGGCCATGACCGCGAGTACGCCTGCCGCCGCGACGCGTGGAACGAGCCGGAACAACCAGCGTGGCACGACTTGAATCTGTGCGGCCAGCAACAGCGGCGTGAGAACGAAGAGAGGCTGAAACCATCGTCCGCGCAGGCTCGTGGCCTTGGCCGCCAGCATTCCTGCGGTGACGAGCACGAGCGAGAATCCCGTCGTCCACAAGAGCCATCGCGTGAGTGGTTGGCGCAGGGTAAAGGCCTGTTTGCCCCGCGCGAGCAGGCAGAGCAGGAGAGCCGGGATCATGTTGGGCAGGAACGCGGTGAGAACTTTGTCTGGAACACGCCAGGCGGCGGTGGACCAGGCAATGGCGGGGCGGAATTCGAGTTTGCTGGTGCTGGCGAATGCCTCGTGCGCGTGATGCCACGCCCACCAGCCATGCGGAGCCGTTACCGCGACGCACACCAGCGTCGCAATCCACATGCGTCGGTCCAGAATACGCACGCGGTACTCCGGCGAGACTAACGCGGCCACCAGCGCGGCGAACGCGAAGACGCCCGCGTTGTACTTGGACAGAAACGCCGCGCCGATGCACAAGCCCACCAGCGCGTACTTGCCCGCCGCCGGCTTCTCTATCAGTGACAAAAATGCCCACAGCGCGCCGGCGGTGGCGGTGCTGAGCAGCACGGAATGAGTGAGGTCCCGCTGGGATTCCCAGGCGATTTGCGGAATCAACAGCAGCGACAAGGTGGCCCAGGCCGCGGTTTCATGCCGGCCACTTACCAAGCGCGCGGCGCGGTAGGTGAACGCGTAGAGCAGAAACAGCAGCAGATTTTTGAGCAGCGCGAGCGCGAGAATGGATTCTCCAAAGACCCTGAAGAACGGAATCTGCAACCAAGTGTAGAGCGGCGGGTGCGAGGCGTATCCAAGGCTCCATTCCTGCGCCAGCACGATCTGCCAGCTCTCATCCTGGTTGGGAATCGACGAGGTGAACAGGCGCACGATGACTTGCAGCGCGAACATCACCGCCAGACCTAGAAGGAACGCGCGTGGTTCGGCGGGAATCAAAAGCCGGCCCGTTTCCTTCAGTTCTCGGTTCACCTTTGTTGAGATCGCGGAGTTCATTTGCTCTTCCGCCGCCGCGGGAGCAGTTGGCAGATCAAAAGAAAAAGGAACCCGGGAAGAAACAAGTCGTTGAGGACCATTAGCAAAGCCGCGCTGAGTAGCAGGAGCCAGCCTGAGAACTGAAGTCCCGGAAGCGCGATTTCCCCCGAACCGAGACGTAGCTTGTGCCGCCGGAAGGCGGCAACGGCCCACCAGACAATCGCCACACCAGTCGCGAGTTGCAGTGTCAGAATCACGAAGCAGATGGCTGGAATCTTCCCGCCACTGCGAACCGGGAATCCAGCCGCAGGTTGCCTGGTGAGATTATAGAGGATGCCCGCCTCTCCCAGCAGCGGTGCGTCCGCGGCGTTGGACAAAAGCCGGGGAAGCAAGAGGACGCCGTTGGGTAGCGGCCATGAGAACGCCAAAGTCTCCGCGGCGAGAGGCAGGGCGTGGTCGAATCGACCATGGGTCCGTGCTGCGCCCAAACCGAAGGCGCAAGCCGCGAAACCGAAGCCTTTGACGACCGGTCCCGAATCGACGTCCGCGTACCAATCGCGACCGGGCATGTCCTTCGGAAACTCCCGGAAGCCCGCTCCGCCCCACTGCTCCTGCCAGAAGAATTGAGTGTGGAGATCGTACCAGCGGCGCGCCTGCTCGGGCCAGACCATCGGCGCAGTCAGGGCCATGTATGAGTTCGCGCAACCCCGCGATGGACCAAGCGGGGCACCGTCTTGTGCCCGCGCTGCATATGGAGGGAGCGATCGTTCGTCGAGGTTGCGCCCCTGGAAACCTCGCAGGGCCCGTTTCGCGAACGCGGAGCGGTCGGTTCCCAGCAGACTGTCGGCCTTGCGGATCATCGCCACAGCCGCGAGCACGTCGCCGGGGTAACATTCGCCGGGGTAATCATCGAGCAGGCCGCTCGCGCTATCATCCAGTTCAGCGGACAGGCTGCCGGCCTGGTCGGCAAGCAACGGAAAGAACTCGCGTGATCCGGTCAAACGCGCGTGGCTGGTTAACGCGGAGATAATGAGCATCCGGTAAAAGAGGTTCTCCCGGTGCAGGTAGTTTGTTCCCCAATGCGTCTTCACCCAAGAGGCCTGCGCCGGATCGATCACCAGCCGCGTCGCCGCCTCAATCGCGCCCTTCGCGTAGTCTTTCGGGGCTTGCGCGGAGGCGCTGGTGTTGGTGAGCCATGCGTCTTGGAGCGACTCTGTCGCCCAGAGATAGAACACCGCGCCGAACAAGGGCCACTCGGTCCCGGAAATATCCGAAGTGCTCAACTGCTCCGCGCGTCCCGAGGCGATACGAGCCTTCGCCCATTGTTCCAGGTTTGGCGACAAGTCCCGGTGAAGTTCCCACGCCCGGGCTGGAATACCCGGCCCGCCAAGGTTCGGATCCCGCAGGTCAATGCAAACGCTGCCGGCGGGCCAGAGCAATAGAGTGACCGCTGCCACCAGCCGGATGCCGAGGTTCCCCGCGCGCAGCACTGCCGTAAACGTGTACGATCCGGAGGTCATGCGGTGCGCGATGGGCATTCGCGGACCTCAATCATCACGCCTTGAGCTTCTGCTCAAGGATTTCCCCGACCAGTGCCGGGTTCGCCTTGCCCTTGCTGAGTTTCATCACCTGGCCTTTGAGGAAATTCAGTGCCGCGACTTTGCCGGCCCGGAAATCCGCCGCCGGGCCGGGATTCGCTGCGATCGCGTCGTCGCAGAATTTTTCGATGGCGCCAGTGTCGCTGACTTGCGCGAGGCCCTTCTCCTGAACGACTGCTGCCGGGGCCTTGCCGAGGTCGAACATCTCGGCAAAGACCTGCTGCGCGGCGGTGGCGCTGATCGTCTTGTTTTCGACCAATGCCACGAGTTCGAGCAGGGCGGCGGGCGGAAACTTGAGGGACGCGAGGTTGGTCAGCGTCATGTCCGCTGGCTCGATGCCCATGGCCGCTTGTTCGGATTTCTCGCGCTCGTTGGCCTCGGAGAGTTTGGCGCGCAGGTTGTTCAAAACCCAGTTGGCGACGGCCTTCGGATTCTTCGTCTGCTTTGCGAGCGCTTCGAAGTAATCCCCCAAAGGCAGGTCGTTCTTGAACGTCTCGGCATCGCCGGCCGGTAATCCGTAGTCGCTCATGAAACGCTGCTTGCGCGCGAGTGGAAGCTCGACCACGCGCGACCGGACCTCGGTCAGCCACGAGTCGTCCGGCTCGAAGGGCATCAGGTCCGGCTCGGGGAAATAGCGGTAGTCGTGCGCGTGCTCCTTGGTGCGCATCTCCTCGGTGATGCCGGCGACATCGTCCCAGCGGCGCGTGGACTGGATGAGCTTGCCTCCTTTGGACACCACTTCGATCTGGCGCGCGATTTCGTACTCCGCCGCGCGGCGCACACCGGAGAAGGTGTTCATGTTCTTGATCTCGATCTTGGCGCCGAGTTCCTTCGTGCCTTTCGGGCGGACGCTGATGTTCACGTCGCAGCGCACCATGCCCTTCTCCATGTCGCAATCGCTGATCCCACCGTGAACGAGAACGTCGGTGAGGGCGTTAAGGTAGGCGTGGGCCATGTCGGCGCTGGTGATCTCCGGCTCGGAAACAATTTCGAGCAACGGCACGCCGGCGCGGTTGAAATCGACACCACTGTTGCGGTCGAAATGGAAGTTCTTTCCCACGTCTTCTTCGAGATGAGCGCGGGTGATGTTCACTCGGGCCGTGCCGCCTGCGAACTCGAATTCCAGGTGCCCGTTTTTCGTGCTGGGTTTGTCGTACTGGGTGACCTGGTAGTTTTTCGCGACATCGGGATAGAAGTAATTCTTCCGGTCGAACTTGGCGAAGCGGGGGATCTCGCAGCCGAGCAGCAGGCCGGTGAGCACGGTCAGGCGCAGTGCCTCCTCGTTTGCGACCGGCAACACGCCTGGAAAGCCGAGGCACACCGGGCACACGTTGGTGTTCGGGTCAGCGCCAAACGCATTCGCGCAACCGCACCACATCTTCGACTTGGTCTTAAGCTGGACGTGCGTTTCCAGACCGATGACTGCTTCGTATTCCATAAATGGCGCGGGAGTTTTAACCACGGACGCGGCTGGGTGAACACGGATTTCTGTCGCGTTACGTCTGTTTGGCCCGACGCATCATCCTCCGGTCAGCGGCAGCAGCTTCGCCAGCACGAGCACTTGCACGAGGCCAAGAATTGAAACGACCGTCAGCATTAAGGTCCAACTGCGCAGGGTTTCCTTCTCCGTCATACCGCTCAGGCGGTTCACCACCCAAAAACCGGAGTCGTTCATCCACGAGCAGCAGAAAGCGCCGAAGCCGATGGCCAGGAAAAGGTACATGGGATGGAATCCAAGTTTCGCCCCGAGCGTGGCCGTGATCTCGCCCGCCTGCACGTTTGCGCCGGGGTTGATCATCTCCCAGAGAATCGCCGAGGTGGTGAGCATGGCCACGGTGGCGGAACCTTGCGCCACGCGGATGACCGCCGCAGTGCCCCAGGCCAGCAGGAGGACGTGGATTGAATACGTCTTGGCCAGCTCCCCGATGGCGTCGCCGACGCCTGCGGCGCGGAGCATCCCGCCAAACGCGCCGCCTGCCGCGGTGATGAGTATGATGACCCCGGCCGTTTCCAGCGGCGGCCCGAGCAGCGCCTCGATTTGCTGGAATCCCAGCCGCCGCGCCCGCGCCAGCACCCAGAGCGCGAGGACCGTGCCGATCGACAGCGCGATGTTCTTGTTGCCGATGAAGGACGCGATCTTGGAAAGCGCAACGAATGTCTCCGGTCCGCCGAGCGTGGCGGCCAACGCCGTCCCTTTGGCGATCTTGAAGAACGACGCGAGGCTGATCAGTGCGATGGGCAGGATGACCGGAATGATGCTCCAGAAGAATGACGGCAACTCGTGATCCGCCTTGCTGGAAATTCCCTTCAACTCCGCCAGCGTGGTGCCGGGCGTTTCGCGCAATGGGATGTCCGCCCGGCCATTGAGAAACCGCGCCACGAAATATCCGAACAGGCACGGCACGATTCCCGCCACGATGCCCACCAGTAGCGAAATGCCTGCGTCCACGCGCAGGTTGTCCACCATTCCCAGCGGTCCCGGATGCGGCACGGTGAGCGAATGCGTGACCACGCCGCCGATGCAGATGCACATCAGGTAAAGCATGTAGTCCTTGCCGGTGCGCAGCCGCAGCGCCTTGGCCAGCGGCACCATGAGCATGAACATGGTGTCGAAGAAGATCGGGATCGAGAGAACGTAAGTGCTGGAGAGCAGCGCCAGGCCAGCGCGTTTCTCGCCAAAAACGCGCAGAAACCGCCGCACCACCTTGTCGGCCGCGCCGCTTTCCATCAGGCACAGGCCGATGATCGAGGCGAGTCCGATGGAAATGGAAATCGTGCCGGCCGCGCCGCCGAACTCGATGGCGGTGAGTTCCACCGCCGCGACCCAGGAGTTTGCTTTCGCATCCTCGCGCAAGGCCGCGGGAATGCGGTCGATGTCCTTGGGCTTGAACTGGTGGGTCAGAAAGCCGGCGAGGAACGCAGCGATGATCAGCACAAGAAAGGCGTGCAGGCGCAGTTTGGTGATGAGCAGGATGATCGAGGCCACGGACACCAGGAGGACGACAAACGGCCACATGGAGGCGACGGGTGCGTGCGTGGGCGCGGCGGCGAGCAGGTGCATAGGGTGTTCGCGCGCGAGTGCGACAGACTACCGGGCGCGGGTCAAGACCCGCGGCGCGGCATTTGTCGCGCGCTGATCGCGGCCACGCGCCGGTGCGCGCTGGTGAAGGGAAGTTCCGCAATCTGCGCCGGTGTCTTCCAACCGCCCGCTGATGGGCGCGGTTTGCCGTGAGCGAGCGTGCAGCCAAACGCTTCGAGCGTGATGCGGAAGCGCGTGATCGAGTGCTTCACCAAGCCAAGGGGTTCCAGCGTGTCAAGCCGAGCGCCGAGTTCCTGTTCCAGCGCGGCCCTGGCATCCGCCTCCGTGGCGGCGGGCGGGATTTCCACATTGGGGAATTCCCAAAAGTGCGCGTTCACCACGCCTTCAGGCCGCTGCCGGACGAGCCATTTGCCGTCGCGCGAAACCACCGCTGCCACGAACCGGCGCGCGATGGTTGGGGCGCGCTTGCCAAGATTGGGAAGGGTTTCTGCGCGGCCAGCGCGGCGCGCACCACACGATTCTTGAAGCGGGCATTGCTCGCACTGCGGCGCGCGCGGCGTGCAGATGATGGCCCCCAGTTCCATCAGGGACTGGTTGAGCGCGGAGCACGCGGCGGGGGCATGGGACTGCTCGGCCGATTTGACGAGAGTGGTCGAGAGGCGCCAGAGGCGGTCGGTAGTTCGTCGCTCCCGCGCGTTGTCGGCGATGTTGAAGACGCGCGTCAGCACGCGGATCACGTTGCCGTCGAGGATGGGCGCGGGTTGATGGAAGGCGATGCTGCAAATCGCCCCGGCGGTGTAGCGGCCGATGCCGGGCAGGGCGAGCACATCGTCGAAGCGTTCGGGGAACACGCCATCGTGCCGAGCCACAACGAGCTGCGCGGCGCGTTGCAGGTTGCGCACGCGGGTGTAATAGCCGAGGCCCTCCCAGAGCCTGTGAACGGTCCCGGCGGGCGCCTCAGCGAGTGCGCGCAAATCCGGTAACGCGCTCATCCAGCGGTTGAAATACGGGATGACCGTCTTGACCTGGGTTTGCTGGAGCATGATTTCCGAAACCCAGACGGCGTAAGGATCGCGGGTCCGCCGCCACGGCAGGTCCCTGGCATTCGCGTCGAACCACTTCAACAGCGCGGCGACAAGGCTGCGCGCTTTCCGGGGCGGGATCTCAAACGCGGACGCGGGCGGCTGGCGCATGGCGTTCTCAGGCGGCCTGGTCCATCTCCGCCAGCCTGGTCGCGGCGGCCTCCCATTCCGTGGTGCGGGCGGTCAGGTCATCGACCACGTGCATTAGTTCGCTGTTGATCTCCATGGCGCGGCCGTTGCGTTCGTAGGTCTCGGGTTTCTCCAGTTCGGCGGTCAGTTCCACCTGCTTCTGCTCAAGTTCGTGAATTTGCTTCTCGAGGTCATGCACGACTTGTTGCTGGAGCCGGCGTTCCTTCGAGCGCGCCTGGCGCTGTTCGGCTTCAAGGCGTTTTTGCTCCTTGCGGGAAAGGCCTTCGTCCGCGGGCGCGGCTGTGGACCGGGCCGCGCCTCCGGCTTTGTCGCCCGCAGTAAGTCCCGCACGAGCTGACTCAGCCCGGGTCTTTTCGAGGTAATAGTCGTAGCCATCGGGATAGCGTCGGAGTTGGCCACCTTTGACGTGAATGACGTGGTTGGCGATGG
>CAYQWK010000258.1:0-8642 GCA_964420805.1 uncultured Bifidobacteriaceae bacterium | reverse complement strand
TGATCAACCGCGACGAGTATTTCGCCGGCACCAATCCGACCAACGCGGCCAGCGTGCTGCGGGTATTCCTGACGCAAACCAACCTCGCCGCGCCGCTGCAATTCGAGGCGCAGTCGAACATCACTTACATCATCCAATACCGGACAAACTTCGACGCCACCCCGTGGCAGACGATGAGCAACATCGCCCCGCAACCCGGAATCCGGACGATCCAGTTCACCAGCCCGCCGGAAACGACAAACAACCCGCGCTATTTCCGCGTGCTGGTGCCGCCGGTTCCGTAGGCACGGTTGCGCCAGCCCGGCAGATTCGTCCTGACACGGGACAAGATGTCCCGGAACACAAGGCATTTTGAGACTCACGAACAAGGACCTAGCCGGCCCGGCGTTGGCAGAGAAACCGGGAACGACCAGCAAACACAGGCCGCCGGACCACCATCCAGCCGGACGCCAATAGCGCGGCTCCGGCGAAACTGCAAAGGCACGGCCGATGCTTTCTCTCAGATGACTGTGGGCGGGGTTCTTATCCCCCTCGTCTCTCATCCGAAGCGGGAGACGACTCGCTGGTCGAGGAGAACCCACCCAGCAGTTGACGGTGAGGGAACAGGCGGAACGGCCTGTTCCCTTCGTTTTTCAGCCCCACCGCTTTGCGAGAGAAATCAACCCGGTCGTCAGTCGGAATCGCGCAACCTGTGACATTATGGGCGGGCAAGGACGGGGCCGAGGCCGGTCTACCGGCCCCACGCCGGTGTTTCCTCCACTTCCCAAAGCAGTCCAAACCCGTTCTTGAGCTTCCTTTCCAAACCCCGCATCTTCCCGCCCTCAAATATTTATGGGTCGCCAATGGTTGCATGCCAAACGTCTCGTCGCAGGCCTCAAGAAGGGCCGCACGACCAGCAAGATCGTCCGTGAAATCTCCGTGGCCGCCAAACTTGGCGGGGCGGACCCGGACCTGAACGCCCGCCTGGCCGCCGCCGTCGAGAAGGCCCGCAAGGACAGCGTGGGCCGGGACGTCATCGAGCGCGCCATCAAGAAGGGCGCCGGCACCGGCGACGAGAAGATGGTGATGGAGCACGTCACCTTCGAGGGCTACGCCCCGCACAAGGTGCCGCTCATCGTCGAGGTCTTCACCGACAACGTGAACCGCACCGCCCCCGAGATCCGCGTGCTCTTCAAAAAGGGCCAGCTCGGAACCACCGGCAGCAACAAGTTCCTCTTCGACCCTGCCGGCATTGTCGAGGCCCACCACGCCGACGTGAACATCGACCGCGAGGCCGCCGCCATCGAGGCCGGGGCGAACGAGGTCGAGCCGTTGACCAGCGAGCAGAACGACGACATCCCCGAGGGTCGCGCCGGGGCAAAATTCCTTTGCGACCGCACCGCCATCGCCAGCGTGGCCAAATGGCTTTCCCAGAACGGCTGGACGGTCATCACCAGTGAGCCGGGCTATCTGCCCAAGAACTTCCCGGAACTCACCGAGGCCCAGCTTGCGGAGGTGGGCGAATTCCTCCAGGAACTAGACGACCACGACGACGTGCAACGCGTCTGGGCGGCGGTCAAATAACCGAAGGCTTCCGCCGCGCGTTCGTCTGCCGCCATTTGCCGCTTGTTTCGGGCGGCTGATTGCCTTCTAACCACCCCGTGCCGGACTGGCTGGTTGTTCTTATTCTCGCCCTTGTCGAGGGAATCACGGAATTCATTCCGGTCTCCTCGACTGGCCACTTGCTGCTTGTCGAGCAGGTGCTCCCTAATGGCCGTGTCTGGCTTGAGAACGACCTCTTCAACATCGTCATCCAAAGCGCCGCCGTACTCGCGGTGATTCCCTTGTTTCGCGCCCGGCTCGTCCGGCTGACGCATTGGCACGCGCCTGATTCGAGGGATTACTTGATGAAACTCGGCACGGCTTTCGCCATCACGGCGGCGGGCGGCCTGGTGCTGGACAAATTGCATTTCAAACTTCCGGAGAAGGTACTGCCCATTGCCATCGCGCTGCTGGCGGGCGGAGTCGCCTTCCTGGTTGTCGAATGGCTGCTGCGTGATCACACCGGAGCGGAAGACGTGACCTGGCTGGTGGCGCTGGCGGTTGGGGCCGGCCAGTTGATCGCCGCCATCTTTCCTGGTGCATCGCGTTCAGGCACCACGATCCTGCTCTGCCTTTTGCTGGGCCTGCGCCGACCGGTGGCCACGGAGTTCTGCTTTCTGGTCGGAATTCCGACCATGCTGGCCGCTGGCGGATGGAAAATCCTGAAGGCTCTGCGGCACCACGAGGCCGCGCCGGATTGGGGACTGGTGTTGCTCGGTTCGGCGGCGGCGGCGGCCATTTCCTTTCTGGCGGTGAAATGGCTGCTCCGCTACGTGCAAAGCCACACCTTCGTTCTGTTCGGCTGGTATCGGATCACCCTGGGCGCCGTGCTTCTGGCCGCCGCGGCTCTTTTCGGCGGCACGAACCAGCACCTTAAAGACGCCGGTCCGGCAACGCAGCCGGTCTTGGTGCGGCCGGCGGTGCCGTAAAGCGTGCAGATGGCTTCCTCGGGGGGTGGAATTTTACTAGGCAACCGGGGCATTTGCCCGCACCCTGCGCGCCCTTTGGTTTATGGAAGTCAAACTCCCAAACTTGGGCGAAGGCGCCGACAGCGGCACCGTAGCCAGCATTCTGGTCAAGCCCGGCACCGCCGTCCGCAAGGGCCAGAACATCATTGAACTTGAGACCGGCAAAGCCGTCGCTCCCATCCCGTCGCCCGCTGATGGCACCGTCAAATCCATCGCCGTCAAGGAAGGCCAGAAGATTACCGTCGGCGCATTAATTCTCTCGCTCGAAACCGCCGCTGCCGCTGCCGCCGCGACACCGGCCACGGCCACGGCAGCCTCCGCCGCACCCATCGCGCCAAAACCGGCAGCGAGAAAGCCCGCCGCCCCCGCGCCTTCCGAACCCGCCGGGGACGAGGGCGGTGAAATCGAAATCGTGAACGAGAACCCGGTGGCACCGCCCTCCATCCGTCGCGTCGCGCGTGAAATCGGCCTCGACCTTCGCAAGGTTTCCGGCACCGGCAGCGGCGGACGCATCGTGTGGGAGGACATTCGCGCGCACATCGCACGGCTTCAGAAGCTCGCCACGCGAAAGGTAATTGCGCCGTCTGGCACCGCCGTTTCCTCGGCCGCCCCCGTCGCAGGGCGCGTCGACTTCTCAGCCTGGGGTCCAATCCACAAACGGCCCATGACGCAACTCCGGAAGGTCATCGCGCAACGCATGACCGAGAGCCGCACCCTGGTTCCCGAAGTCACGCAGTTCGATGAGGCGGACATCACAGCGTTAAATGACCTGCGCAAGAAATACTCCGCGGCCTACGACGCCAGAGGCGCGCGGCTCACCCTCACCTCCTTCGCCCTCAGAGCCGTGGCGGCTGCCCTGAAGAAGTATCCCATTTTCAACGCCAGCCTCGACGACGACGCCGGGGAACTTGTCTTCAAGGAATATTTCCACATCGGCCTGGCCGTGGACACCGAGGCGGGACTGCTCGTGCCCGTCATTCGCGACGTGGACAAAAAGGACCTCGTGCAATTGTCGAAGGACGTGGCTGATCTCGCCGCAAAGGCGCGCGACCGCAAGCTGGGCCTCGCGGAAATGAGCGGCGGCACCTTTACCATTTCCAACCAGGGCGGCATCGGCGGCGCCCACTTCACGCCCGTGATCAACCGCCCCGAAGTCGCCATCCTCGGCCTCGGCCGCGGAGTGCTGAAGCCCGTGGTGCGCGACGGGAAGATCGAACCCCGCCTGATGATGCCCATCGCAGTGGCCTACGATCATCGCGTGATCGACGGCGGCACGGCGGCCCGTTTCACCGTGGACCTGGTCGCGGCCTTCGAGCAGTTCAACGAGGCGGACGTGCGGATTTAACCTTTGACCAACATGGAAGCGATCAAGACAGAAGTCATCGTCATCGGCGGCGGACCCGGCGGATACGCGGCGGCGTTTTACGCGGCGGACAAGGGCAAAAAAGTGGTTCTCGTCGAGCAGGACAAACAACTTGGTGGCGTGTGCCTGAACCGCGGCTGCATTCCCTCCAAGGCACTGCTTCACGCCACGCACCAGATCAGCGCGGCCAAGGAATCCGCCCATCGCGGCATCTCCTTCAGCACGCCAGCCATCGACCTCGACAAACTCCGCGCCTGGAAGAACTCCATCATCACCAAACTTTCTGGTGGCATCGCCAACCTTGCCCAGCGCCGCGGCGTGCAGGTGGTTCACGGCCGCGCACACTTCGAGGATTCCAAGACCCTCCGCGTCGAGGTTGCCGACGGCCAGACCTTCTACAACTACGACCAGGCTATCATTGCCGTTGGTTCGCGGCCCGCGCTCCCCAAGATTTTCGACCTCGGCAACCCCCGTATCATGACCTCCACCGAGGCGCTGAACGTCGATGACATTCCCGAAAACCTCCTTGTCATCGGCGGCGGCTACATCGGCATGGAACTCGGCACCGTCTATGCCACGCTCGGCAGCAAGGTCGTCGTCGTCGAGGCCCTTGACGCGATTCTCGCCAGCGGGGATCCCGACCTCGTCCGGCCCGTGGTCAAATACGCGGAGAAGAACTTCAAGGAAGTCCGCCTCAAGACCAAAGTCGTGAAGATGTCCACGGCCGGAAAACAAATCCGCGTGGTCACCGAGAAGGACGGCCAGCAGGTCGAGGAGCTTTACGACCGCGTCCTGGTTTCCGTGGGGCGCGTGCCCAACGCCGACGACCTTGGCCTCGACCACACGAAGGTTGAACGCGACGAGCGCGGCTTCATCAAGGTGAACGACAAACAGGAGACCACCGACGCCGGAATCTACGCCATTGGCGACATCGCGGGCGGCGTCATGCTCGCGCACAAGGCCTCGAAGGAGGCCCGCGTGGCCGTGGACAACATCCTCGGCGAGCATAGTGTGTTTCAGGACGTCATCATCCCCGCCGTTGTCTTCACTGATCCCGAAGTCGCGTGGGCCGGCCTCACCGAGAGCGAGGCGAAGGCAAAGGGCATCGCCATGGAAGTCGCAAAGTTTCCCTGGTCCGCCTCCGGGCGCGCCCTGAGCTTCGATCGCACCGACGGTCTGACCAAGCTCATCGTCGATCCCGAGACTGAACGCCTGCTCGGCATCGGCATCGTGGGACCGGGAGCCGGCGAATTGATCGGCGAAGCGGTGGTGGCACTCGAAATGGGCGCGACCGTTGAAGACCTTGCGCTCTGCGTTCATCCGCACCCGACCGTCTCCGAGACCTTGATGGAAGCGGCCGAGGCGTTCTTCGGCACCGCCACGCACGCCTACTCGCGGCGCAAGGTTGAGGCGTAAACATAGAGTTGGCCGTGGTTCCGTCCGTCGTACAGACCGCGGCACCTTGGCGGACCATGGATGCGTCGCCGCTCAATGACGTGCTGGATTGCCACCGTCAGCCTGACCGTAACGGAGCCAGACGAATCCTGACCCGGTCAAAAGGCCAAACATGACCGTGATTGCCCACATGTCGACATTACCGGCCAGCCAGCCTGCCCCGGAGTTGGCCCAGCGGCCGTAGTCAACTTCCCAATAGCGCACTTTCTCGCCGGTTGCCGGATCAACCTCGGTCCAATAGCGATTCCGGTGGAAGTTCGCCGCGTCCGCGTCGCACCGCCCGTATGTGAGCGTGAACCATGAATTTACCACCACGAGCAGCAAGGTAATCATTGCGCCCAGTCCGGTGGCGACTTGAGCGAAACGTCTCACCTGGAGTTCAACTGTTATCCCCGTCCAGCATCCGGCCGAAACCACCGAGCAACGAGCCTTCCTCGCGCCCGCCACCGCCGGATTGCGGCGCGGCGGCATAGATGCGCCCGGCCAGTCGGCTGAAGGGCAGCGACTGGAGCCAGATGCGCCCCGGCCCGCGCAGCGTCGCGAAGAAAAGCCCCTCGCCGCCAAACAACGCGGACTTGATGCCGCCGACCATTTGGATGTCGTAATCCACGCCCGGCGTGAAGGCCACAATGCAGCCGGTATCCACGCGCAGCACCTCTCCGGGCGCGAGGTCGCGCTGGTAAAGCGTGCCGCCCGCGTGAACAAACGCGAGGCCGTCGCCCTGCAACCGTTCGAGGATGAAACCCTCGCCGCCGAACAGCCCGGCGCCGAAGCGTTTCGTGAAGGCGATGCCCAGGCTCACGCCCTTGGCGGCGCAGAGGAAGGAATCCTTCTGCGCAAGAATCTCGCCGCCAATCTCGGCAAGGTTCACCGCGATGATCTTGCCCGGATACGGCGCGCCAAAGGCGACGCGCTTTTTGCCGGGCGCGCGGTTCTGGAACACGGTCATGAACAGCGACTCACCCATGAGCAGGCGTTTTCCCGCGCCGAGCAGCGTGCCAAGAAACCCGCTGTTCTGCTGCGAACCGTCGCCAAAGATCGTTTCCATCGCCACGCCGTCGTCCATGAACATCATCCCGCCGGCCTCGGCCACGACCGCTTCCATCGGGTCGAGTTCGATTTCGACGAACTGCATGTCGTCGCCATGAATCTTGAAGTCGATTTCGTGCATCATTGCCATAATTGATCCTGTGTTCCTGAGTGTTTTACGGGCGCGAGGTTGTCGGGCGTCGCGGGAAAAATCAAACGCTCGTGTGGTTGGATTCGCCGCCGGCTTTCCAATTGCGAACCAGTTCCGGAAACTTGCAGTCCGCGCACAGCGCATTGGCGTGGTCGCAGAAATCGCGGACGATCTGCATCAACCCCTGTTGCATGGCCGCGCCGCGCAGCTTCGCCACGCCCCGCCCGCCGAGCAGGCGGTTCCGCGCCAGGCGAAGCACGGCGTTGTCCTCCGCCGCCGGCCACGCGAAGTAGCGCGCCTCCGCCTCGCGTTCGAGCACGGCGTTGCCGCCCTCGCGCGCCCGCGCCCAAAGCCACGGCAGGACCACGTTCACCGCAAGGTCGGTGACGCGCGTCTCGCCGAGCAATGGCTGCGGGCTTCTCATCCGCGCGGAACGCAACGTCCAATGCCACGACCAGAACCCGTCGTCACCGGCTTGCAGAAGGTCGAGCAACGACTCCGCAGGCCGGGGGGCGCCGGAGGCGAACCACTTCTCGATGCGCGCCACGGCCTTGTCCTCCGCCCACCAATGCGCCGCCAGCGCCAGACGGCGTTGCGGATGGTTCGCCGGCCGCAGCCCGTTCAACCGCCACACCGATCGCGGCAACGCGCAGTCGCTGAACGCGTCGCGCTCGCGCCACCAGTGGTCCCAAATCTGCCGCAGGTGGTTGTCGCTGGCGGGCCGCTCGCGCGAAATGTCGGCGGGCAGCAGGCCGCTGAGACCGAGCAGGCGGGCCTGGATTTGCAGGGTTGAGGGCTTTCCGTCGCAGACACGCGCGCGGAGTTCGCCGAGGCGCTGCATGGGCCAGACGTTTTGCTTGTAACCCAACGCGCGGAAAAGCCCCTCCCAGAGCGCCTGTTCCCAACCGCTTTGCCTGGCCCGCGCATGCAGGTCCGCGGCTTTGCTTTGCAGCCGGACGAGCGCCGCCTCGTTGAGCAGTTGTTCGAGCCGCGATTCTGAAAGATCCCGTAACGGCGACGCGCACTGGCCGAGGAGTTCGTCCGGAAAATGTTGCGCCGTTTCACCGCCAAGCCACAACGCCAGTTCCGCCAACGGCGCATCGAGGAATTTTTCCAACTCAAGCGTCGGCATCTCATGGCGTGGTTCCGCGCGCCAGACAACGTGCAGGCGAACCTTCGCGAATGTCGCGTTGCGGTCATGCCCGTGCGCCTTCCAACCGCGCGATTCGAGATCGAGTTCGATGTCGCACGTGAAGGGCACATCCGTGTCAAATTGCACCACGGCGTCACGAAAATCCGGACCCGCACCGTGATTCCAAAATCCGGGATGCAACACGCGCAGGCCGCGACCGTCGGTCAGGCGCAATGCATCGCGGCGAATGCGCTGATGGTGCCAGATGTTTTGCAGCAGGCGCTCCGGCGGGACGGTGGTGCCATCCCGCAGCGCGGAGAAAGCGCGGCAGCCGTTGCGCCATGCGGCATAGAAGCTCGGACGGGGGGCGGACACGGCGATGCTTTTCCCGGCGCGCCCGCGCGATGTCAAGAACGCGGGCGCATCGCGCCGAGACCCGGCGGTTGGGCGCGAGCCTTCCGTCGTTTGTCGATCACGCTCCGGTATTCGCGCTTGAAGCAGGAAACCGGTTCCGCCGTCGGTTCGCTCATGAGCACCTTTGATTTCCCGGAATCGTGGCGCGGTACCGCGCTGGGCCTGGCGGTGCTGGCGTTGGTCGCCGCCTCTCCATCGGGAATGACCGCCGACACGCAAACGCGCGAGGCGCAGGCGCGGGTGGAAAATGCCCGGCAGGCCCTGCGCAAGGCGGAGAAACCGCTGGCCAAGGCCCGCACCGAGGTGCGCCAGGCCGGGGCCGAACTGGCCAAAGCGCGAAGCACCATCGACGAACTCAAGCGGCGGTTGACCACCAAATACACGAAGCAACTCAACCTCCCCATGCTCGTTGCCACGCGCGATGCAGCCATCGAGGAACTCGGCCACCGCCGCGACAAGGTGCTGGGAGTTCTGAAGACCAATCCGGACTATCAGGCGGCCAGCAACAAAGCCGAGGAGGCCAGCAAACGACTGGCGGCCCTGCCGGAC
>CAYQWK010000257.1:0-8654 GCA_964420805.1 uncultured Bifidobacteriaceae bacterium | reverse complement strand
CCTTGTACCATTGCACGGTGTCCGGATAGATTTCGCTCTGCGCCCAGAACACCGGCGAGTCATCCACGCGGATGACGCGGTTGGTGAAATTCAGGTGGATGTCGTTCGGTCCAAAGCTGATCTGGGCCACGGTGCTGGTCGCCACGCCAAAGGTGTTGCTGACCACGACGAAGACCGTTGTCGCTCCCATGGAAGCGGGCAGGCAAAGGGTGTCGGAGGCGGTGGACCATTGTGCAATTCCGTCCACGAACCAATGGTAAGTAAGCGGCGCGGCGCCGCAGGCTCCAACGGTGATCGAGCAGGTGTTGGAAAAGCCGGTGGATCGTTCGTCCGATGGTTGCGCGAAGATTCGCGGGGCGGCGGGGGCGGTCAGTTGCAGGACCAGTTGCGCGGGGTAATACGAATAAATGTTCACGCGCTCGTCCGCTGGCGAACCGAGATTGAGGTTCGGAATGCTCCCGCCTGCGGCGAGGTCCGTGCCCCGCGCTGCAATAGCCGCGGTGAGGAAACTGGAGTTGAGCGGGAAGTCTGTTCCAGCCAACGGCAGCGTGGCGGCACCGAAAAGCACACCGTCCGCGAGGTCGGCAAACACGCCGTCCAGCCCGAATCCGCCGCGCCGCAGAGTTTCGACCGGGGTTTCGACACTGCGCAGTTCGAAGTCCTGGGTTCCGTTCAGACCTTGGACCGAGAAATACGTGCGCAACACCGCACCGGTCAGCGTGCCCGGGAAGTCTGGAATGTGAAAGGCGAGCCAGCCTCGGCGCGGATTGCGGCCATTCTGGTAGGTGTATTTGCCCGCCACAAAGTCGGTGTCCAACGAATGGTGTTCGCCGTTCACATCGTAGTTCCCGATATCGAAGGCCGGAATGTTGATGGTGACGTTGGTCAGCATCCCGTTGGTCGGCCAGACCGTGAGGGTCGCCACGCGGCTGGTGCTCCAGCCGAATTGATTGCTTGCGATGACGTGGTATTGGCCCGCCTGTTGTGGCTGGATGTCCGGCAGCGTGAAGGTCGCCACCGGGCCGGTCGCATCCAGCGATTGCGCGAAACCAGCCGGGATGGAAACGAGCCAGAGCATTGCCGGCGGATTTGAAATCGCGAGCGTCCACGACAGCGTGTTGCCGACGAAAACGCCGGCATCGGCGGGGCCGCTCAATTGTGGCGGGGCGGGCAGCAGGGTCAACGTGGCCACCTGGCTCGTGGCAACGCCCATGACATTGCTCGCGACACACCAATACGCGCCGGCTTGGGTGGCGGTGACGAAGGGGATGAAGAGAATGGTGCCGTTTGTCACCGAAACGAGCTGGCCATCGTGAAACCAGCGCAGAGCTGGCGCGGGCGAACCTGCGACGCTCACCAAGAAAACCGCGCTGGCTCCGTAGCCCACCGACTGGCTGGCGGGATGGTTCAGAAAGCTTGGCGCGTCCGCGATGACGTTGAGGGTGGCGACAAGGCTTGTGGCCATACCGGACGCGTTGCTGGCCACGCACAGGTAAGAACCGGCGTGGGCGACGTTGGCGTTCGAGATCATCAGTGTGGCTCCAGTCCCGGCCGGCAGCCCGTCACGATACCAGCGGTGAACCGGTGTCGGGCTGCCGCCGGCGGTGGCGCGGAACTGCGCGGTGCCGCCCATCGCCACGGTTTGATTCGAGGGTTGCAGGAAGAAGACCGGCGGACTCGACGTGACGACAAGTGTCGCGATCAGGCTTGTGATGGCGCCGAGGCTGTTGCTCGCCACGCACCAGTAATTCCCGGCGTTTGCTCCGGACACATTTGCGATCACGAACGTGCCGCTGTTGGAACCGAGCGGCGCGCCCTCGAAGAACCACTGGAACGCGGGCGGCGGGCTGCCTGAGGCCGCGACGCGAAAGGTCGCCGTTCCGCCCGGGGCCGCGATGGTGTTGGTGGGCTGAAGCGTGAACATGGGAGCGACGGGCGCCGAGGTCACGACAAGGCTGGCCGGCGCGCTGGTCACGGAACCAAATGCGTTCGTGATCTGGACGTTGATGACGCCCGAGGTCTGCATGTTGAACATCGTGACCATGGGCTGATTCGATGAACCGGGTATCAACGAACCGTTGAACCGCCAGCGGTATCCGAGCGGCGCGTCGCCCGTGGCTGCGACGGTGAAGGTGAAGGACGCGCCAATCGCACCGGTTTGCGAGAGCGGCTGCGTCGTGATGGACGGCGGGATTCCCGCCAGGGCCGTCGCGACGCCGATCCACATCGCGCCGGCCAGGCCCAGGGCGCGCAACGGCAGATTACATTTGTGAGTCATCAAGGTGCGGAATGGGTCGGTGGTTTTCATGGGCGTTACCTCATTTCTCAGCGCGAGCGGTGGTAAAGGTGCAGCGCGGGCGCGGGCGACCACGCGTGGATGGTGTTGAACTCGATGTTGAAATCGTATCCGGCGAAAACGAGCAGCCGCGTGCCGGTCCAGATTCCCGCGTCCGGCCGCATCAACATGCGCGGCGAGGGAGCGCCCTCGGTCGTCAGTGGCATCCACTGGCCGGAGGTTGGGTTAAATCGCGCGCCGTTGTTGAAGCACTCGTTGTTCGTGGTCATGCCGCCCCAAAAGATGGCCTCGGTGCCTGACCAGGCCGCAAGGTAGGCAGAGCGCGGGCTGGGAGCGCCGGTCTGGGGCAGAGGAGTCCAGCGTCCGGCCACGGGATCGAAGCGCGCGCCGTCATTGAAGTACTCGCCATCCGAGTAGTGGACCCCGCCCCAGACGATCAGTTCCGTGCCCGTCCAAAGGGCGGCGTGCTTGGTGCGCGGTCGCGGCGCGGCATTGGTCGGGATCAGGGTCCAGCGGTCGCGCGCCGGATCGTAGCGGCCGCCGGTGTTGTAGGTGTAACCGTTGGACCCGATCCAGGCGCTGCCGCCCCAGAGGATCATCTCCTGCCCGGTCCAGACCGCCGGCGTGTTGTGGCGCGGTGCCAGTCCGTGAGCTTCAGGCAGTTTGTGCCACGTATCCGTCTCAGGGTTGTAGCGTGCTCCATCATTGAAACTGGCGTCCCGGTCGCCGCGCCCGCCCCACACGATGAATTCCTGGCCCGTCCAGACCGCGCACACCTGCGAACGCGCGGTTGGCGCACCGTTGGTGTTCATCGTTCGCCACGTGTCGCTGCCGGGATTGTAGATCGCGCCGTCGTTGAAGTTGGAGACCGACGCGAAGTTCGCGCGCCCGCCCCAGATGATCATTTCCTTTCCGGTCCACACCGCCGCGTGGTTCCAGCGGCCAGCCAGGCCGGATTTGCCGCTGATGGGACGCCATTTGTCCGCGGTGGGATCGTAGCCTGCGCCATCAGAGAGAAAGAAGTTCTGCACGCCGCCGCCCCAGATCAGCAGCTCGTTCCCAGTCCAGACGACGGAATGCGCCGTGCGTGGAAACGGGCCGGGCTTGGAAGAACCGCGCTGCCAGCGGTCCAACCCGAGGCCGTCCACCGTGCCGGCCATCTGGTAGCCTTGCTGGAGGAGTTGCGCTCGCTCACCCGGCGAGGCCAGGCAGAGATCGCCTTTTTTAAGCGTGCCTACGAGGTCCGTGCCCGGCTGCGGACGCACAGTGAGGAACCGGATTTCCACCTCGCCGCCCGGACGCGCGGTGACGAGCCGGGCTGGCCAGGCCGGAAACGCGGGCGTTGCTTGCCTGGCGTGTCCGTCCGTCAGCACGGTCAGCGCGATGATCAAGGCCGCGGCCACGGCCAGCGCCGGCGACGTGCGGCGTTTGCCGAAGGCGGCGATGTTGCGGATGCGCGCGGCGAGTTGCGAAGCGTCTTCGAGGATGCCCGCCATGGCCGGGAAGCGGACGGGACTGACGAAGCCTTCGAGCAACCGCAGCATCGTCCGCCCGTAGGCTTTGTGTTCCTCGCCGCTCGTGCGCGCGAGGACCAATGCGTCGCAAGCCAGCTCGCGGTCCACCCTCATGCGGGCGAAGGCCAGCCAGACGAGGGGATTGAACCAGTGCAGCACTTGCAGGAAGGTCGCGATCCATGTGAGCGCGATGTCGTGCCGGCGGACGTGGGCCAGTTCATGCAGAAAAACAAAGCGCAGTTCCTCCCGTGAGAACGCCTTCAACAATCCCTCCGGCAGCAGCAGGCGCGGGCGGAGAAATCCGTACAACACCGGGCACGGCACCAGGTCGGTTTGCACAAGGACCACCGGCACGTTCACATTCATGACCTGCTTGCAGTCCTCAAGCAGTTCCAGCACGGATGAATCGGTGACCAGCCGCCGCGGCGCGATGCTGCGTTGCAGCCGCGCGCCTTCCACGACCACGCGAGTGCCGAGTGCGAACACGCCAGCCAGCCACAGTCCCGCCAGCCATGCGGCCCAATTGGACCGGCTGCCCTCGCGAACCGCCGCGCTGGCCGTGCCTGCCGGCTGGCTCAGAACAAGGGTGCCGCGCGCCGCGTTTGCGGCCGGCAAAGTCGCGTTCGCCGGACCGGCGTTCGAGTCCGTACCACTCTTCGTTTGGCCGGTCACGACTTCCAGCGCCGGTGCCGTGATGGCGAGCCTCGACTCGGCATGGTTCCCGCGCGCGGCAGGTTTCGGCAGGTTGAAGTCCAGCCAGTTGAAGATGCTCAACTTGCTTTCCAACGAAGCGGGCAGGGCCAGGCGCACGGCCACCAGCAACCAGAGCGCGTGACGCCACGCAGGAGGGACCTTGCCGCGCAGCAACCATTGGACGAGGAACACCAACGCGATGAGCACGGACGCCTGGAGGCCGGTGCGTGCCAGCCATTGCAATCCACCCGCCGCCGCTGTCAGCGCATCCTGCACGGGTTCACTCCTCGTTCAGCATCCGCTTGAGTTCGTTCATCTCCGCGGCCGTGAGGCGTTTCTTCTCCACGAAGTGCGCCAGCATCGGTTTGAGCGAACCGCCAAAGACCCGCGAGAGAAACGCTTCGCTCGCTGCCGACGCGCATTCGTCCTCGTTCACCAACGGCCGGTAGAGATACGCCTTGCCGTCCTTCTTGAAGCCTAGCGCGCCTTTTTGAACCAGGCGGCCGAGAAGCGTTTTGACGGTCTTGGGATGCCACTCGTCGCCGTCCCCAAGGGCTTGGATCACTTCGCTCGCCGTGAGCGGGGATTCCTTCCAGAGGACTTTCATGACCGACCATTCGGCGTCCGAGATGCGTGGGAGCTTGTTCATGGCAATAGTTTTCGCACGAGCGTGGTGAATGGATTACATGTGTAGTCTTGGAATGTCAAACCCAGTTTCAAAGACGGCGCGCGGAATATCCTGTTTCGTTCCGCGGGCCGCTGCCAGCATCCCTCGTATGAACTCACCTTTGTGGCCACGGCTCCTGTTCCTTGCCGTCATGTGGCTCTGTCTGCCGGCTGCCGCGATGGCGGCGGCGGAACCGGCGGCTGTGGTTCCGTTCACCTTGTCCGGCGGGCAGATTCATTTGTCCGCGCGGGTGAACGACTCGAGGGCGCTGACGTTCATGCTCGATACGGGATTTTCGATGACCATGCTGCGACCCGAGTTGGCGCAGGAGTTCAATCTGCGCCGGACTGGCGAGATCACGGTGGAGGGCATTGCCGGAGATGAGCGCGCACCAACGTTCGAGGGTGCGCGGTTCGACGTTGGCGGGGCGCGCTATTTCGCGCGGCGGATCGGGGCGATGGCCTCCACGCGGCGGAAACGCGATGGCATTATCGGCGCGGGCTTGTTCCGGCAGTACGTGGTGGTGATCGACTTCTCCGCGAAGACGTTGTCGCTTCATGCGCCGAGCAATTTCGTTCACACCGGCAAGGGCGAGGTGGTCCCGATGCGGTTCCGGCGCTCGACGCCGATCATCGACGCGGTGGTGAACGTCTCCGGACGCGCCGCCATTCCGGCGGCGCTGGAACTCGACACGGGTTGCGACAGCGGCGTTTGCCTGGGCAGTGAGTTCACGGCCACGCACAAGCTGCTCGACGCGGAGCAGACGCGGGCGGGCGGGAAGTTTGGCGTGGGAGGCGGCGCAAGAACGCGCAGCGGGCAGTTGCCACAGTTGCAGATCGGAGGGCTGAAGATCGAGCGGCCGGAGACGGATTTCTTTCTCGAAGGCTCGCCGGTGGACCGCGGCTTGGCGGGGCATCTGGGCATGGAGGTGTTGCGGCAGTTTCGGCGGGTCACCTTTGACTATTCGCGGCAGCGGTTGGTGCTGGAACGCGGAAATTGAGTTCGACGGCGCGCGGGTCGCGACGGATATTCGCCGCCGTTCGCGCAAGCGGACCCAGGAAATGATCTCAGCAAGAAACGAAATCGTGCGCCGCCTTGCCATGGCAATGGTGGCATTCAGTTCCGCCGCCGTGGTGTTCGCGGCGGCGCGCCCGCCGGCCCCGGCGTTCAGGGAGGTGTTTGATCTGGTCAGCAGTAATGCGTCCGGCATTGACTCCGCCGGATTGAACGAGGCTGCGGTCGAGGGCTTGCTCGCGCGGCTGCATCATCGTGCCTGGCTGCTGGATGCGAACATGGTTTCCGCGCCGGAGACCAACTCCGCCACGCTCGCGTCGAGCGCGGTGTTCGAGGATTCGTATGGCTACCTGCGCATCGCGCGGGTGGGCACCGGGCTGCCTGAGCAGTTCAAGGCGGCGCTGGCGAGCCTGCACGCGACGAACAAGCTCAAAGGTTTGGTGATTGATCTGCGGTTTGCCACCGGACAGGACTACGCGGCCGCGGGCGCGGTGGCCGATTTGTTCATCGGTGCGGAACAGAAGTTGTTCCAGTGGAACGGCGGCACGGCCACGTCACGGGAGAAGACCAACGCCTTCCGCCCGCCGGTGGCGGTGCTGGTCAACCACTTCACGGCCGGGGCGCCGGAGGTGCTGGCGGCGGTGTTGCGTGATGTCGAGGTGGCGCTGTTGATCGGCACGAACAGCGCCGGGCAGGCCAGCACCACGCGAGATTTCCCGCTCAAGAACGGCCAGATTCTGCGCCTCGCGACTTCGCCGGTGAAGCTGGCCAATGGCGACATCGTTGCCGGCCTCCAGCCAGACATCACGGTCGAGGTCAGCCCCGATGATGAGCGCGCCTATTTCGCCGACGCGTACAAGATTCTTCCCCGTCCGGGTGCCGCCTCGAATGCGCCCCTCGCCAGTCTCAGCGTGACGAATCGCGGGCCGCGCCGCCGCATTAACGAGGCCGAGCTGGTCCGCATGTCGCGCGAAGGCACGGATCCAGAGGACGAGGCCGCCAAGGCACCACGTGCCGTGATTCCACCGCGGCCGACGGTCACGGATCCAGCGTTGGCGCGGGCGATCGACCTGCTAAAGGCGCTGGCGGTGGTGCGCCGTGGCCGGTTCTGATTTCACGTTGCTAATTTGCCCGCCCTCACCACACTGACGCCCTCATTTGGATGAAGACGATTCTGTTCGTTTGCACCGGGAACATCTGCCGCAGTCCCATGGCCGAGGGACTCTTCCGCCATGCGGTGGAGGGCAGGGGGGATTACAAGGTCGTTTCTGCCGGGGTCGGCGCGGTGGACGGCCAGCTGGCGAGCGACCACGCGGTGCGTGCGTTGCGGGATATCGGCCTGGACATCAGCAAACACCGCAGCCGTCATCTGACCGCCGAATTGGTGCAGAAGGCGGATTACATCTTTGGAATGACCCACAGTCATGTGGACGCGATCCTGTTGCTTTACCCACAGGCCGCGGAAAAGACTTTTCTCCTGCGCGAATTCGACGAGACGCTCGACGCGTATGAGAATGACATCAGCGACCCCATTGGCGGCTCGTACCAAGTGTACGTCGAGTGCCGCGACCAGATCGAACAAGGCATTGCCTCTATGTTGAATTTCATCGAACAGACCTCCGGCACTCCGTCCGGCTCCGTTGCCCCCGGCAAACAAACCATCGCCATCGGCGCGGATCACGGCGGCTTCGCCCTCAAGGAATCCGTCAAGGCGCACCTCAAATCCAGGGGCTGGAGCGTGGTGGATTACGGTACCAACTCAAAGGAATCGACGGATTATCCTGACTTCGCGCATCTCGTTTCCTACGCCGTGGCCGACAGCAAGAACGACTTCGGCATCCTCGTCTGCACCAGCGGCGTGGGCATGAGCATCACCGCGAACAAGGTGCCCGGCGTGCGCGCCGCCCTGGTCTTTGACGAGGAAATGGCCGCGATGTCCCGCCAGCACAACGACGCGAACATTGTCTGCATCGGCGCGAAGAACACCGACACGGACACGGCCATCCGCATCGCGGAGGCGTTTCTCAACGCCAGGTTCGAGGGCGGACGGCATGAACGGCGCGTCGGCAAGATCGAATCCGCCCCGGTCCCGAAATCGCTCCGGCTGCGCAGTGTCGATCCCGAGGTCGCCGATGTCATCCTGCAGCACGAAATTCGGCTCAGTGATGCATTCATCTCATTCTTGAAAGCGTCGAACAATATTCGCGTATATTCACCAGGTAATGTCAACAATAGTGGTTCTATAATCCCGCGTGTGGCCAATGTTTCCTTTGCCGTGCCCGGAATGAGTGCCGATAGAGTAGTCGATATTCTCGACAAAGAATTCAATATTGCAGCGCGTGGAGGCTTGCATTGTGCGGCACTTGCGCACGAGACCTTAGGAACAACAAAAGAAGGTCTGGTTCGGTTGAGCTTCGGTTTTTTCAATACCGAGGCAGAGGTAAACGAGCTGGCACGCGCTGTTCATGAG
>CAYQWK010000256.1:5429-8691 GCA_964420805.1 uncultured Bifidobacteriaceae bacterium | reverse complement strand
GTTGTAATCATCCCATTCGCCCTCAATCCGCACCGCGCTCTTCGGCGTCCAGCCGGCAACCGCCGATGGAATCACGCGTTGTTGCGGCGGGTTCTTGCTGCCATAAACGCCGCGCTCAATGGCGTTGAGATCGGCGGGCGAGAGGTAGATGCCGAGTTTCATTCCGGCCTCGCGACAGGCGTCGGCCAGTTCGCGCACCACATCGCCGCGGCCATTGCGCCACGGGCTGTTGCTCACCGAATGCGGCGTGAAGCGGCTGGGCCAGAGGCAGAAGCCGTCGTGATGTTTGGCGGTGAGAATGATCTGCCGCATCCCCGCGCTCTGGCAGACCCGTACCCACTGGCGCGCATCCAACGCGGTGGGAATGAAGGTCTTCGGGTCCTCCTTGCCGGTGCCCCATTCGCGGCCCGAGAAAGTGTTCGGCCCGAAATGAATGAAGGCGATGAACTCACGGCTTTGCCACGCGATTTGACGCGGGTGCGGCGTGACCCGCACCGCCCGTTCGAGATCGGCGCGCATTTCCACTTCGCCAGTTTCGGCCGGCGCGGCGGCGAAGGCGGAAAGCGAACAAAGAAGCAGGGCGGCGGCGAGAATTGGTTTCATGCGACAATGGAGCCTTCGACGGCGGAGCCGCGGCGATTCATCACGCCTCATCGGGGCGAGGTCATCGCATCGGCGGAAATCCCGGTGTGCTGCTGGTGCGCAAACCGTTGGTCCCGCGCACCGCCAGAAACTCGATACCGTTTGTGGCGGCCAGCGCCGCCGCGCGATCCGCGCCCGCCACGATCAATGCCGTGGCCCATGCGTCCGCGACCGCGCAAGACGGATGCACCACGCTGACCAGCACGGTGTCGTGCGAAGCCGCGTGGCCCGTGGCCGGATCGACCAGATGGCCGGGCCGCAACTCCCCGCCTCCCCTGGCGGTGCGATAGGTGCCGGATGTCGCCAACGCGGAATCGCGCAGCACGACCCGGCGCAGAAGGGCCGCCCGACGGGGATCCTCCACCGCCACCATCCACTCGCCGCGCGCGAGCAACTCGCCGCCCACGTCGATGAGGTAATTGGTCTGACCGGCCGCATCGAGGAGCGCGGCGATGCGGTCGGCGGCGTAACCCTGGAGAATTCCACCAAGGTCGATTTGCAGGCGCGGCGCTGACTTTCGCAGCGTGTTCTCGTTCGTGTCCGCGGCGAGCTTCTTCCAGCCGACGCGCGCGCGCAGTTGATTCAATTCATCGTCATTGGGAAGCCGCGCCGGCGCGCCGCCCGGGCCGTATCCAAACGCCTGCACCAAGGGCGCGACCGTGATGTCGAAGGCGCCGTCGCTCACCAGGCTGATTCGCTGGGCGCGAGCCACGACGGCGGCCAACTCGGCCGGAACTTCCATTGGCTGAGTGGTGGTCGCGGCGTTGAACTGCGCGGTAACCGAGTTTGTGCGCCAGTGGGACAAGGTGCCCTCAATGCGTTCCACTTCGTCGGCGATGTTCGCGCGCAGGGCCGCGGCATTTGGGCCGCCGCGCAGGATCACGCTCCACGTCGTTCCAAAACCGCCGCCCCGCAAAATCGTATCGGACGTTTCGCCTGTGCCGGCGTTGACCCGCGAGATCACGAGCGCAATCAGCAGGGACACGACCGCGAACCAGTCCCGCGCGCCGAACCAGTCGTCGCCGCCGGTGGTGCGAATGAACTTGAGCAGCGCGCCGGTCGGACATCCGTAGCGGCAATACGCCATCGGCACGAACAACGAGGCGGCAAGCCCCGCGATGGCCAGCACTGCCGAGACCGCAGCCGCGCCGCGCAAAGTCCATGCGTCGAACGGTTCAACGTTGGCGAGGTCGAACTTGAGGCCGGCCACCGCGACCAGGAACGCGCCGGCCAGCAGCAACCCCGGCAGCACGCGCAGCGCGGCATCAGCGGATTTCGGAACGCGCCGGTGCAGCTTCTTGAAATGCCCGAGCCATTCCTGCGCCGCGCCATGCGGGCAAAGGTGGTGGCAGTAAATCTGCCGCCGCGTGCCCCACGGTACGAGCAACGCCACCGCGCCGAGCAGCACGAGCACGGGCGCCGTCTGCCAGGCCACGCCGTTGCGCGCCCAACCCGCGAACAAGGCCATTGAGAGCAGGTCGCCGATCCACAAACCGAATACGCCGACCAACGCCGCCTGCCAGCCCAGCCGTGCCCACCGCCGTCCGCGCAGCGACGTGAACGCCATCACCACTGCGCCCGCCACCACGCCGAGCAACGCCCAGTCGCGGGCCTTGAGCATGGCACGCGGACGGGCCGCCGGCGCCATCTCCGCGGCGAACCGGCGGCGCAATCCCTCCGCCACCGCGTAGCTGGTTTCCGTGGCGCCGGAGACGCCTTCGATGCCCGCGCGTTTGAAGTCGATCCGCGCCCATTCCTCCATTGTGCGACCGGCGAGCTGCCTGAGGAAACCGTCGTCCTCACGCACGCGGTCCACGTAATCCGCCGTGTCGTAACTCTTGCGCAGGCGGACAGCCGTCACGCTCAGCCCGTCCGGGCCGAGCGCGGCGAGGGATTCCGTCGGCCCGCCGTGGCCGCGCACATTATCGGAATGCGGCGAGGTGCGAACCACGCGGCCGAGCGAAGCGCCGCGCACGTCATGCACGGAGAACCAGCCTTCGCGCGCCGGGTCCGGCGAGAACGAGGCTGCGTTCGTGAAGAGCACACGCACCTCCTCCAGCGTGACCGCGTCGGGGAAGCGCAGCGACGGAGTTTTGCCGGCGAGTTTGCGTTCGACGCTTTCGGCCATGGCAAGGCTGGTGAGCGTGGAGCCGCCCACGCCCTCGACCTTCGGCGGCTTCTGCGTGGCGGGCATCCAGCCAAGGAACTGTTTCCAGAAAGAGGAATTCCGCCGCACTTCCTCGACATGCGCCCGCGTGTCGCCGCTGGAAATCAAATCCACGCCGATGACGCGGCCCGCGGCATCAAGAGCGACGCGCAAATTGCTCGGCCCGGCGTAACCGACGAGGTCGTCGGTCTCCGGCGAGGTGGCGACGACATAACCGAGCGAAGTGCCGGAGGAATCGAACACGGTCTGGCCGCCGCGCCGCGCGTCGCGCGGGGAAAGGCGCGCGGCGGTTGGGAAATAGGCGCGGGCCTCGCCCAGTGAGATGATCGCGTCGCCGGAGTCGAGTCGAGCGGCAGAAAGATGAATGAGCCACGCGGCGAGACCAAGGGCGGCGAGGCGCCAGAGGCGGAGACAAAATTGGCCGTAGCGCGTCACGCCGGGGCCATCTCACTC
>CAYQWK010000256.1:0-5419 GCA_964420805.1 uncultured Bifidobacteriaceae bacterium | reverse complement strand
CACTCCTTCGCCTCGATCACCTGCACGGCGTCGGCGTGGACGTTTCCATCCGCGCCGTCGGTCTTGATGACCAGCGCACAGGGTTTGCCGGCGGCGAAGTCGAAGATGCCGAGCGAGTGGAAGCCGAATTTGTCGTCGTTCCCCTCGCGTTGATTGACGCGGAAAGTGACGGGCGGCTGGCCGTCGCGTTCGAGGACGCAGGGCGTTTTGGTCGAACGGTTCGGGTGCGGCTGCCAGGCCAGGCGGACTTCGTAACGGCCGGACTTCGGCACGTTGAACTCGTAGCGGGCCGCGCCGTCCTTGGCCGCGCCCGCGTAATGGTAGGCCGCGCCGATGTAGTTCGAGAGGCCGGTTCCGGAGGACCATTTGCCGGCGAACTTCGCCTGCGCGTCGTCGATGACAATTCCCGGTAACGCGGCGGCGGCCACGAACGCCGCATTCGTGGCCTTCCCGGACTTCGGGCCGTACGGCACGACGACGGGCACCGAGGCGTCGCGATAAAGCGGCGCGTCGAGCGAATCGCGGCGCATGGCGCCGGGCTGGTTCATGAGATCAACCATCATCGGCCAGTAGTTCTCGTAAACGCCGCGCGGCGTGGTGAGCTGCTTCACACAAACGTAGGCCGCCTTGCCGACGACCTCGCCCATCATGCCGCAGGTGCGCATGACGCGCACGGTGCCGAGCGCCTCGTGGGTGACACTGATGCAGCGGCCGGCCATGAACAGGTTCGGCACGTTGGTCGAGTAGAAGCAACGGTAAGGCACCGGGTAGCCGTTCACGCGGTCCACGCCCTTGCCGAAGGCGGCGCGAGAGATGAACGGATTCTCCACCGCACCCTTCTTCGCAAACTGCTCCTTGGGATAATGCAGGTCGATGTCCCACGTCGTGGCCACGCAGCCGTCCTTGAAGTCCTTCTGCCCCACGATGTCATCCTGGTCCAGCACCACGTCGCCCTGGAGCAGGCGCGACTCGCGCGTGCCGCCGACGTAGGCAACCCACTTGAGCGCGGAGTTCAGATGCTTGTCCTTCTCCGCGCCGTGCTTGAGGGCGGTGAACGCGCCGAACACGGCGCGGAAGTTCCAGTCGCGGATGTGCTCCAGTTCGTCGATCGGGTGCTTGTCGAAGCCGGACTCCCAGAACCACTCACCCTTCATGAACGGCTTGCCCTCGAGCAGGGCCTTGCTCTTGATCTGTTTCGGGAAATCGCCGACTTCGAGCGCCAGCGCCCACGGTGTTTCGGGCCAGGGCTGCGGCGACTCCTCATCCTGCCAGAACCACATGTTGGACATGCCCATGTGGCCCTTCTCGACCGTGGTGTGTTTCGCGCCAGCCAGCGCGCCCAGCGTTCCGTGCCCGGTGCAATCGGCGAACAGCTTCCCGCGGAACTTCCGCTCGCGGCCCGTGCGCACATCGAGTGCGGTGACGGACTGGATGCGGCCGCTGCCCGGCGCGACCTCGGCCGACATGGCGAAATGACCGAGGAACAACGTGAGGTTCTTCTCCTTGCGCGCGACCGCCTCCTTCAAAGCGTCGCCAAAAGTTTCGGCGACGCCCGGCGAGTCCGGGCCGTGATCCGCAAACTCCTCGACGATCTCACCAAGGTGCGGGTACTTGCCGCGCAGTGTTCCGCCCTGCGCCCACACACGAATTTCGCTACTGCCATTGCCGCCGAGGACGAACCGATCCTGCACCAGCGCGACCTTGAGGGACTGGCGCGCGGCGGAAATCGCCGAGGCCAGACCCGCGTAACCGCCGCCGACCACGACGAGGTCAAACTCGCCGGCGTCGTCCGGCCCCGCGCCCAGGTGCAGCCACTTGCGACGCGCGGCGGCGAGCGCATCGCCGGAGGGCGGCGAGAAATTTTTGTCGTTGCTGAGTAGAATGGCGTCGCAACGGCCGGCGAAGCCGGTGAGGTCGTGCAGCGCAAGCGTCGCCTCGCCAGCGGGAAGGTCCACCGAGCCGCCCTCGTGCCAAAACCAGTCCGCGCCCTTGGTGCCAAACTCCGTGGCGAGCGGTTTGCCGTTGATCGAGAGCTGGAACCGACCCGGCGTTCCCGGAGCCTTCCAATGCGCGACCCAGTCCTTGGTCCGCACCCAGACGCGCCAGGAGCCGGCGGCCGGGATGTTCACGCGAGTCGTGGCGTCGGCCACGGGTTTGCCAAGCCCGTGCGCGAGCAGGTAGGGCGAGCCGACCACGTGCGTGAACGCCGTGTCGAGCGACCAACCACCGTGGCTGGCGAACGATTCGGCCTCGACGAAAACGGGTTCGGCGGCGGTCAGCACGGCGATCGAGAACGCCAGCGCGGCGATCGTGGTTTTCGGATTCATAAAGATGTGGATGAGCGTAGCGAAATGGAAACGCGGGTTGAAAGAGGAAGCTCCGGCAAAAAGACTTCAACAAGGTCGGAGTCCACTTGTTCAGGGTGCGGCGGTCACCGCGTTCAGCGAGTTGCTGGCCGCGGTTCTTACCTGCGCCGAAGGGTGTTGCAGAAGCAGTGTGAGCATCGAAGCGGAGTCGCGGGCATGATGCTTGAAGACCGCCAGCGCGTTGGCGGCGTATGCCTGCACCAGCGCATTGGTGTTCGACAGCCCGCGGACGAGCGCGGTTTTGGTGTGCAACACTTCCGGCGCGGCCAACTCGCCACAGTTGATGAGCCGCAGCCCAATTTCCGCCGCGGCCTTCGCGGAGGCGCCGCGCGGGTATCCAACGGAATGGTACTCGAATTCCCAAACGAGGTTTGTGACGGCCACCCGGGCGTTAGTTCCCATGCGGCCAAGCGCGAGCGCGGCCGAGTACGGCGCACCGCAGCCGGGCGAATTCGTCAGCGCTGCGGTAAGGGCGGATATGGCTTCCGGCCCGAAGGATTCCAGCACCGGCACGGCTCCGCTGGAGCCAAGCGCCAGCGCGTCGCCCAAGGCTGGGATGGCTGGCCGGCCCAGCGGCCCGAGTGCGTGGACCGCCTGGATGGCGCGCTGGCGTCGCTTCGTGTCCGGGGTGAAGTAAAAGTGAACCAGGCGCTGTCGCCTGGCGAAGGCGGCGAGCCGGAGGGTCCAGGCGGTATCCTCGGCGCGTAACTCGTCGATGATGTACGGCAGAGCGTTTGCGCCCATGGCCCGGACGGCATTTCCGGCGGCACCTTGGTTCCGGTCAAACTCCTCCAGCCACGCGCTGAGGGCCTTTCCTTCCCACGCCGGTTCGCGGCGCAGCAACGTGAACACCACGCCCGCAGCGATGAACAGGGCCATCACGGCGGCAACCGTTTTGAAGAAGCCTGGATTCATGGTACGCGACGGTTTGGACGCTGTGATCGCGGGATTTCGCCAGAATCACCCGAGCTTGAATTTCGGTGACTGCGCCATGAAGCGGGCCGGGTTCTGAAAGACAAGCTGGTCGATGCGTTCCGCCAGGTATCCGCGCCGACGCGCTTCGAGGGCGGCGTAGGGCACGGCCAACGGGACGCTCACGCCCCAGTCGCATGCACTGTTCATCCACACGCGCTCGCCCCCGAAACATTCGATCATGTCCAGCGCGCGCGCGGCGGTGCATTTCGATTCGGGATACAGGGTCATGCCGGCCCAGAAGCCTGCATCGAGCACGGGCCCGATCGTGTGCTCCTCGACATGGTCGATGATGCAACGCTCCGGGCGAATGCGCCGGTCGTTCTTGAGCACGTCGATGATCAGGCGGGTGCCCTTGAGCTTGTCTTCGAGATGAGGCGTATGGACGAGGATAAGCTGGTCGTGACGCGCCGCGAGATCGACGTGCATTTCAAGCACCTTCAACTCGTTGCGCGAGTTCTTGTTCAACCCGATTTCGCCAATGCCGAGGACGTTCGGCTTGTCGAGAAACGGCGGGATGAGCGCGATCACGTCCTGCGCGAGTTTCACGTCTTCGGATTCCTTGGGGTTGATGCACAACCAGCAGTAATGCGGGAGGCCGAACTTTGCGGCGCGTTTCGGCTCATGCTCGGTGAGCTGGCAGAAATAATCGTGAAAGCCCTGCGGCGAGCTTCGGTCGAATCCCGCCCAAAACGCCGGCTCGCAAACAGCGGCGCATCCGGCGGTGACCATGTCGCGGTAATCGTCGGTGGTGCGGCTGACCATGTGGCCATGAGGTTCGATGTAGCGCATCAGATGTCCGAGAATCTCAGGGTTGGCGGCAGGGGTTCATTGCGGGCCAGGCCAGGCGCCGCAAGCGGCCTTGGTGGTGGCCGCGGGGATTGGTTCGACGGTCGGGTCGCTCAGGGCGAGGAGAACCTCCTTTGCGCGTTGCGCATTTCCCCCGCCAAGCCGTGCCAGCGCCTCCTGAAATCCGGTGAACCGGAAATCCGCGTCGCCCTCCGCCCGCTCGACGCGATCGAGAAACGCGGCAATATCGATGAGCTTGGCGCGCGCCTCCATGAAGTAGAGATCGAGAACCTGCTGACGTGTCATGGCGTGACTTTACGGCGCGGAACACGGCGGCACAAAAGAAAAGTCCAGCAGCCGGCCTGAGCCGAACGCATCTTCCTCTCTTGCAGATGGTGGTTGTCGCACTGTTCGTCCTCCGCATTCTTGCTGTGGAAGACGGGTGAAAATACCGTCCGCGCAGAGCGGATGGAATGGATGGCGTGAGGCCCACCGTTGCGCCACTCCTCGCGGAGCGAGGAGTTCCACCTTCCGGAGAAACGCAGGCTACGCCGCCGGAGTTGTCGCGGCCGCGGCGGCGCGCTTGGCCATGATGGCGTCCACGATCTTCTTCGCCAGGTCCGGCTTCTCGATGAGCGCGACGCGGGCGGCCTCCTTGCCCTGGCCGATCAACTCGCCGTTGAACTGAAGCCAAGCGCCCTTCTTTTCGACCACGCCGTGCGAGAGGCCCACATCGAGGATGCTGCCTTCCTTGTTGATGCCGTGGTTGTAAAGAATCTCGAACTCAGCCTCGGTGAAGGGCGGCGCGACCTTGTTCTTCACAACCTTCACGCGAGCGAGGTTGCCGATGGCATTGCCGGCGGAATCCTTGAGCGTGTCCTTGCGGCGGATGTCCATGCGGATGCTGGCGTAGAACTTGAGCGCCTTGCCGCCGGGTGTGGTTTCGGGATTGCCGAACATGACGCCGACCTTCTCGCGAAGCTGATTGGTGAAGATGCAGGTGGTCTTGGCCTTGTTAAGAATGGCGGTCAGCTTGCGGAGCGCCTGGCTCATCAGGCGCGCCTGCATGCCCATGGTGGCCATGCCCATCTCCCCCTCGAGCTCGGACTTGGGAACGAGCGCGGCGACGGAATCCACAACGATGACATCGAGCGCGTTCGAGCGGGCGAGTGTCTCGCAGATCGAGAGCGCCTCCTCGCCGCAGACGGGCTGGGACACGAGAAGATCGTCGATGTACACACCGAGCTTCTTGGCGTAGGCGGGATCGAGAGCGTGCTCGGCGTCGATGAACG
>CAYQWK010000255.1:0-8701 GCA_964420805.1 uncultured Bifidobacteriaceae bacterium | reverse complement strand
AGATTGTGCCCGGCGATGTCCACGAGGTCGTCGCCGGGGAAATAATAATCCACCATCGTGCCGGAGGAATTGGTCGCGCCGCCGAACACATGCGCGAGGGCGGCGTCGGATTCATAGACCCACAGCAGGTTGGTGAGGCCGCGCGCGAAGGTGAATTCGTCGTGCAGGTCGCGCCAGAGGGCGAGGTATTCCGCGCGCTTCTTGCTGCCGTGCCAGAACCAGCCGCCGTTCATCTCGGACAGCGGGCGGAACAGCACCACCACGCCCGCGTCGCGCAGCGCGGCGAGGTTCGTGCCGATGTTGTCGCGCAGCACGAGATAGTTTGAGCGGGCGGCGGCGTTGGCGGCATTGGTCGGGGAGACGCGCAGCATGTCGGTGATGTTTTCCTGACCGGTCAGCGCGGTGTTCGCCATCGTCCACGGATTGGCGAATTGAAACTTGATGAGCGGGATGCCGCCGTTGGTCCAGACTTCGAGCGCGCGCGGAATCACCTTGTCCATCTGCGGGATCGCGTGCTGGCCGCCTTCCGCTGCGAAGCTCACGATGCCCGGCCATTTGCCCGTCAGCGCTGGCAACGTCGCGACGTTGTTGGACCAATCGTGTTCAATGTCCGTGACGTTCTGGCTAATGATGACGCGGTTGGACGCGGTGTTCAGATTCGTGCCGGAGGCGGGCAGTCGGGCGAGATAGGTCAGCACTGCGATCGCGTCTTGCGAAAGCAAGTTGGTGCGCGGGCGGCCCGGATAGAACGCTGCGTTCGTCGGCGAAGTTGCGGCCCAGAACTCCTGCCAGTTCGACGCGAGATCGTGATCGGGGTCGGCAGCGGCGTCATTCGTGAGCGGGTTCGTGCCGTTGAAGAATTCCCAACCGTCGGGCAGGCCATCGCCGTCCGTATCGCGCAGGTTCGGGTTCGTGCCGAGCGCAAGTTCCTCCTCGTTGGACAAACCATCAGCGTCATTGTCTGGCAGGACTTCAATCGCGTCGAAAAATGTAGTCGGGTAAGCGAGCGCAGCCGGCGGTGCTTCGACCTTGTTGCCGGATTCGAGATAGAAAAGCGCATTGCTCAACGTGCCGTTCCACGAAACGGTTTTCACGCCGTCGAGCCGCACCCATTGATTCGTCGTGCGCACCACCGCTTCAGCGAGGATGACGCGATTTGTTACGAGCGAGCCGGACACGTTCGCTGCCACGGCGAGCCACGCCCGAATCTGCGCGGGTTGCGCGACCTGCACGGCGAGACGCGTGACCCATGTCGCGCCGTTCGTGGCGAGCGCAAGTTGCGCCGTCACGTCCTGCTGCGGCGCTTCGGCGAAATTTTGGCGGTTGGCAACGCGCAACGACCGCACGCCCGCGAACGCCGTCGAGTTCGTCTGGAACTGCACGTTGGTGGACACGACAAAGAACATCCAACCGTTCGTGCCCGCCTCGAACGAGCCGTTGCTGATGAGATTGGTGGTGTAGGCCGAGGCGTTGAACGTCAGTGCCAACCCGCAAACGAGCGCAAGAATCACTTTCATCAAACAGGAATAGCGCGAGCGAGCGGGAATGTTACACGAAAGCGGTAGCAAGTTGGCGCAGAACGCTTCGGTCGTAGCGCAGACTGGTAGTCTGCCGTGTCGCAGGTTGAAAACCTGCGGCGCGGCGGAGTGTCAGGCGTGTAGGGATTCTATTTCGCGCGTTATTGCGTCGCCATGCCTGCCGACTGCCAGTCGGCGATACAGCAGACAGACTGTCTGCGCTACTTTGCTGGCGGCTGCGTTGCCGACCAACTAGGCCATGCGCTACTCCATTTCCAGTCCTCCGGCGTGGCGCACAAGCGCGCGTTGACGGGATTCATCCTGATGTAGCGTCGAATCCGCGCTTTCTCCTCGTCGTTGCGAATCCAATGGTCGTAGGATTCGCGTTGCCAAAACGATTCGCCGGTCCGACCGAGAATCAAGTTGGCCTGCCGCGCCGTGTGCCGTTTCCGGCTTTTCAAAATGTCGCTCAAAGTAAAATCCGGCATCGGCCAGAGGATCACGTGAACGTGATTCGGCATGACGACCCAATCGTCGAGCAGATATTGCTGACCGTTAAAATGTCGCAACGCGGCTGCCACCATGTCGGCTATGTCGGGGCGGCGCAGATGACATTCGCCCGCGCCTTGATCGAGGTGACGCTCAGTTTTGCGGCGCAGTTCGCGGTGGACTTCCTCGGCTTGCCCACTGCGCGCGGTAGGCGGCAATCGTCGCAGCGCCTCCGCGTGCTCGCGTTCAAAGCGCATTAGGATTTCCTTGGGCAGCGAATCCGTGAGACGAAAGGTGACGAAGTAGGAAGCTCCTTCGCGTTTGACGTGGGGCAAGTAGCCGCGCGAGTGAACGCCACTGCGGAGCGGATTGGGCAGGTCGTCGGGAACACCGTCCGCACGCAACTGGAACTTCACGCGTTCAATTCCAGAGTTGGGTTCATCGGGGTTCACAGTGAGATGGTAAGATTGCACTCCGATACACGCAACGCCGTTGTAGCGCAGACAATCTGTCTGCTGTATCGCCGACTGGCAGTCGGCGAGCCGCCACCCGCTCCGTAGGTTGCCAACCTGCGATACAGCAGACTGACAGTCTGCGCTACGGCGAATCACCCGGCAACGCGGGCGCAAGTTCGCGGCGGGAGTTGCCGCCGCTGGCGGGAGTTTGCGGCGCGTTGTTCGTCACCACCCGCAGCAAAGGGACGAGGCGCGACACGGTTTCATCCGCGTCCGCCGGGCCGGAGTTGTCGGCGAGCAGCACAAACGGCGCAGGGCCGACGCCGGTGACATACACGCCGTAGTCCTGCATGGCGCGCGCGAGTTCGTAGGCCGGGCCGGAATTGCCGCAGAGTTTTTTGATATCCACGTCCGGCGGAATCGCGAGCAACGTGCCGACGTTCAGAAATTCTTCGCTCGCCGCGTCGCCGCCGTTCGCGGGCCAGATGGTGCTGGGTGTTTGAAAATTATTTCGCCCACCCAGCCAGTCGCGTGACACGCGGGCGGCGAGCGCGTGGCGGATGCCGGTTGCAAATTCACTGCCGCGCAGCAGACCGCCGAGATTCGAGAGGCCAAAGGGCTTGGCGTCGTTGGCGGATGCATTCACGCCCGATCCGGCGAGATCGGTGCGGGCGATGGCCTGGGCTTCGAGGTCGCCGTCCGCGCGCACGGTCACGTCGCGCAGTTCGAGCGCGTGGCGACGGCCCGGCTGCAAGAGCACGAGCGTGTCGGTGATATTCGCGCCGGGCAGATTCGCTTCGGCCAGTCGGGCATCGGCGCGCACCTCGCCATTCACCCAGATGCGGCGCAACGGGTCGCTCGGCGAACCGATGAATGGCCGGCGCGAACGCAGCGCACCTTGCAGCGGCCCATCGGCGAGAAAACTTTTTCCGGGCACGGGCGCGAACTTCGCGTCGTCGCCGAGCGGACGATTCCAGATGCTGGCACTGCTGAACGGCCAGAGATAGGGATTGCGCGCGAGCCGGCCGTAACGCATCGGCGCACGCGGCGCGGCCACGGCGAATTCGCCCGCCGCGACGCTCACGACGTTGGTGTCGCTGCGCCCGGCCATCTTCACCAGGCCGTGAGTGACTTCGAGCGCGGTCTGGTTCGTGGCCACGCTGAGATCGAACTCCGTTCCCACGACCGTGACCAGCGCGTGCGGCGTCTGGATGAGCAGCGGCAGTCCGGGCGGCTGTTTCGCGACATCGGCGGAGAGCGAGCCGGCGAGGAGCTTGAGTTGTTTGCCGCCGGGGCGTGGTGGATTGGCAACGGCTTGCAGCACGAGTTCCGTGCCCGGTTCAAGGTGAAGCGTTGTTCCGTCAGCGAAGGTGACCGTGCCCGAACCGGAATCGTTCACTCGGATCACATCGCCGGACTTCGGGACGACTGCGCCCGTCGGAAGCTGGACGCGAACCGGCGTTTCGATGGCGAGCGCGAGCGGCGCGGGCGTGGTTGCGTTGCGCTGGTGAACCAGCCAGATGCCGGCGAAGACACACAGGCACGCGGCGAGGGCTACTTTTCTTGTAGGAGACGACGTGAGGAGTCTCACAATTTCGGCGAGCCATTGGCCAAGCGGGGAAGCGGGAGATGTTAGAGACTCCACACGTCGTCTCCTACCCGATGAGGAGGTTGCATCCGCCATCACCCGCTGCTTGAGTGATTCTTCGCGCTCCCCGCGAACGACGGCGAGGACGGATTGTTTCACGCGCTCGTTCACCGCAGCGTCGCCAAGCGAGGCGCGCAGGGCTTGGTCCATTTGCGTCTGTTGCAGCAACCGCCGGCGCAACTGCGGTTCGCGCTCCAGCTCCACTTCGACGCGCTGGCGTTCGGCGGGCGTGAGAGTGTTCTCTAGATACGCGATGAGTTCCGGTTCGCTCAACATGGCTGGTCTCCTTTGGCCTCGATGCATTCGCGCAGTTGCGCACGCACACGAAAGAGCGACACCCGCACCCAGACGAGACTGCGCTTGAGTCGCGCGGCGATGGTCTCGGTCGAGTGGTCGTCGTGATACTTGAGTGTGACGAGTTCGCGCAACGGCCCGTCGAGTTGTTCGAGGCACGACTGAAGATGCTCGGCCTCGGCGGCAGGCGCGGATTCCGAGGCGGACGTTTCCCATTCGGCCAATTGCCACGCGGCGAACTTCTCCTGATTCGCCTGTTCGCGCGCGAAACGTTGCACCTCGGCGCGCAACAAATTCCACGCGATGGCCCGCACCCAGGCGCGGAATGAAGTGCCCGGCTCGAATTCATCCAAGTGCCGGAACGCGAAGACGAACGTGTCATGCGCCAGTTCATCCACGAGTTGCGGCACGGGCGCTTTGAGCGCGAGAAACGTGCGGACGTGCGGCAGATGCGCGTCCAGCAGCGCGGCGAAGGCATCGTGGTCGCCCGCCTGCGCGGCGCGGATGATCGAGTCGCCGTTGCTGGCTTGATTGTCGGTGTCTGGCATTCCTACCAAAGGATAGCGGGAAGGAGGAAAGGTGTTACAAGAATCCAGCGTTGCTTCAATTCGACTCGCGACATGGAAGCGGGCGACGTCTCCGTGCGCCTTCACCGCGGCTGCCCGCACGGTGCGAAGCTGAAAGGGGCAGTAACCGCGAGGAATCTGGCGGATTTCAGCGACCGGATGGAGCGTCTCTTATTTCGCCTGTTGGCGCAGTTGCAGCGCCGCTTTCGCGCCCTTCTTCGCTGGATGCCGGAGCGAGTGGCGGATGAGCCATCGTCTTTCCGGGGTCGCGCCGGGAAGCCAGCGTTCGCAAACCTCCAGTGCCAGCGCCAGATGGTCCTTGGCAATGTCGCCCAGGTGGTTCGCCACGCTGCGGCGCACATACAAGTCAGGATCGTCTTTCAACGCTTCCAGGATGGGCAGCACGGGACGCGGGTTCTGAATGAACGCCGGAATCCGCGCGGCCCACGGCAGGCGCGGGCGCGAGCCTTCCGAGCAAAGCCGGCGCACATGCGGGTCGGGGTCACGCGTCCAGTCGAGCAGTTGGGCCAGAGTACGTTCCGGCTGTTGAATGAGGAACGGGCGCATCGAGAACTCCGCACTGAAGCGCCGGGTCAGCTCGCGTTGCGCCACCATGGAAATCTCAAATGGATCCCGGCCACCGTTGCCCGCCGCGTCCAGCCCGTAATTCGCCACGAAACAAACGTGTGGCAGGTAGAAGAACACACCGAGGCCCAGTTCATCCGTTCTCGCCAGAGGCGGTGTCAGTGAACGGATCAAGACGCCGATCGCGTCATGGTATCGCGCCGGCAGATGCGTGCGCAGCGCCCGGGCGAGATGGTGTCCGCGCTCCATGATGCCCAGCGGGGCGATGCCGCGCATGGCCGCACGCTGGAAGGCACCGGCGTCGAAATCCGGCTTGGCAAGCGAGAGATTGTGGGCCAGGCAATCAACCGCCTCCTGGTCGAGCAGATCCTTGAGCGTGCTGCCCCTGGCAATGGCGCGCGGAGCAGCGGGCAGCCGCAATGAAGAAGCGTTCAGAGTGGTTTCTTTTCGAGCTGGCATGATGTGCGGAGGTCAACGCGAAACAGGTGCCGGGGCGCCTGTTTCCCCTGCGATCCGGCGGAGAAAGCGGCGGGAAGTGCCCGATGCGTCACGCCGTCCCGAGGTGCTGCTTGAAGAAGGCCACGGTGCGTTCCCAGGCGAGCTGTGCGTTCTTCTCGTCGTAGCGGCCGGTCGAGTCGTTGTGGAAGCCGTGATTGCATTGCGGATACATGTGCATGGTGTAATTCACTTTGGCGGCCTTCAGGTCGGCCTCGTAGCCCGGCCAGCTTTCGTTTACCCGGGTGTCAAGTTCGGCGAGCTGGATCAGAAGCGGGGCTTTGATGTTCTTGCGGACCTCCTTCGCCGCCGGCGTGCCGTAGAAGGGAACACCGGCGTTGAGCGTGTCGGGAATGACGGCGGCGAGCATGTTGACGATGTAGCCGCCAAAGCAGAAGCCGACCGCGCCCAGCTTGCCGTTGCTGAGTTCGTGCGTCTTGAGGAAGTTCGCCGCGGCGATGAAGTCCTGCTCGATCTTGGCGCGGTCGAGCGAGCTTTGCAGGGCGCGGCCTTCGTCGTCGTTGCCGGGATAACCGCCCTTGGGATGAAGCGCGTCCGGCGCGAACGCGACAAAGCCCGCCTTGGCCACGCGCCGCGCGACATCCGCGACGTAGGGATTAAGGCCGCGGTTCTCGTGAATCACCAGGATCGCCGGGGCTTTCCCTTTCAAAGCCGTGGGCGTGACGAGGTAACCGCGCCCTTCGCCGTGACCGTTGGGCGAGGGAAAGACGGCGTAACGCGCTTTGATGGCGGGGTCGTTGAATGAAACCTGTTCGGCATTCGCGTAATTCGGCATCAGCGTGCCGAGCAGAACGCTCATGGAGAAACCCGCTGCCGCGAGCGTCGAGAGACGGTTCATGAAGGTGCGGCGGTCGATGATCCCATGGGCGTATTCGTCGTACCAGTCAAACGCCTCCTGCGGGATGGGAGGATGGGCGAGGTTGTCGCAAGCAACAGCGGCATGGGTCTTCATGATGTTCTGTAAATTTGGTTTTCGAGCGATGTTCTAAAGCGAGTGTCTGGCGATTCACCGCTCCGGCGCAACATCGTTTGCACTGCGGTTTCAGGGCCGATCGCGTGCCTGCGGTGGCACCGGAGCTCCGAAGCAACAAAAAGCCCCGCGGGTGTCTTTCCACGGGGCGTGTCGCCGGTGATGCAACAGCGGATCAATCCAGGTCGAAGCGGTCCAGGCCCATCACCTTGGTCCACGCTGCCACGAAGTCGCTGATGAACTTCTTCTCCGCGTCGGCGCTGCCATAGACTTCCGCCACGGCGCGCAGGCGTGAGTCCGAGCCAATCACCAGATCCGCGCGTGTGCCGGTCCACTTCACTTTGCCGGTCTTGCGGTCGCGGCCTTCATACAAATCCCGCATCTCGGACGTCGGCTTCCATTCCGTGCCCATGTCGAGCAGGTTGACGAAGAAGTCGTTCGTCAATGTTCCGGGACGCTTGGTGAAGACGCCGTGCGCCGTGCCATCGGCGTTGGTGTCCAACGCGCGCATGCCGCCAATCAGCACTGCCAGTTCCGGCGCGGTCAGCGTGAGCAACTGCGCCTTGTCGATCAGCAGGTGTTCCGCCGCGGCAGCGATTCGGCCCTTGGCGTAGTTGCGGAAGCCGTCCGCCATGGGTTCGAGCACGGCGAATGATGCCACATCGGTCTGCTCTTGCGATGCGTCCATGCGGCCCGGCTTGAATGGAACCGCGACTTTGTGCCCGGATTTCGCCGCGGCCCGCTCAATGGCGGCGCAACCGCCCAGCACGATCAAATCGGCGAGCGAGACCTTCTTGCCGCCCTTCGCCGTCTTGTTGAACGCAGTCTGAATGTTGGTGAGCGTCTTGAGCACCTTTGCGAGTTGCTTCGGTTGATTGATCTCCCAGTCCTTTTGCGGCGCGAGGCGGATGCGCGCGCCATTCGCCCCGCCGCGCTTGTCCGAACCGCGGAATGTGGACGCTGAAGCCCACGCAGTGGAGACGAGTTGGGAAACCGACAGGCCGGACTTCAGAATCCTCTCCTTCAACGCGGCTATTTCCTTCGGACCGATCAGCTTGTGATCGCGTTTGGGTATCGGGTCCTGCCAGAGAAGTTCTTCCGATGGCACTTCCGGTCCCAGGTAGCGGGAACGCGGGCCCATGTCGCGATGCGTCAGCTTGAACCACGCGCGCGCGAACGCGTCGGCGAATTGGTCCGGGTTTTCCAGAAAGCGGCGGGCGATCTTCTCGTAGGCCGGATCGAAACGCAGCGCGAGGTCCGTGGTCAACATGGCGGGCGCCATCCGCTTCGAAGGATCGTGCGCGTGCGGCACGGTACCGGCGCCCGCGCCACCTTTTGGCGTCCACTGCTGCGCGCCGGCGGGGCTTCTCGTGAGTTCCCATTCGTAGCCAAACAGATTCCACAGGAAGTTGTTGCTCCATTTCGTCGGCGTGGTGGTCCAGGTCACTTCCAGACCGCTGGTTATGGTGTCGCCACCCTTGCCCGAGCCGTGGCGGCTTTGCCATCCGAGCCCCTGCGCTTCGAGTCCAGCCGCCTCGGGTTCAGGTCCCACATTTGACGCAGGGCCGGCGCCGTGCGTCTTGCCGAACGTGTGGCCGCCGGCGATGAGAGCGACGGTTTCCTCGTCATTCATCGCCATGCGGGAGAACGTCTCGCGGATG
>CAYQWK010000254.1:0-8752 GCA_964420805.1 uncultured Bifidobacteriaceae bacterium | reverse complement strand
GGCCGGCGGCCTTGCTCTTGTCGAAGCCGGTCAGGATGAGCGTGTCCCGCGCGCGCGTCATGGCCACGTAGAACAGGCGCAGTTCCTCGCCGGTCAGTTCGCGCCGCTCGCGCCGTTCGGCCATGCGCCACGGCAGGCTGGGATAGCGCTGCTCCGCGTCTGGCGGCATGACCTTCGCGCAAAGGCCCAGTTCCAGATCGAGCAGGATGTCCTGGCTCAAATCCCGGAAGTTGAACTGCCCGCCGAGGCACGCCAACGCCACCACGGGAAACTCTAGGCCCTTGCTCTTGTGGATGCTCATCAACCGCACCGCGTCGCCGGTCTCGACCACGGCCGCGTCCTGGTCCAGTTCGGCGTCCTCCTGCTGCTCGATAAAGCGCAGGAACCGGTAAAGCCCCTGCCGTTGGAAGGGATCGTACTGCCGCGCCAGTTCGAGCAGGCGGCGCACGTTGGCCACGCGCTCGCGGCCGCGTTCGCCGGCGAGGAGCAGCGCCTCGCAGCCGGTTTCGCTCAACACCGTTTCCAGGCAGTGCGACAGCGAGGTCTGCCGCATCAAGGTCCGCCAGCGCAGGAGCTGTGTTTGAAACGCCGCCGCCTTCGCCGCCGCGGCACGATGCACTTCCGCGAATCGGTCTCCCGCCGCGGCGGAAAGGCCGGGCCGCGTCGCTACCTCAAAGAACGGCGCGTCCCGCCGGCCGCCGGCGATGCGTAGCGCGGCGAGTTCGTCCAGCGACATCGCCACCAGCGGCGAGCGCAGGACCGCGACGAGCGGAATGTCCTGCCTCGGGTTGTCGAGCAGTCGCAGCAGGTTGAGCAAATCCTGGACTTCGATCGCCCCGTAAAATCCCGCGCGCGCGACGGCCAGCGGCACACCCGCCTTCGAGAACTCCTTCGCGAATGCCTCCACGCGCGACCTGGGCGAGCGCAGCAGCACCACCATGTCCCGCCAGGCCACCGGCCGCATCGTCTCCGCGTCCTCGTCCCAGATTTCGTGACGGCTCTCGCGAATTTCCCGCAACCGCTGCGCGACCAGCCGGGCCTCTTTCTCGATGCTCAACAGGTCGTCCGCCTCCGGCGCGGTTTCCGCCGGGCCTGCTTCCTCGTTCTCCGCATCGTCTGCCTGCCTGACCTTGTGGATCACGTGCAATTCCACGCGCGGGCCATTGCCATTCGCATTGTTCAATTGCGCGCGACGGTCCGGTGCTCCGAACCGCAGCCGTGCATCGTCGTCGTAGTGGATTCCTCCGAGTTCTTCGCGCATGAGTTCCGAGAACACCGCGTTCACGAAATCGAGGATGCCCTCGCGGCTGCGGAAATTGTCTGCCAGCGGAATGCGCGTGCCGTGTCCGCCCGCGCGCCATTGGCGCTCGTAGTCGCGGAAGATTTCCGGCGCGGCGAGTCGGAACCGGTAGATGCTCTGCTTCACGTCACCGACCAGGAAACGGTTGCCCGAATGCGGAATGCGGAATGTGGAATGCGGAATCGGGTCCGCATCGTGCGCAGTTTCTCCTTCCGCCTTCCGCCTTCCGCACTGAGCGACCGCGCAAATGATCGCATCCTGGGCCGCATTGATGTCCTGGCATTCGTCCACGAAGACGTGCGTGAACCGGGCCTGCCACGCGCGCGCGACCTCGGTGGGTGCGCCGTGGTCATCGACGAGCAGGCGCAGGGCGAATTGTTCGAGATCGCTGAAGTCCAGCCCGCCTTGCGCGCGCTTGGCGCGGGCGAACTCGCGGGCGAACTCCTGCGCAAGCTCTAGTAACGCCAGCATCGGCCGCCGCATCCAGTCCCAATCCTGCTTCAACGGGTCGATGCCGCCGTCCTGCCGAGTGAGCGCGTTGAAGAACCGGGCGTCGTCGAAGAAGGCTTCGACGGGTTTGTGAAAGTCCTTCTTGGGATGCGAGCGCGGCCAGGTTGAATCCTCGATGGCAATGATCTGCTGGAAGATCTCGTTCCACGCTCTGAACGCAGCGCGGTCAATGCCATTTGGGCCAGATGGCGTGAGCACTTCGATGCAGCGGCTGATGTTCGGGCTGTCGTCCAGCGGTTCGAGTTCGGGCAGCCAACGATTCCGCCAGGCGAGAACTTCTTCACCCAGCCACACGCGCCATTCATCAGGCTCCGCCACCTGGAGCCGCGCCGTCTGCCGTGCGAACCATGCCGCGGCGTCCGGGCGGCTTTGGATGTGGTCATGCAGCTTCAAGACCAGCGCGCGCACAGGATCGTCCGAGCCACCGGCACGGCGGATCAGGGCCAGCATTTCGTCCGCGCCCGGAAGTTTGCGCTCGTAGCAGCGCCGCAACACCGCGTCGAGGGCCTCGTGCCGGAGGGGCACGGCCTGCGAGTCGTCGAGCACGCTCACCTGCGGGTCGAGTTCCAGCCGGTGAAATTCCTCGCGGACGAGATGCAGGCAGAAGCTGTGCAGAGTCGAGATGTGCGCGGTGTCGAGCAGGGCGAGTTGCTCCTCCAACGCGGAAAGCGGAGCACGGATTGCGGAATCGGGCGCGGCAAGCTTCTCCAGTTCCTTGCGCAGCCGTGCGCGCATCTCCGCCGCCGCCGCTTCGGTGAAGGTCACCATCAGGATGTTCTCCAAGGAGCAGCCTTCCTCAACGATGAGCCGCAGACAACGCTCGACCACCGTGCGTGTCTTGCCCGTGCCCGCGCCGGCAGACACCAGCACGTTGCCGCGCGCGGCGATGGCAGCCTTTTGGGAGTCGGTGAATGTGCTCATGCCGGTTTCTTCGCCTTCGCGCGTTTCACGGGTTTGTCCGGTTTCTCCGCCTTCGGCTTCGGCGGCACGGGTTCGAGTTTGCGGTACGATTCCGTCCACGGATCGAACCGGCAGATGGTCGCGAACTCGCAATGATCGCAGGAAGTTTCGCTGCCCTTGCGGAACGGCGCGATTTCCACCGCGCCGTCGAGAATCTGATTTCCAAACCGGCGCAGGTGTTCCTCGACGCCGGCGATTAGCGCCTCGAAATCGACGGGATCCATTGCGTTCTTGCTCGCGTGGTGAGTCGCGAATTGCTCGCTCCCGCCGTGGCTGTCGAGCAGTTCCCCGGCGGATTTGTCGAAGCGCCCGCTGTGCTGAAAGGACTTGCGGCGCTTGGTGGCCGCGTCGTTGAGCGCCTCGTCGCGACTGGCGGCCGCTTTGGATTGTCCGCGCAGACCGACGTAGAAGACGCCGACCGGTTTCAGTTTCGGCAACGCGGCCGCCGGTGTCGCCTGGCGGAGCAGGCCAACATAGGAGAGCAGTTGCAGTTCGAGGCCGTTGTGCAGCTTGGTGGCGTTCACCTTGCGCGGGCTGCTTTTGTAGTCGAGCACCGCGGCGAGGGTCTCGCCTTGCAGTGTCTGGTAAAGGTCCAGGCGGTCAATGCGCCCGCGCAGCAGCAGGGCGCGGTCGTTTCCCAGGTCGATGCGCCAGGCCGGCAACGGCGACTCCGGCGAAATCCCAAACTCTACCTCCACGGCCTGCGGATCGAACTGGTAGTGCGCCATCCACCCGATCAGCGTGCCGATCAGGTTCTCCAGGTTGCCGATCAACGTCCGCCCGGTGAAACGGCGCGCTTCCTCGGAGGTGAAGAGGCCCTGTTGAAACGTGTTCAGTTTCTCATTCCCGATTCCGCCGACCAGTTCGCGCGCCTGGTCCGGCGTCCAGTCCCGCCAACGTCTTCCGCCTGCGGTGGCGCGCCGGTGAAACTCCTCGAGGATGTCGTGCTGGAAGCTGCCGCGGCGGCGGTGATCTATCTCGAATTCCTCGCGTTCCTGGACGCGCAGGCCGGAGTTAAGGAAGAACTTGAACGGGCAGGAGGCGAATTTCTCAAGCGCGCTGACGGACGTGGGAAGCGGATTGGCGTAAAGATGCGCCACGATTTCCGCGGCGAGTTGCTTTGTTCCAGCGGCGCGCCGGCCTTCCTCGTGGCGGGCGGCGAGTTCGAGGAACGGCGCTTCGGCGCGAAACGGTTCGAGCGCCGGATGCACGCGATTGAGCACGGGGGCGGCGAGTTCGTGAGGATGCACCGCCTCGCGCCAACCGGGGGCATGGAAGGTCTCACGCCGCGCCGGTTCGGCGGGGAACACGCCGGGCACGAGGCGTTCGAGATGGGCGAGAAACGGCGACGGGTTCAGCGGGCGCCCGCGGCTGTCCGCGGCGGAACAGGTCAGCACGAGCCGTTCGCGCGAACGTGTGCAGGCGATGTAGGCGAAGAAACGCTCGTGCGCGAGGCGCTGGCGCGTGGTGAGCGCGAGCGGGCAGGGCGTGGGCGCGGTCGAGGCCGGCCGGGATCCCGCCGCGGCGTTTAGCGCCTCGGCCAGTTTCTCGCGTTCGATCTCGGAGAGGATCGGTGGGCGCGGCGGCGGAGCGGGGAAGATCGTCTCGTTCATTCCCGGCAGAATGACCAGCCGCAGCTCGGGGTTGCGCGAGCGGTCGATGGCGCCAACCAACACCTGGTCCAGGGCGGGTGGAATGACGCCAACGCTCAGGTTGGCCAAGCCGGCTTCGAGAACGGGCAGCCATTCGGCAACTGGCAGGGATTCGGAATTGAAGGCGAGTTCCACGTTGTCGAGCCAGGCGTTCATCTGCGTCCACACGGTGTCGTGAATGCGCACGGCCAGCGGGGCGGATTCCTGCGCCTCGGCGCTCCATCGTTCCAGCGTTGTCTCGATTTCAAGGTCGGACCACAACGTGCGCAGGGCGGCTGAGAGTTGCGGGCCGGTGATGTCGCCTTGCACGGCGGCGCCGAGGCGCGTGAACGGCGGCGCCAGGCGCTGGCGGAGTGGCTCGAAATAATGCGGTTGCGCATGCTCGTCGCGCAGCGTTTCGGTCCATTGCGTGCCGTCCCAGCCCCGGCGTCGCGCCTCGTTCTCCAGGGCGTCGAGCGCTTCGTCCTCGTGGTGGACCAGCCCGGTCTTGAGCGCGCCGAACCAGTCGTCGCGCTTCCAGCCGAACGCGACGGTGCGCAGCGCAAAACGGGTCAGTTCGGCCAGCGGGTGGTGCGTGACCGGTTCGCGGCGGTCGAGGAAGAAGGGGATTCCGTAGCGCGTGAACACGCGGCGCAGCGAGTCGTGGTGCCCGTCCAGCGTCCGCAGCAACACTGCGCAGTCCCGGAACCGTGCGCCGTGCTCGCGGACGAAGGAGAGAATTTCGCGCGCGGCGAATGTGGCCTCGGCCTCTGGATTGGAGCAGGTGACGATGCGCAATGACGACTGATGAATGTCGGATGACGAAATTGGCGTACCGCTGGACCACGCTGACTCGACATGGCCAAGCAACGGACTGGCCGCGAAGCGATTCCGCGTTCCGCATTCCGCGCTCCGCGTTGGTTCCACGGTGACGACGTTGCCTTCGATGGCTTCGAGCGCGTGGCGGCACCGGCGGAAGGTCTGTGCGACCACGGTCCAGAGCGACAGCCACGAGGCGCCGTTGCCGTTCTCCGACGGCGCGGTTTCAAGGCAGAACGCCAGCGTTGCCGAGTGGCACACCGGTACGAAGGCCGCGAGCAGGTGCAGTTCCTGCGGCGTCATTTCCGCGAAGCCGTCGAGCCAGAGCAGGGGCCTGCTTGCCGCGGCTTTCGCGGCGGATGCGCTTTCAGGGGCGGTTCGCGCGCGCAACAGCGTCGCGGCGGCGTCGAGGCGCGTGTGGGCGTCCTCGAGTTTCTCGGCCTCCAGCCAGCGGCGGTAGGCGTCGAGCAGCAGGGCTATGTCGTGGAGTTTGTCCGCCAGGACGCCGGCGGAGTGGCACGCGGCGAGTTCGGAAAGGCGCGCGGGCGAGATGCGGTGTTCCTGCAACTCGCGCAGCAGGAGGCTCAGGTGTTGCGCGAAGCCAGGCAGGCGCGCGGTGGAGCGGAAGAGGCGGAGCCGGCGCTGGTGCCGGGCCAGCAAGGCGCGCAGGACCATCACGCGCCCTTCATCACTCAAGGCCTCGCGGGCGGCTGCGGGGTGCGCCGCGAATTCGCCAAGCACATAGTCGGCAAGGCGGTCGAAGGAGAGGATTTGCAGCCGCGTGTAGCCGCGCAGTGAATCATCGGCGAGCAACTGGCGCTCAATGCCGAAGGTTGCCTGCTTCGGCGCGAGGAAGATGAGCGGTGGCCCCTGCGGGCGGACGCGCAACTCGGCGCGGATTTCATCGAGGCAGCGGGTCGTCTTGCCGCTGCCGGCGGGGCCGATGAGGAAGCGCGTTTGCACGGCGGTGTTGTGCCGAAGCGCGTCGATAAATGCCAGATTCCAGATGGGGCACCGAATTGGCCGGCCTTCGAGGAAATGAAGATTGAAACCTCGAACGGTGCCGGCGCGTCGCCAGAGAAGCACGGCGTGAGGCGCGCCGGGCGGAACAGGCAGAAAACAAGGCTCGACGGCACGCCGAACGAATCAAATCATGGCGGTCGTCGTCACATGCAGGAGCTTAGAGGCAACATGCAACCCATTTCATTCGGCATTCCGAAGCACGTCGTGCAACAGCGGTTCCGTCCGCCGAAGAAGAATATTCCCCAGACGGCGGCCGAGCGCAGCCGCGTCCTGCACGCCATCCGCAATTACATCGCCGAGTTCAACCCGGTGCCGCCAACGCCAATGGAGGAATTGAAGGTTCACGCGGACCGGCTCGTGCAGATGCTCGGGTGCGATCCGGTGCATCGCGATTACATCGGCGTGTTGCTCAACAACGAGATGTGGCGCGAATCGCTGGCGCAGGTGCCGTTCGAGAAGCGGCTGCTGCTGCTGCCGAAATGCCTGCGCGTGGAGGCCAAGTGCCCGGCACCGTTCGATGAGTTCGGCATGCTGTGCAAGCAATGCGGGCTTTGCACGATCCAGGATTTGCAGGCAGAGGCGGAGAAACTCGGGTACGCAGTGCTGGTTGCGGAAGGTTCGGCCATCGTCATGTCGTTGATCCAGACCGGCAAGATCGAGGCCATCGTCGGTGTGAGTTGCCTGAGCGTGCTGGAGCGCGCCTTTCCTTACATGGAAGCCGCCGCCATTCCCGGCGTGGCCGTGCCTTTGTTGCAGGACGACTGCATCGACACGACCGTCGATCTCGACTGGGTTTGGGACTACATCCATCTGAGCAGCGATGACACGACGCGGCGGATGGATTTGGGCGCCCTGCGCGACGAGGTGGATTTTTGGTTCACGCCGGCGTCGCTGGATCTGGTCATGGGAACGGCGGAGGGCGAGACGGAAAAGATCGCGCGGGAATGGCTGATGCGCGCCGGCAAACGGTGGCGGCCGTTCCTGGCCGTGTCGGCCTTTCAAGCCTTGCGCGGCGCGAACACGGCGTTGCCGGAGGACATCCGCAAGATCGCCGTTGCCGTCGAGTGCTTCCACAAGGCATCGCTCATCCACGACGACATTGAGGATAACGACGCGCTGCGCTACGGCGAAAAAACGCTGCACGAGGAACACGGCGTGGCCGTGGCGCTGAACGTCGGTGATTTGCTGATTGGCGAGGGTTACCGGCTGATCGGCGAATGCAAGGTGTCTGCGCAACAAAGGGCGGAGATGATCCTGGTCGCGGCGCGCGGCCAGCGCGAGTTGTGCCGCGGCCAGGGCGCGGAGTTGTGCTGGGCGCGCCACCCCGCGCCGCTCACTTCGTTGCAGGTCCTGGACATCTTCCGCAAGAAGACCGCGCCGGCCTTTGAAGTGGCGTTACGCCTCGGCTCGATTTACGCGGGGTTGGAGGAGTACGAGGAAGTTTCCGACACGCTTCGCGCTTACAGCGAGGCCCTCGGCGTGGCCTACCAGATTCGCGACGATATCAGTGATCTTGGCGCGAAGGGCGATACGAACGACATCGCTGGATTGCGTCCGAGCCTGTTGCTCGCCGTGGCCCATGAGAAGGCGAAGGGCGACGACAAGGCGCTCCTGGCTGCGGTGTGGCGGCGGCAACTCCCGGCCGGTGTTCAAGCGGAGCAGGTCGAGGTGCTTTACGCGCAGGTTGGCGCTGAGGATCGGGCGCGCACGTTGTTGGAGACATACAAGGAGGAGGCGATCCGTTCCCTCCGCGACCTTGAGAACGCGAGCTTGAAGGGACTCTTGCGCCGCGTGATCGGGAAGATCTTCAACGACACCGAGATCAAGGGGTGGTGCAAGGAGTTCGAGCAGAAGAACGGCGTGGCTGGGCAGGCGAGATTGCCTGAAGCCGCCCCGGCCCCGGTTTAATCCTTTGCCCTGCCATCCGGGGTTTCCTCGGCGCAACCCTGCGTGTGCTGGCGATCGCATGCCATGTTTAGGGGATGCAGTGTATTGGAGAGGCCGGACTGAACCGCATTTCTTGGCATTCTCGCGGTGGACATTGTGATTCGCCCAGCTTCGGCGACGCAAGCGTTGACACCCCCCCGCCGGTTGCTAGTGTCCCGCCTCAATTTCGCGGAAATCTGCGAAAAACACCGCGATTTGGAACCAAAACTGGAACCGAACTTATGGCTAAAGCACCGAAATACGTTTACACATTTGGAAACAAAAAAGCCGATGGCGACGGCTCGATGAAAGCCCTCCTCGGGGGCAAAGGCGCCAACCTCGCCGAGATGACCCGCATCGGCCTGCCCGTGCCGCCGGGATTCACCATCACCACGGAGGTTTGCACCTACTATTACGCGCACAAAAGGACCTACCCGAAGGAACTCCAGGCGCAGATGCAGGCTGGCATCGCCAACATGGAGAAGATCATGGGCTGCAAATTCGGCAGCACCAGCGGCATGCCCCTGCTCGTGGCCGTCCGCTCCGGCGCCCGTGATTCCATGCCCGGCATGATGGACACGAT
>CAYQWK010000253.1:0-8805 GCA_964420805.1 uncultured Bifidobacteriaceae bacterium | reverse complement strand
GTGTTCCCTTCAAGCCCGGTGCTGACGGAGGTGCTTTCGAGCTTCGAGGCGCCAACCAACAGTGGAAGCAACTACGGCCAGCGGTTGTCGGGCTGGATCACCGCGCCCGCCAGCGGAAGCTACCGGTTCTGGATTGCCAGTGATGACAATGCGGAACTCCACCTGAGCACGAACGAGCACCCGGCCGGGAAACTGCGGATCGCCCGCGTGCCGGGCCAGACCTTGCCGCGCGAGTGGGGCAAATACCCCGAGCAAGAGTCGCCGGCGATTTCACTCGTGGCCGGACAACGCTATTACATCGAGGCGCTGATGAAGCAGGACACCGGGATGGATCATCTTGCTGTGCGCTGGAGTTTGCCCGACCAAAGCATCGAGGAACCTGTTCCCGGCGCGCGTTTGCAGGCGTATCGAAGCCCGGCACCGGACAGTGTGACGATGCGGCATGGAGGAAAGGCGCGGGTTCGTGCCACGGCCAATGATGCCGGTTATTTTGACAAGACCGTTCAGATCGCATCGTCACCGGCCTGGGGTTGGGCCACGCCGCAGGTGGACGGGACGATCCTCTACGCCCACACCAACGGGACGCCGGCGACGGACTCATTCAGCTACCGGTTGATCGGCGCAGGCGGCACCGCCTCCGCGCCGGCCACCGTGACAATTAATTTCGCCGGAGCCGGCCGGTTCGCCACGGATCAAGTGAGATTCCCTTCAAGCCTGCCGCTGTCCAACCAATGGGCGCTGGTGGACGCCTTTCCCGGGCTCGGATTCAACTCACCGAACACGATGTGCTCTGTTCAGGGCGATCAGAAGAAGCTGTTTCTGGTGGAGAGCAAGGGGCGCGTGTGGTTGATCCCGGACGTGACCGCGGGAACGCCGGCCAAGGTCCTTTTCCTCAACATCACCAATCGCGTGAACAGCAACTCGGCGGAGCGCGGCGCGGTGGGAGTGGCCTGCCACCCGAATTTCGCCAGCAACGGGTTCATTTACGTCTGCTACGTTGGCAATGTGATTCCGGGCAACACCAACAGCCCTCTGCGCACCCGCCTCTCACGATTCACGCGTTCGGCGGCCAACCCATTGCAGGCCGATCCCGCCTCGGAGGTCATGCTGATTGATGAACCAAAGGACGGACCTTACCACGACATCAACACCTGCCGCTTCGGGCCGGATGGATACCTCTATGTTTCCATCGGGGACGAGGGAATTGCTGCGTTTGTCGAGGACGGCCACCACAACGCGCAGATCATAGATCGCGACCTGTTCTCCTGCATTATTCGCATCGACGTGGACAAGCGCCCGGGGAACCTGGAACCCAATCCGCACATCGCGGTGCCCTTGGACACCAACGGCCTGGCCTTCTATTCCGTGCCGGCGGACAACCCGTTCGTCGGCGCCACGAGTTTCAACCAACAGCCGGTCAACCCGGCCCAGGTACGCACCGAGATGTTCGCCGTGGGCCTGCGTAATCCCTGGCAATTCAGCTTCGACCCGTGGACCAACAAGCTGTGGGTTGGCGATGACGGCGTTGATTCCGTTGAGAAGGTCGTCGTGATGGGGCCTGGCGACAACGCGGGTTGGTCCTTCATTGAGGGAATTTTCATGGAACCGAACGGGCAATTGGGAAACTGGTTGTGGGGTGGTTCGCGCCGGTGGGAACTGATCAACGGCGCAGCTTTCAGCAACGCGACGATCACTTTGCCCCGCTTTCAGTATTGGCATGGCAGCGGGACCAATCAGGGGCGCGCGCTCATCGGCGGCTATATTTTCCAGGGCACGAACTACCCGGGCCTGGACCAGCAATACGTGTTCGGCGACTTCGTGAACGGCCACATCTGGGCCATCAACCCGACGAACCCGTATCCCACTTTCAGGAGGCTCATCACGGGCAACGCCGTCACGGCCTTTCTCCCGGATCCGTCGAACAACGACATTCTTCTCATCCAGTGGGGGGCTGAAGGTTCAGGTTCCGGACGCATCAAGCGGTTGGTGTATCGCTCGGAGGGCGAACCGCTGCCTGCGACGTTGAGCGAGACGGGCTTCTTCGCCGATCTCGCCGACCTTTCCCCCAGCCCAGGCGTCGAGCATTTTGAACCCAACCTCCGGTTCTGGTCGGACTATGCAGACAAGACGCGCTGGTTTCACATCAAGGACGCCACCAACAAGATGACCTACTCGCGCGATGGCGCATGGTCGTTCCCGGCGGGCATGGTTTTAGCCAAGCATTTTGACTTTAGCATGGAGCGTGGGAATCCTGCCACCAGCCGGCGCGTCGAGACCCGTTTCCTCGTCAAGACCACCAACTCCTCCTATGGCGTGAGTTACAAATGGAATCCCTCCGGCACCGAGGCGTTTCTTGTGCCTGACGGCGGCGACGATTTTGACCTGGCTGTGACCAATCAAGGCTCGGTGGTTACTCAGCATTACCACATTCCGTCACGAGCCGAGTGCCTCGTCTGCCATTTGCCACAGGCCGGTAGTGCCCTCTCGCCGAGTACACGGCAGTTGAATCGCGAGGGAACAGTTGCCGGCAACACCGGCAACCAGTTGACGCTTCTGCAAGCCGCCGGCTACCTCGCCGGGCTGAATGAGAGTCCCACGAACCTCCCGCGATTCTATCGCGCCAGTGAAACCAACGTTTCCGTCGAGGCGCGTGTGCGCTCTTACCTCGCTGTGAACTGCGCCTACTGCCATCAACCCGGAGGCCCTACGCCGCCTTCATGGGACGGACGCCCGCAACTCACGCGCGCACAGACCGGGTTGATTGACGGTCAGCCGTTAAGCATTGGCAGCCCGCCCAACACCAAACTGGTCGTGCCGGGCGATTTGCCGCATTCGGTCGCATGGTTGCGCGTCGCCCGCACCAACGGAATCACCCCCATGCCGCCGCTTGGCTCCAGCGAGGTGGACACGGAAGCCGTGAATCTTCTCGCGGACTGGATTCTCAACGGCCTGTTCGTGCAGATGGACTACGACACATGGCGCTTTAACAACTTCGGCAGCCTCACCTCGCCCGACGGCGATCCGTCCGCCGACCCCGATCACGACGGTAAATCCAACTTCGAGGAATTCATGGAATACACCGATCCGCTTGACCGGAACGACGCTTTCCAGCCGCCGGCAAGCGTCGTCAACGGGGAATTGCGAATCACCCTGCCTTCGCTGCCGGGCCGCCGATACACCTTCTATTCGTCCACCAATCTCAACGCACCCGCGTCGTGGACTCCGTGGACGCCGGCCGGCCAGTCGAACATCATCAGCACCCCGATTAGCGGGCCACAACGGTTCTTCAAGATTCTCATTGAGCAGCAATAGCGGCCCGCTCGACATCGACCCGCCGCCCGGCCAGAGTCGCGGTCCATTCATTGATGAAACCAGATTCATTCTCGCGCGCCGCGGTCGGCTTCTACCAGTGTTGGCACGGCCGAATGGGGCTGCCGGGCGCGGGTTGGTTGCTGCGCCGCCTGGCCAACACTGTCCCTGGCCTGCGCCGCTGCGCGTTTCCTGTCCCCGAAGTGGGCACCGCACTGCTCGATTTCCGTGACGCGGGCGCCTACGCGATGGTCAACGCCGTGGCCGGCGAGATGGAAAATGATCGTCCCATCTTCGCCATGTTCTCCGAACTGCTGAAGCCGGGAGCAGTGTATTGGGATGTCGGCGCCAATGTCGGCTATTTCGCCCAGCGCCTCGCGCGTTCGCCGTTCCAGCTCGGCCGCATGGAACTTTTCGAGCCAAACCCGGCCGCCTTGATCACGCTGCAATCGCTTTTCGCGGGTCACCGATTTGCCACCGTGCATCCCATCGCCCTCGGAGCATCAGATGAAACGCTGACCATGCACGTCGCTCCGCGCGGTTCGCCGGAAGGGTCGCTCGTGCGTGCCGTGGACGGCGGCCTGCCGGTTTCCATCCAGGTCCGGCGCGGCGATGCCTACCGCAGCGAGAAATCTCTGCCGCCGCCGGACCTCATCAAGATCGACGTGGAGGGCTTCGAGCCGCAGGTGATCGAAGGCCTCGCCGAGACCATCCGCGACCACCGGCCGCTGATCCTGATCGAGCATATCTGGCTCAACGACGAAGAGGTGCGCGCCCTGATGCCGCCGGGTTACGAAATCGTGTTTCAACTCGACGATGGCACGCGCACGCGCGAGTTCAGCCGGCGGCGTTTGGGTGCCAACGCGCTGCTTGCTCCAGTGGGGAAGATGCCGGCGGGTTATTGAACGGCTCGTTCAAGCCAGGGCATCGCCTTTTCAACCGCCGCCACGTCCACCGTCACCGCGAAATCCTCCGTGCCGGGGCCAATGAGAAAGCGGTGCTCGACGCCGGCCGCCTCGGCGATGCCCTCAAAGACGCCGTTCAAGTAAGTGCTGGCGGCCAGTTCCAGCACGCGACAACCGGGCGGGCACCAGACGAGGTTCGTCAGGGCCGCACCGTGCAACGCACACACCGCGTCGGCGCGGGCAAAGAGGGCGATCTGCCGGGCCAGCGTCATCTCCGCCGTGTCCACCACCGCCCAACCGCGCTGCTCGAAAAGCGCAAGCAATTCCGCCTCGTTGGTGATCCCACGCGAAACCCCGACCCGCCGCACGTAGAAACGCCGCGGCGTGCCGGCCGCCTCCTGCCGCGGCAGAAACGTCCGCCGCAACCAGTCCACCGCGTACGGATCGAAGCAGCCCGTGTGGTTGGTGGGGGAGCTAAAGTAGAAGTTCTCGACCACGAGATGCCGCTCCGCGGTGGGCCGGATCCGGTCAGCGAGGCCCAGCCAGGCCAGGGTCTCGCGTTGGTAACCGGACAAGTTTGCCGGAACGATCACTCGCGTGTCCGGTGGGAATTCGGACAGCAGCGCCAGGCGCGGCAGGGCGTCCATGAGCCAGTGGTAAAAACCGCCGGACCAGCGCCAGGAAATGCTCGTCCAATTGCCAGCCAGCCGCACCGGCGGCCCGTGCCGGAACTCGCGGAAGCCCGGATCATCCAGCACCGCCGGGTGCCCGAGTGCGGCCTCGGCCGCCACGCGGCCGTCCTCCTCCTGCAATAACAACGTCGAGCCGATCAGCCGCGCCTCGCGGTGCTGGCTCCAGAAGATGCTCCACGGGCGGTGTTCAAGCTGGCCGAGGCGGGCCAGTTCGCGCAGGCATCCTGGCATGCCGCGCGGCGCCGGCGGTTGTTCCACCACGATGCGTCCGCGTGCCGTTCCGGCGCGAATACGTTCCGCGAGCAGGAACCAGCCTTTTGGCGGCCCGACGTGCCATCGGGCGGGCACGGCGCGGCGCACGACGGCGAGGGCCAGGTTGATGCCGGTCTCGCGCACCCGGATCAACCGGCGGTGCAGCCACGGCAGCTTGCGGAACCATTTCCGCCAGCGGCGCCAGGGCGGGCCTGCATTCACCGGAGCGCCCATGTGTAGGAGCCGGTCTTGCGGCTCACGGTTTGGCCGTCTTCGGCTTCGTCAGCATCGGCCAATCGTCGGTGCGGAATGGTGTCGCCGGGATGCCTTCCTTGTTGAAGAGGTTCACCACCGGAAAGTCCGACCAGCCATAGCGCACCGCCGCCGGCTTGGGCACGGACGGGCTGCTGACCGCGACCTTGTTGCCCTCGATCACCGCGTCAGCCCAGACGAACTTCTTGTCTTCGCCCGCGATGGCGAAACCGGTGAGCTTGCCGCCGCGCGCCTCGAGTCCGCCGCCCACGCTCTCGAAGCTCAACACGGCGCGGCCGTCCTTGAACTTCACGCCGTCGAACAGCGGGCCGTCGGCCACGATTTTCTGCCCGTAGGAAATCTTCCGCGCCAGCAACGCCAGCCGCGCGCCCACCGGCCCCTTCTTCGTGGGATGGATGTCGTCCTTGTCCCCGACGTCGGTGATGACGGCCATGCCCACGCGCTTGAGGTTCGTGGTGGCGAGCAGTTGCGCCTCGCGGAGCTCCGCCCAGTTGCTGTCGCCGGGCGTCGCGGTGATTTCCTCCAACGAACGTTTGCGGCTCATGTCGAACGGCGCGAGCTGCACTTCGAGGAAGGTGAAATCGCGGTCCCAGTCCTTGCGCCAGTTCTCGATCATGTCGGTGAAAAGGCGGCGGTATTGCCAGGCGCGGCCGGCGTTGGACTCGCCCTGGTACCAGATCGCGCCCTGGATGGCGAAGGGGATGATGTTGGCGATCATGCCGTTGTAAAGCTCGGCGGGCTTCCAACCGCCCGAGGGCCGGCGCGCGGTGAAGGGCTTCTTCTCCTTGGCGGCGGCGGCGCGCTGCTCCTCCCACTTGGCTACGGCGGCTTCGAGCTTGGGCTTGTCCGCCGCGTATTTGCCGAGGATGTCCGCGTTCCATTCCTTGTCGGCGGCCATGAAGCTCTCGCGAATCCAGACCTCGGCGGGCGAGCCACCCCACGAGGTGTGAATCACGCCCACCGGCACGCCGAGGGCCTTCTGCAAATCGCGCGCAAAGTAATACGCCACGGCCGAGAAGCCGGGCACCGTCTCCGGCGCGCAAAGCTGCCACGCGCCGTTCACGTTGTTGGTCGGCTCGTTGAGCTTGAGCTTGGGCACGGTGAACAGGCGGATGTTCGGGTTCGCGCACGCGGCGATGTCGGCCGCCGACTCGAACGACCGGTTCAACGGCCACTCCATGTTCGACTGCCCGCTGGCAACCCAGACCTCGCCCACCACCACGTCCATTAGCACGACTGAGCTGTGTCGCTTGTCGGTCGCGGCGGGATTGTCGCCCGTGACCTTGAGCGTGCTGGCTGGTCCGGCGGCGTTCATCTTGCCGAGCTTCACCATCCACTTGCCGCCCTTGGCCACGGTCGAGGCCTTTTGATCGCGGAACTCGACGGTGACCTTCTCGCCGTCCGCCGCCCAACCCCAGACGGGCACGGAAGTCCCCTGCTGCAGGACCATGTGATCGGTGAAGAGGTTGTGAAGCCGGACTTCGGCGCGCGAAACGACAGCCGCGGACACGAGGACCAGCACGATGCGGAGCATTGCGGAGTGAATCATGCGCGAAGTCAGCGCGAACCCGGCGCGGGCGTCAAGCGGCGAGGCGGCGAGGGGGGGCGAGATCCGCGCCGAAGACCCCAGTTCCGCACAGCGGAAAAGAAGGAACCGGGAGTAACCCACTCCCGGTTCTGTTCAGTTATGCCGTCCATTGCAGACGGCGGGGCACGATCATTGGCCGCGCGCGCGGAAGAACTTCATCGGGCCGTTGGTGGTCGAGACGCTGATCTCGCCCTCGACGGGCTGCTCGATGGTCCACGGCCCGCGCACGGTTGGGGCGGATTCGATCACCGCGCCGATACCGCTCCAGCCGAAGGTCATCTGGCCGGCTTCGAAGGTCGGAGGTTCAAGGCGATAGTTCACCCGGCCGGCCTCCAAGCTGGAGATGGCCAGCGTCTCGGCACCGTCCGTTTCCACATGGACACCGGTGAAGTCGGACGGCAGGTGGCGGTCGTCGTAAGCGACGAGGATGCGGGTCTCATTGCCAGTGTGGGTCGTGCCGTTGATCTGCACGGTGACGGCTTGCGAGTAGGGGAAGCGGTGGCAGATGTCCGCGTCCACGAACCAGGTGACGGTGGGCCAATAAGCCTTTGGCAGTTCGCTCACGATGACGCTGGCAGGATTCGTAACGGCGGTGACGAGCGCGCCGTTGTTCCAGACTTCGACGCGCTTAATGGCGAGAGGCGCATCGTTCCGGCTGCCGAGCACAGTCCAACCAGCGCCATTGTGGGCGAAGCTCACGCCCGCCACGTCGTCATGCTGGCCGTCCATCGGTTCGATCCACGGGCTGACCCGCACGACGGCATTCGACGGCATGGGCGAGAACTGGCCGAAGGTGGCGTCGAGGGTGGCGCGAAGTTCATTGGTGGGCGAAGCCATGCGAGCGGTGATGCCGAGCGGGCCGGGGTTCGCGCTGTCGAGGGCGGAGACCACGAACTGGCTGCTCCCGACATGCGCCACGGCGTCGCCCGAGGCGGAGACGAACCAGTCGTCGTGCTGGCCGTCCATCGGATCCACGATGCCGACTTCGGGTTGGGTTAGGGTGACCGAATCAAGTCCCCCGGCCACGAGCGTCACGGAGGCGACGGGCCAGATGACGATCGGCACCACGCTGAGTTTGACACGGATCGCATAGCCGGAGCCGCCAAGGTTCACGGTGAATCCACCGGTGCTGGCCAGTTCGAAGCTTGTGATTGGCATGCCGTTCGGGAAGCGGGCCATCTCCGCACCCGCCGTGGCGGGAAGAGTCTGGCTGCTGGTGACGACGCCGTTGGAGAGGACTTGCACGAGCAGGTTGCTCGCGCCGGGCAGCGGGGTGCCGAGCAGAAGGCTCACGGTGCCGTCGCTATTGGCCACGAGGCTTGCGATGTTGCGGTCATCCAGGGCGTCGAGAATCTGGTCGTCATAGGCCACCAGAATCTTCACCGAGGCGTTGGTGGCCTGCGTGAAGCTGAGGTCGCTGAAGTTCAACTTCACGCTGGTGGCCTCGCCGAATTCGATCGTGCCGGAGAAGGTGGTGTTCGAGCCGGAAGCCTTGGCGAGTGTCCAGTTGCCGGGGCCGTGAACGAGGTTTGCGTTGGTGAGGGTGGTGTCGAAGCCGCCGACCTGGTGCTTGTTGTTGCAGCGCAGGAGATAAAGGTCGGCGTAGTCCACGCGGGTGTCGTTCGTGACGAACATGTCGAAGCGACGCTTGTTGAGCGATGAGCCGGAGGTCACGGCTGGGCTGTTCACGAGCGGCATGACATCTACCGTGCCGCCGTTGGCCAGGGGCAGGCTCCTGAGCGGCAGGGAGAAGGTCTTCAGCAGCGGGAAGAAGGCGATGAGCAGC
>CAYQWK010000252.1:0-8810 GCA_964420805.1 uncultured Bifidobacteriaceae bacterium | reverse complement strand
GTCCGCAACCGCGTTCACAAACAGCCGCGCGGAAACAACGCCGGGCAGAAGCGTCACGGAGCCGGGAAACGCCGCGTAGTCCACGCCGTTGGAGGCGGTGCCGCCGGCCGCGTAGTTCACCGTGACGGCGGAATTGGTGTCGCCAGTGCGGACGAGCGTGATGATGGCGGGACCGCTGTTGGTCTCCGCGGTGCGGTTGGCCGTGGTCACGACTTGCATCACGACGGTCGGTGTTCCCGAAGTCGAGCCGGGCGGCGCGAAACGCACCGCATCGGCGATGACAAACCCAGTGGTGCCGTCGTTGCGGACGACGACTTTCGCGTTCGTGCCGGCGTTGAAATTCGTGGCCAGCAGCAGCATCCACAGGCCGCCGTTGGCCTGCTGGTTCACAAAGACGGTGTTGGTCCCGCCGGGATGCACCACATCCACCGGCACGCTCGGCGCGCGGTTGGCGTTGTCAGTCCAGCGTAGAAACACCTCATAGACGCCGTTGCTTGGCAGCACGGGCGTGAAGGTCACGGATTTCGTGCCCTTGTCCGCGTTGCCGTCGTGCAGGTAATCGAAGCCCCAGTAGCCCGGCGACGACGTGCTGCTCGTCCACGCGCCGGCGACGCTCACGTTGGTGCCGTCGCCGTTGTCCACGATCAGGCCGTCGCCGGAGCCGCTGTTTCCCCAGCGGAGCATCTGGCCGTCGCCCTGCAACTGCACAGCGAGCCGGTCGTAATTCACCTGTTGCACAGAAACGTCGTCGTCGATGGCAAACGCCGCCGCCGCGCCGGCGCTCTGGCTGGTCATCATGAACACTGGTTCCATGCGGCACGAACTGAAGGCGATGTGGCTGCCGGACAGCGCGAAGGTGGCGAACAGGTTCGCGCACTCGTTCGAGCGCGGGACGATCGAGCGGTAGGAAATCGCGAACGGCCCTGCGGGCGCGGACTGCACGTCACCTTCGTTGCGCGCGAACCCGCCCTGCACCACGCGCTGGCAGTTGTGCGAGTCCATGTTGTAGGAGGCCAGCCCGACCGAGTCCAAGGCGAAGCGCCGCCAGGCGCAGTTGTCCTGCGTCATCACGTATTCGGCCACCATGCGCCGACCCTCGCGCACGTACATCGCGTGCGGCCAGCCGCCGGTGTCGAGGAACTCATCAATGCTCAGGCCCCAGGACTGCATCCCGCTCCGCAACGCCGCCGGAACGCGCGGGTCGTTGCCGAGGAAATACAGGAAACCGCGGTGATAATCCTCGTGCTGCTGCCGGATGACGACGCGTGCCGCGTGGGTGTTAGTTGGAAAATGGAAATTCATGCCGATAAAGTCCGAGGAGAACGCGCCGTTGTTGTTCACGTCGGTCTTCGCGGCTGGCATCGTCGAGAGGTTCATGAACGAGCCAACGGTCAGCGAATGTCCGGCGGCGACGCGCGCCGTGATGTATCGCGCGAGCAGTTCGTAATTCCACGCGTCGTAATCCGGCGGCGGTTGGACGGGCATCCGGTTCGCCGCGGTCTGCGTGAGGCAAAGGCGGAAGTTGTAGGCTTGCACTCGGGCATCACCATCGCCGGGCGTGCCGCCGTTGCCGGGCTGGATGTAGGGCAGCAACCCGCTGCCCGCGTCGCCGGGCGTGACGTAGGGATCGACGTTGACGAGAAACTGGTGCGCCGGCGTGCTCGGACGGATTCCGTTCAATGTCTCGCCGTACACATTCGTGCCTTCGCGCCCGACCGTGAAACTCACGCCCGCCAGCGCCAGCAAATCGCCTTCGTAGGTCGTGTCGATGAACATCCGTCCGCGATGAATCGAGCCATCGGCCATGACCATTTCGGTGATGCGCAAGCCGGACTTCGCGACGGTGGCCAGTTGCTGATTGAACAGCACGGGCACGCCAGCCTCGGCGAGCAAGGTCTGAAAAGTCTGCTCGGCAATATGCGGCTCAAAGATGAACCGCTCGGCCATGCCGTACCGCTGGCCAACGCGCCGGTAGAATTCGCGCGAGATGCCGCCAATGGTGCTGATGTTGCCGGTGTCCGTGGCGCCGAGACCGCCGCTGCTTAATCCACCAAGGTGGTTGTCCGTGCAAATCAGCAACGGACGCTTGCCCATCCGCGCGACCTGCACCGCCGCCGCCACGCCGCCCGAAGTGCCGCCGTAAATGACCACGTCGCTGTCCGTCGGCGGCCGGTTGGTCGCGGGCAGCACATACACGAGCAGACGCTTCACGACGAAGGCCGCCGCGTTCGCGGAACCAACCGGTTCGCCGATGCTCAAGCCAAGTGTTCCGCCGGCCCAGCCGTTCACGGCAAACAGCAAGTTCGAGTTCCGCAACACCCGCATGGTGCCGCTGCCATTCGCGGAGAAGTCGATGGAACCTCCGCTCATCGCGCTGCCCACCGCCACACCGGGCACGCTGCAACGAACGTCGAGATTCGCCACTGCCTGCTGGAAGCCCGCGCCTGTGTCGGCACTCGGAACGCCGGCCTTGTTGCCATCCGGAGTGAAGGCGTCCATCGCCGCCCAGATGAACTGCACCGGCGCGTTGCTCTCCTGAAGCTCGAAGTAATAGGCGATGCGCGTGAAGTTTGAGAGCCAGCGGCGGTGGTCGATGTCGTAGGGAACGCCATTGGTGAAGGCGGCGATGGTCGGAAGGGTGAGCGAGCACGCCAGCGTCCACGCGGCGGACGCGGGCGCGTTGCGGGCCGGGCCGTAGGGGCGCAACACCTGCACCGGCACGACGCAGGTCGCGAGGTTGTTCGAGGCGTCGCGCACGGAGACGGTCACGTCGGTCATGCCGGGACTGAGCGGCGCGCCGGTCGGCGGCGACTGCGTGATGGCCAGCGGCGGGCTGCAATCCGACGCGACGATTTGCGCGGTGAAATCCGGTGCGGGCGCAGCGTCGTTGGTCCCGATGTAAAGCGTGCGGGCCGGCGGGCAGTTCGAGATCACGGGCCCGGTTGAATCGACCAGCGTCAGCGTCGCCACGCGGCTGGTCGCGCTGCCGAAATGGTTCGTGACGACGAGCTGCCAGGCCCCTGCTTGCGCGGGTGTGAGCGCGACGAGCGACAGCGTGAGGTTCGTCGCTCCGGGAACCGCCGCAGCGTTATGGAACCATTGCCCCGCCAACGGATCGGACCCGCTGACCGCAGCGGCCAGCAAAACGCTGTCGCAAAGCTGCACGGTGAGGTCCGGCGGTTCGGCGGTAACCACCGGCGGGCTGTTGCTGGTTGAAACTCGCAGTGTGCCATCCACCGCCAGGGTCGCCGTGCTCCAGACCAGATTCGCCCCCGGGCCGGGCAGATTCAGGGTGGTGAATGAAGAACCGTAGGCTGCCGCATCGAACAGTTTGAACGCGTCGCCCGCCGCCAGTGGGTCACCGCTGGTGGTGATGGTCAAAGTTCCGCCATAGCCGACCGACGCGGCGGCGATGCTGTCGTTGGTGAGCGTGGAGCCGGACTTGTTCACGCGTAGAATGACTTCGCCCTGCAAGTTGACGCCGTTGCGCATGGTCAACCGGCCAAAGCCCGCGTCAGGAAACAGCACCGCCCCCGCCGCGATGGTGACCGCGCCCGTCACCGTGCCGTTGCCGCGCATGGTTTGCCCGCCCTCCAGTCGGAAGCCGCCGCCCACAGCCGCGACATCGAGCGTCGCGCCTGCTCGCACCACGATGTTGGTGCTGCCGCGCAGTGAACCGGAAACGCCCAGCGCCAGCCGGCCGGAACTGACCAGCGTGCTGCCAGTGAACGAATTGGACCCGTTCAAGGTCAACGTGCCCGCGCCGATCTTGGTCAACGCGAGCGATTGCCCGGAATTCCTGATCACGCCGTTGAAGGTGTTGCTCAGGTTGTTCGCGCCCACCGTCAGGATGGCCGGCGCGCCGCTGTTGTCCACCACGCCGGCACCGCTCACGGCGTTAATGGTCTCGCTGAAGCCGCCGAGGTCAAAGGTGCCCGTTTCCTGAAGGACAATGCCGCCCTTGCCAACGCCGTCCGGAACCACGTCGCCCGCCCCGAGTTTCACCACGCCGAGGTTGATGAAGACGCTGTTGGTGAAATCGTTCGCGGACGAGCCGAGGACGAGCGTGCCCGCCCCGGCCTTGGTCACGGCGAAATTGCCGGAGATGCGCGTGTTGATGACCAGCGACTCACCCGCCTGGTCCACGCGGATGGGAAGCTCATTGTTGATGTCGCCGATGGACGTGCCGCCGCTGAAGGTGGAAACACCGCCGCCGGCCTTGATGAATCCGTTCACGAACGTGTAGATCGCGCCGGCCGCCAGCGTGAAATCATGCGGGCCGCTGATGTTGAGCGTGCGGTTGGTGGCCGTGACCTGTGCGGTGATGCTCCCGGTGATGCGCACGTGTTTGTCGTGCTGCGCGCCCACGGTGGCCCCGGCCCCGACGCTCGCCGTTGGTGTGTCCACGCCGTAATTGATGCCGCGCACGAAGCCGGCAGGATCGTACCAGACGAAGTTCGTGCCGTGGAACGCATGTCGTCCGCTCAACAGGCCGGCGGCGCGCCCGCTCAAGACGATCTTGTTGTCTGTGCCGTTCACGCCGCCCATGACGAGAAAATTGCCCGACGCGCCGAGCGTATGGTTGTTGTAAGCCGTGACAAGGGACATTGTCTGCGGTTCGGTACGGACGGATTTGACCGTGCCTTCCCCGGCCAGGAAATAGAGCGAGCCCATTGCTCTCACAACCGCGGCCGAGGCCCCGGTATTATCGAGGGTGAACCCGCTCGTGCCGGCAAAAGTCAGTCGCGCCGTGTCGGCCACACGCCCGGTGAAGCCACTGAGTTGCAGCAGGCCGGCCTGGTTCGTCATGTCGCCGGTAATGGTGTTTGACGCGGTTAAAACAAGCGTTCCCCCACCCGCCTTGGCGAAGCCCTTGGCACCCGCCAGCGGCACCGAGATCGTGACCGACTGGTTGCTCACCGCAATGAGCGGCGCGCCGACGGTGGCGTCGAGGGTCAGCGGACCCGCTGAACCGGGGGCGAGGAACCAAACATGACCCGGCGTCGTGTCGGCGAAGCGCAACTGTCCCGCCATGCGCGGCCCGTCGAGGGTCACGGTGGCGTCGCCGCCGAGATCGAGCAGGCCGAAATCCGCGATGACATCCGTGCCGCCGGGAACGGCGGCGGGAACCCAGTTGGCGGCGTTGGTCCAACTGCCTCCGGCGAGATTGGTCCAAACGAATGGCGTTTGGGCCACCGCGTTGAAACCGACAACGAAGAGGGACGCGAGAGCGCAAAACGCAGGGATGCGAGGAGAACGCATGATTGGAACATTGCACCCCTGATTCGCCGCCGCGGCAAGCGCGGACTCCGGTTGTTTCAGGAACCAAATGCCGTTGTCCTTCCGGACCGGCTCGGACAGAATCCGCGCGTGCTGCTGCTGCTCGACATTGGAAACACCCACACGCACTTCGCGTTCACCATGGGCGCGGATCTCGGCCACGAAGGCGAGGTTCGCACCGGGCTTTGGCGCGAGGGTCGCGCGTTGCCGGCCATCCTGCGGGGTCGCCCCAAGGTGCGCTCGGCCGCCTTATGCAGCGTGGTCCCGGAGGCGACGCGGGCCGCGCACGCGGCGCTGCGGGCCAAGCTGGGGCAGACACCGTTTGAACTCACCCACGAAACCGTGGCAGGCATCGGCATCCGGTATCCGAAGCCCGGCTCCATCGGGCCGGACCGGCTCGCCAACGCCATCGCCGCGCGCCGTTTCTTTGGCGCGCCCTCGGTGGTGGTGGATTTCGGAACCGCCGTGACCTTCGACGTGGTGGACCGGCGCGGGGATTACGTGGGCGGGATCATCGCGCCCGGCCTCGCCGCGATGACCACTTACTTGCACGAGAAGACCGCGTTGCTCCCGCGTATCGAGATTCGCGAGACGGATACCGTGATCGGCCGCAGCACCGAGGAGGCAATGCTCGTGGGGGCGGTGCATGGCTATCGCGGACTGGTGCGCGAGTTGGTCGTCGAGTTGAAAAAGGAACTTGGCTGCCGCCGCCTGCCGGTGATCGCCACCGGTGGTTACGCGTCTTTGATGGCGGCGCGCCTGCCCGAAATCAATGCGGTGCGGCCCTTGCTGACCCTCGAGGGCCTTCGGCTCGCGTGTCCATAGCCCGGCGCTTTCCAAGGGCCGTTCCGGCCGCTACGTTCGCGCTCGTGATGAAGCGATTCCACCTTGCCGCCGCGTTGATGATCGCGGCCTGCTGCCATGCCGCTGAAACCGGCGAGGGGCAATTTCTCGCCAACACCAGGCAGCTCACCTTCGAAGGCCGTCGCAGCGGCGAAGGTTATTTTTCCCCAGACGGCAAGGCCCTCGTCTTCCAAAGCGAACGCGATCCCGCCAATCCGTTCTATCAGATCTTCACGCTGGATCTGGAGACTGGCGACACCGTGCGGGTCTCGCCGGGTTCCGGGAAAACCACCTGCGCGTTCTTCCGTCCGGGCAGCGACGACATCCTCTTCGCCTCGACGCATCTTGATCCCGAAGCCCGCGCGAAACAGCAGGCGGAACTCGCCTTCCGCGCCACCGGCAAAGAGCGCCGTTACTCGTGGGATTACGATGATCAGATGGACCTCTTCGTCGCGCGTCGCGATGGAGCGAACCTCCGCCGCCTGACGACGACGCCGGGTTACGACGCGGAAGGCGCGTTCTCGCCGGATGGGAAGCAAATCGTCTTTTGTTCGTTGCGCGCCGCGTTTCCGACGAACGAGCTTTCCGCCGCCGACCTGAAGCGTCTGGAGACGGATCCCGCGTTCTTCGGCGACATCTACCTGATGAACGCCGACGGTTCCGCGCCGCGCCGCCTGACCTCCACTCCCGGCTACGACGGTGGCCCGTTCTTTTCGCCCGACGGCCAGCGCATCGTCTGGCGGCATTTCGACACCAACGGCGCCATCGCCGACATCTTCACCATGCGCGTCGATGGCACGGACCAGATCCGCGTCACGGATTTCAAGTGCATGGCCTGGGCGCCGTTTTACCACCCATCGGGCCGTTACATCATCTTCACGGCGAACAAGCTGGGGTTCGCGAATTTCGAGCTGTTCCTCGTCGATGCCGACGGCGCGCGCGAGCCGGTTCGGGTCACGTTCACCGACGGCTTCGACGGGCTTCCGGTGTTCTCGCCGGACGGAATGAGGCTCACCTGGACCTCCGGGCGGGGCGGCGACGGCAAATCGCAAATCTTCATGGCGGATTGGAAACATGAGGCGGCGCTGGCCGCGCTGGCGTTGGCGCCCGCGCGGGGAAATGGCGCGCGACCCGCGGACGTCGCCACGCCGGCGCCGCTGATCCGCCTCAGCAACGACGTGGCCTTCCTCGCTTCCGAGAAGCTGGCCGGGCGGTTCACCGGCAGTCCGGGAGCGCGGGCGGCGGCGGAGTTTCTCGCGGAACGGCTGCGCGGCGCCGGGCTGCAACCGCACGGGGACAACGGCTCGTTCTTCCACGATTTTGAGTTCACCTCTGGCGTGCGGCTGCTCACCAACCGCAACGCGCTCGCACTCGTCGCGCCGGCGGCGCGGGAATTTGCGCTGGAGAAGGATTTCCGTCCGCTCGCTTTCTCCGAAAACGGGAGCGCCGAGGGCGAGGTGGTGTTTGCCGGCTATGGCCTCGCGGTGCCGGGCAAACCCGGCGAGGGCTACGATTCCTACGCCGGTCTGAATGTCTCGAACAAGATCGTCCTCGCGCTGCGTTACGTGCCGGAGGACGTCGAGCCGAAGCGGCGGCAGGAGCTGAACCGCTACGCCGGACTGCGCTACAAGACGATGATCGCGCGCGAGCGCGGCGCGCGGGCGGTCCTTTTCGTCACCGGCCCCGCCTCGCCCAACGCGGGCGAACTCGCGCCGCTCTCGCACGACAACAGCATGGCTGGCGCGGGCATCGTGGCAGTGTCCATCAGCAGCAACGTCGCCCACGCAATTCTCGCCGGCAGCGGACGCGACCTCCGCAAGGTGCAGACGGAACTCGACCGCGAGAACCCGCACGCCGAGGGGAGTTTCGCGCTCACCAACACGCGCGTCACCATCCGCGCCGGGCTGGAGCATCTCAAGAAGGCCGACCGCAACGTGCTGGCCCTCCTGCCTCCGTCGGCGCCGGGTGCGGAGACGATTCTGGTGGGCGCGCATTACGACCACCTCGGGTTTGGTGAAACCGGAGCCATGCAGCGCAAGGGCGAGGAGGACAAGATTCATCCCGGCGCGGACGATAACGCCTCCGGCACGGCCGTGGTGCTGGCGCTGGCGGAATCCCTGGCCGCGGAACGGGCGAAAAACCCCGCGGCATTTTCGCGCGGTGTGCTGTTCGCGTTCTGGTCCGGAGAGGAAGTTGGCACCATCGGCTCCGGGAAATTCGTCGAGCGCCCGGCGGTGCCGCTCTCGAACCTCGCCGCGTGCGTCAACTTCGACATGGTCGGGCGGTTGCGCGACAACAAGCTGATGTTGCAGGGCGTGGGTTCGTCACCGGCGTGGAAGAAGCTGATCGAGAAACGCAACGTGGCCACGGGGTTCAACGTCGTGCTTCAGGAGGACCCGTACCTGCCCACGGACGTGACGCCGTTCTACCCGCGCGGCGTGGCGGTGTTGAATTTCTTCACCGGCAGCCACGACGATTATCACCGGCCGACGGACACGGCGGAGAAGCTGGATTATCCGGGCATGGAACGCATCGCACGGCTCGCCCGCGGCATCATCCTTGACCTGGCTGGCGCGGCGGCGCGGCCGGAATACGCCCGCGTGGCCACGGCCAAAGGCGACGGCGGCGGGCGCGAAACCCTTCGCGCGTTCCTTGGCACGATTCCCGACTACGCCGCCGAGGTGAAG
>CAYQWK010000251.1:0-8812 GCA_964420805.1 uncultured Bifidobacteriaceae bacterium | reverse complement strand
TGGTCGCCATCAACGCCAGTTTCCCCGACACCTTTGGGCGCGACACGCAGGGCTGGACCGAGCCGGCGCGCAAGCCCACGGGCACCTACCTCGCGCCCGGCACCATCGCCACCGTCACGGTCCCGCCCGCGCTGGTCGGACAGGGCTATCAGATTCGCGTCGGAGCGCATTCGTGGGACATGTCGGGCCGGCCCACGGTGCGGCGGCTCGACCGTTGCACGGTGCTTTACTCAATCACTTCCACCAACACCAAGGTCGCCAGCCCGCTCGGCGGCGGCATCTACATCGAGGTGCCCAAGGGCCGGAACGCCGGCGTGGTCAACATCACTGTCACTGGCGCGGCGCGCTCGCCGTATTTCTCGGCGAAGAGTTTCCATCAGACCACGCTGTCGGAATGGGTGAACACCGAGCGCACGCAGCCGGGGCCGTGGGCGGATTTTCAGACCGAGAAGTACATGGTGCAGGTGCCGCGCAGTTGGATTTACGCCCTGGCCGATCCGGTCACCGCGATGACGAACTGGGATGCCGCGCTGGATGCGTGCAACGACTTGATGGGCTTCCCGCGCGTGCGCGGCAAGGAGACGATCTACGATCAGGTGGACGTGATCCTGCGCGCGTCCGTCTATGCGCCGGGTTATCCGGCGGTGAACAGCAGCTACAATCCGAAGACGACTTACAACGGCAACTCGACCAGTTACCTCGTGCGCGGCCCGGCGAGCGCGCCGGACTTCGAGTTCCACGAGCACGGCCACGGCTTCTTCTTCCCGAAGTTCGCCGACGAGCAGGAGTCCACGGTGAACCTGCTGCACGTTGCGGTGATGACGCAGAAGTTCGGGAAGTCGTTCGACCAGGCGCTGCGTGAATCGAACGGCAACGGCTCCTACTGCACGCTGCCGACCACGGCCGTGCTGTGGATGACAAGCTTCAACTTTTCGCCGCGCAAGGTGCCGATGGCCGACTGGGAGAAGGCGTATCAGCCGCAGGGCCACGCCAAGTTCGCGGACATCGCGCGGCTCTTCGGCTGGGGCGGCCTGAGCAATTTCTGGTATTATTACAACGAGAAGGACAACAGCGGGCAGAGCTACTCGACGAGCACGGACAGCCTCATTCTCCAGCTTTGCAAGTCCGTGGGCCGTGATGTCCGTCCGATGCTGCACTTCTGGGGCATTCATCCGACGAACCCGTCCACGTTGAGCAATTCCATCGCGGCGGCACGCCTCAAGGTGCCGGTGGAAATCTACGACCGCATTGTCCAGTACCAGGGCCTCGTGCCGACGAACAACGCTTCCTACCGGACCTTTTGCACGAACTGGTACGGCCATGTGCCAAGCACAAACGGCTACGGGGTCGAGCGCGAGCACGCGCGGCAGTGGAGCACGAATCTCCAGAACAACGGCGACACGCAGGTGCGTTTCCCCACGGAGATTTTTGACGAGGCCGCGTCCGTGCAGGTCAAGGCGCGCGTGCAGGAAATTCTCGACCTCTATTACCCCACCGGACGCCCCACAGACTACGCCGCGTGGGACGCGACTTTCCCCGGGGTCAATCTCAGCAACCCCGCCGCCGACTTTGATGGCGACGGCGTGAGCAACGACCGCGAACGCATCTGGGGCCTGAACCCCACCAACGCCGCCTCCTCCCGCCCTTGCGTTGCTACGGCATCGCTCAAGACGACTGGCCAGTTCACCTACACGCGGCGCACCCCGACGCTGACCGGCCTGAGCTACACCGTGTGGACCTCGACCAACCTCACCACCTGGACGCAGGACACCGGCGCGACGCAGACGGTCAACTCGACCGTGGACAACGTGCAGACGGTGACAGTCAGGTTGAGTGGCGGGCTGCTCACCCAGCAGAAACTATTCGTCCGCGTCCAGGCTGCGCCGTGAGGAATCAACTCCGCCACTACACACACGAAACCATGAACACCCTGACCAAGCCTTTCCAGATTCTCGCCCTTGCGCTGACGCTCGCCGTCGCCCCCGTTCATGCGGCCACCATGTCCGCCAGCGCCACCGCGCCCGCCATCACCGGGGCGGACATCGCCAATTACTCGGCCGCGACCGGCAACGACAAGTGGTTCGCCGGAACTGAAGTTGGCACGAGCGCCGCCAAGGGGCAGACGTTCGCCATCAGCAATGCGCCCGTCCTGCTGAAGTCGGTCACCTACCAGGTCACGGCTTCGCAACAGGCGGCGCCGACCAAGACTTACGCGATTCGCGTTGGCAACGTCTCGGGAACGAGCTTCACCCAAATCCACTCTGAAACCGCCACGCAGACCTTCATGTGGAACGGCGGCGAATACATGACCTGGACCCTGGCCAGGCCCCTTCTGCTCACGAACAACACGACCTATGGGGTTGACGTGGCCATGACCAGCAGCGCCTCCAGTTGGCAAACCGGGATTCCCTACATCAACTTCACCGCGAACGGATACGCGGGTGGCCAGCGCTACATTTCCGGGCATGCCGGCATTGGCACCAACACCGTGACTTTCACCTCGGGCAGTGACCGGACCTTCCATCTCGATTTGGAAGATCCCATGCGGCCTTCTCCCGAGGATGGCGCCTCGGTTCCGGCCGGCCCGGTCCAATTGGGCTGGCAGAACCTCACCCCCAACGTGGGTTCGGATGTCTGGGTGGACGTTTGGTTCGGCACCAATGCCGTAGCGCTGACCAAGGTGGTCGATGCCGCGCTCAACACGACGAACTCCACGGTCAATGCGACCGGGGGCGGGACTTATTACTGGCGGGTGGATTCCTACCTCAACGGCGTTCCCGGCGGCACGCCGGTTGCCAGCAAACTTTTCAGGTTCGTTGTGTTCGATTCCGACTCCGACGGCATTCCCGATGCCTACGAACTGGCCAACACCACGCCTCCGTCCGCCACCGCACTTGTCCCTGGCAACGACGACGACGGCGACGGTCTGACCAACATGCAGGAATTCCAACGCGGCACCCGGGCCAATCTGCCCGACACCGACGGCGATGGTTTGAATGATGGGGCGGAAGTGGCCGGGGCCGGGGCGCGTCCGCCCACGAACCCGCTGCTGGTGGACACGGACGGCGACGGCGTAAGCGATGGTGCGGAAAGCAACACCGGCGTTTGGGTCAGCGCGTCCGACCGGGGCACCAATCCCACCAACCCGGACACGGATCGCGACGGACTGCGCGACGGCGTGGAGAGCAACACCGGCGTCTTCGTCAGCGCGAGCAACGCCGGCACCAGCCCGCTCAACCCCGACAGCGACGGCGACGGCGCGGGCGACTGGTATGAAGTCACCGCCACCTTCACCAATCCGACCGACGCCGCAGAGAAGCCCGACGTTCCCTATCCACTGCCCGACCCTGACGGCACGACCGGCGCGACCAACAAGCCGGTCAAGGTGTTCATCCTCTCCGGGCAGTCGAACATGGTTGGCCTGGGTGAAGTCAACCCTATCAACACCCTTGGCACTTTGAACACGGTGGTGAAGGTCGAGAACAAGTTCCCCAACCTGGTGGACGCCAGCGGCAATTGGACCCGTCATGGCAACGTGTGGTATCGCGGCGTGATTTCCGCCTTCGGCAACACGAATCTGACCGTGGGCCAGGGAGCCGACTCGTCCGTGATCGGCCCGGAACTGGGCTTTGGCCATGTCATGGGCTGGCATTTCGATGAACCCGTGCTCCTGATCAAATCCTCCATCGGCAATCGCAGCCTGTTCTGGGATTGCCTCCCGCCCGGCAGTCCGCGCTGGACGAACGGCGCCACGGTTTACGCCGGATACGGAGAAGGCCCCAACAGTTGGCCGACGAACGGCGGCCCTTCGCCCTACAGTTGGTACGCCGGCAAACAATACGATGACTACTTCCTCGCCGAGACGAACATGGGCGCGCCCGCGTGGGTGCCCGGGACGCTCTACCGGACCAACAACGCCCAGGTGCGGCACAACAGCAAGATCTACACGCTCAAAACCTATCACACGGCGGACGCGAACTCGGAGCCTGGCCTCGGCGCGGGGTGGACCAATTACTGGGACAGCTACTCGGTCTTCAACGTGGTGGACATCCTCGACAATTGGGCGACGCAGTATCCGCGCTGGGCGGCGCAGGGCTTCGAGATTGCCGGCTATGTCTTTTTCCAAGGGAACAAGGATCTGGGGGAACCCGCCGCCAGTCGCTACGAAACCAATCTGGTCAATTTCATCAACAACCTCCGGACCTATTACGCCAGTCGTTATCCGGGCCGGTGCAGCGCCAACACGCCCTTCGTGCTGGCCACGGGTTGCGGCGACCCGCAGACCAACGGATCGAGTCTCAAGGTGGCCGAGGCACAGTTGGCCATGAACAATCCGACGAATTACCCCGCCTTTGCCGGCAACGTGAAGACGATGGACACACGGCGCTACTGGCGCGGCACCGCCGAGTCGCCCTCCACCCAGGGCTTTCACTACAACCGCAATGCCGAGACCTACCTGCTCACCGGCGATGCGCTTGGCCGCGGGATGCTTGAGCTGCTCGCGGCCGCAACCTCCTCGCTTACCATCAACGCGTCAGGCCCGCTGACCGGCGCGTCATTCTCAATCTCCTTCAACGGTCCGAGCGGCCAGGGCTATCAAGTGCTGCGCAGCCCGGACGTGTCGCTTCCGCCCGCAAGCTGGACCGTGGTAGGGAGTGGCACCTTTGGTCCCGGCCCCGCGACCTTCACGGATACCAACGCGACCTCCACGCAACACTTCTACCGCATCAAGTCGCCGTGAGATGCGCTGGCGCTACAGGGTTGAATCGCTCGTGCATCGATCAATCGGGCCGCGCGGAGCAGTTCGCCGCCGGAGCCACGGAGAGCCAGCCAAGACGCGGCGTGACGCCAGGCTTTCCAGCCTTCACACTTTCCCCATGACCCAGCGTAGGACGTATCTGCTCGTCGCCGCCTTGGCCGTCGCCGTTTCGTGCGCGGGGGCAGCGGACGATTTGCCAGGTGTCACCGCCCGCGCCGAGGGCGGCGACATCAAAGCGCAGTTGGACCTGGCCCATCGTTACCGCGACGGCAAAGGCGTAGAGAAGGACATCAAACTGGCCATGCAATGGGCGCACCGGGCGGCGGATGCGGGGAATGCGGAGGCGATGGATTTCGTCGGACACGCTTACCTTCGCGGCGCTGATGTGAACCGGAATCCCGTCATCGCCTTTGGCTATTTCAAGGCGGCGGCGGAGAAGTCGGCGCAGGCGGCGTTCAATCTCGGCCAGTGCTACTTCGGCGCGCAGGGGACGGAGCAGGATATTCCCAAGGCTCTCGATTGGTGGAAGAAGGCGGCTGAGAAGAGCCATGGACGCGCGGCTTCCACAGCGGCGATGGCGTATCTCTCGGGCGAAGGCGTCGCAGCCGACGTCGTGCTGGCGCGAAAGCTCGCCGAGCGCGCAGCGGAGTTGAATGACCCGTCGGGGCTCATCGTGCTGGGCGAATTGCAGTTTCAAGCGGGCGAGATTGAGGCGGCGAAAGTGAATTGGACGCGCGCGTCGAAGCTGCATCCGACGGGAGCCACGGGGCATCCAGCCCAGCCTTCGGGCAACGCCTCGGCCCAGCAGGGCGCGGACCTGCTTAAGCTCATCGAATTCCGCCAGCGCAAAAGCAAGCCGGGCACTTTCGCCTTCGTGCCGATGCCGCACATTCACCAAGGCTACAACAATTGCGGCGCCACCGCCTGCGCCACCTTCGCGCGCTTTCAAGGAACCAATATCGGTGGCTGGGACTTCAAAAAACTCTGTCCTTCGCCGCTTGGCACCGGCACTGACTGGTGGCACCTGCTCGATGCCTCCTCAAAAATCGGCCAGCGTTGGAAGCTCGTCACCTACACTCCGGACGACGCGGGCTTCGAGGAAGCCACGGCCATGCTGAAACGCGAACTCGACGCCGGACGGCCCGTGGTCGTGGATTTCAAGTACATCGGCCCGCAGTATCCCGGCGGATTCGCCGGCCACACCCTCAGCGTGTGCGGCTACATTGCGGCGGAGAATCTCTACATCCTCTGCAATCCCGCCGTCGCCACGCCCGGCCTCCAGCTCATCACTGCCGCCGACCTGAAAAACTTCTGGCGCTCTGACTACTACGGCTCGCGCGCCAACGCTGTGCTGTCCCGTCCGGCATTCATCATCGAGCAACCATGAAACGACTTCTCCCAAATCTCGCCCTCGTCGCGTTCGTTCTCGGACGTCCGGTTGAAAGAACACCCAGGATGGAAACTCGTGGCTGCCGTGTATGCAGCACGTGAACATGACGTGATGGTTAGTGCTTTTGTGAAGAAGACATTTTGCTTCCGGTTCCGTATTGCGCTGATCGCCTTGGCGGTGCTGCGGAGTGCTGCCGTGGCAGTCCGTGCCGCAGCGCCCGATCTCACCGCCACGGATCTCGCAGCGATCGACACCACCCACAACTACAGCCTCGGTCCGACGGGCCTGCGCGGTTGGATTTATGTCGCCCGCGACAACAAGATTGGCCCTGACGGCAGGGGCTATAGTCGGGGCGTTGACGAATCCATGACGGACGTCCAGCCGTATCAGGTGTTGGTGGTGGCGGTCGGCACGAACACGCCCGCCGTCGGTGTGATCCAGACCAACGACGTGCTGCTCGGCGTCAACACCGGTTCTGGCAATCTGCCCGTGCCGCTGTTCACCAACGACACGCGCAAGGCGATCGGCCTGGCGATTGGCGCGGCGGAGGCCGGGGATGGCTGGATGAATTTCAAGGTCTGGCGCGCGGGCGTGACCAATGATGTATCAATTCAGTTGCCCCTCAGCGGATTGGCTTACAGCGCCACCGCCCCTTTTGATTGTCCGAAGTCGGCGGTGATTTTGTCCAATGCCGTCAATGTGCTGGCGAGCCGGCCCCTCAACTACGGTTCGCCCGGCACTGAGATTGTGGCGTTGGCGATGCTGGCCAGCGGGAACACCAATTTGCTGCCGACGTTGCAGACGTATGCGCGGTCACGAACCGCGCCGAAGCCGGGGGATTGGTTTTGGGGCCCTGCTTATCGGGGTGTTTTTCTGGCGGAGTATTACTTGAAGACCGGCGACACCAATGTGTTGCCCACCCTCACAGGCATCGCGCTCTATTGCGCCAATGGTCAGGACCGGTATGGGACGATGTGCCATGGTCCGGGGTTTAACAATGCCGATGGCAGTCCCAACGGCACCGCGGGCGGCTACGGCCCGGTCAATGCGGTGGGGATCACTGCCAATCTCGCCATCGTGATGGCCAGAAAGGCTCTGGTAGCCGCCGGGAGGCCGGTGGACCCGGTGATTTCGGCCGCGATTGTCCGCGGGGCCAACTTCTTTGGTTGGCATGTGCAGAAAGGGGAAATCCAATACGGCGAACATCTGCCCTGGGGCAAGGGCAGCCACGCTTCCAACGGCAAGCACGGCGGCGCGACGATGCTATTTGCCATGCTGGGCGACCGACCCGTGGAAACGGAGTATTGGACGCGCATGACGTTGGCCGGGTATCTCGGCCGGGAATACGGCCACACCGGCCAGGCGTTGAGCTACATCTGGGAGGCGCTGGGGGCGAATGTGGGCGGCACCAACGCGCTCGCGGCGTATGTCTCGAACATCCGCTGGCACCTGGATCTGGAGCGTCGCAGCGACGGCTCCTTTGTTTACGACGGCGATGAGCAATACGGTCCCAGCGCGGTCTCGGATTACTGGGCCGTGGGCGGCAACAACACCTATGCCGGCGAGGATCCGACGGCCTATTACGTTTTGACCTATGCGTTGCCGCTCCAACAACTCTTGATCACCGGGCGCGATGCGAATCCGACGAATGTGTTGAGCAACGACAAAGTGACCAATGCCATCGCCGCCGCGTTGATTCCCTCGGCCTGCACCAATTTCACCACGAACCAGTTGATTTCCGCCTTGAGCGAGTATGACCCCAACGTGCGCTCCTGGTCGGCGCTGGAATTGGGCCGGCGCGGCAGCGTGAGCGTGGCGACCATCACGAACCTCACCACCAGCACCAATCCCTGGACGCGCGCCGCCGCGTGCGTGGCGCTGGGCCAGGTGAACCACCCGGACGGCTACGCGGCGCTGGTGCAGTGCTTGACCGATTCGGATGTTTCCGTGCGCGCCCACGCGGCCATCGCGCTGAAGAGGTGTGGCGCCGCCATCACGAACCATATCCCGGCCATGTTGACCGCCTACCTCAATAACGCCACCGACCCGGCCGTGATCACTTGGAACGATCCGTGGCAGGGCGCGAACGAGACTTTGGCATCCGTGCTGTGGGGCGGCTGGCTGTTGACCGGCGGCGTCGGCAACGACAATCTGGTTCCCTACACGACCAACGCCAGCCGCAGTCTGCTCTACCCGGCCTTGCGCGCCGCGTTGAAACATCCCGACTCCTTGTCCCGCAGTGATGCCGCCTCGTTCATCAACAGCCGGATGAATCTCACGGACATCCAGGTGCTCCTTCCCGACCTCATTGAATGTGCCACGTCGCCGGTGCTGGCCGACCCGATGTGGCGCTCGGACGGCCGAGCGAAATCCATCCAGGCGCTCGCAAAGTTCTCGGCGGCGGAGGCGGTGCCGGTGGCGCTGCGGATGTTGACTCCGCCGTGGAATGCATTGGAGCAGGGCGACGGTCCCGAATCCGACTCACCCAACGCCGCGCTGAATGCGCTCAAGACCTATGGCGATTCCGTCCGCTGGACGTTGCCGATGCTGAACAATTACCTCAGTGACTGGGGATCGAGCGATGGTCGCATCAACACGCTGGTCAGCGCCATCAACACCATCAGCGCGGCCACCACCGCGCCCACGATCACCAACCTTTTCCC
>CAYQWK010000250.1:7482-8857 GCA_964420805.1 uncultured Bifidobacteriaceae bacterium | reverse complement strand
AAAACTCCTTCGGCCTGGGAATGGTCATGGTGCCGTCGTGCCAGACAAGTTTCACCGGGCCGCGTTCTTTGCTGGCCGGAAACTCGAAGGTGATGCGGCTGCCGGGCGGATACGTTTGCCCGTGTTTCGCCAATTCGTAGCCTGTCACCTCCGCCGTCACCGTGGAGGGCGCGCCAAGATCCAGCGCCCAGAAGGACGGATCGACCACGTGACAAATCCAATCGCCGATCACGCCGCCGCCAAAGTGCATCCAACCGCGCCAGTTCCACGGCACCCACAACGGCGAATAAGGACGGAACTCGACCGGCCCGACCCACAGATCGTAATCGAGCGTCTTCGGCACTTCATGCTGCTGCGCCAGTTTCGGGAGGTTCGGAATCTGGCAGTAGACATTACGGAACGCGTCACAGCCGGCATGAATGGTATGGACCTTGCCGATGGCTCCAGCCCAGACCCATTCGCAAAGCCGGCGGATTGACCCGCTCGAATGCCCCTGGTTGCCAAGCTGCGTGACCACCTTGGACTGTTTTGCCATCGCCATCAGCTTGCGCACTTCGTCCATCGAATGGGCCAGCGGCTTCTCGCAATACACGTGCTTGCCGCGCCGCATGACTTCCATCGCGATCCAGGCGTGCGTGTGATCCGGCGTGCCGATGATCACGCCGTCGATCTCCTTGCCCATTTTGTCCAGCATCACGCGGTGATCTTTGAAGCGCGTGGCCTTGGGATATTTGTCGAACTCCTTGGCCGCGTATTTCTCATCAACATCGCACAGCGCGACCATGTTGTGGCCCAGACCGGCGAGTTCGCCCACCACGGCGCCGCCGCGGCTGCCGATCCCAATGCCGGCCAGGTTCAGCCGGTTGTTCGGCGTCAACGGTTCCGCGCCTTCAACCAGCGTCGAGGGCAGGATGTTGAACAGGGCAATGCCGGCGCCGGCGTGATGGATAAATTTCCGGCGTGAAACAGGAAAGGAACGGGAAGATTGGTTTGAGTTCATTGGCAGAATTGGACGCAGATCGCGGGAATTTGATTTGGTTTTTGTAGCAGCATCTCGGCAGAGCGCCGCCGTCCGGCCATCGCAACAGAGTACGGAGGTTTGACGACGCGCGGTTGCGCTCGCAGGGCATGGTCTGCGAGCAGTTTCAATCCAAGTCCCGCAAGACCACGCCCCTTCAGGAAGGTGGCGTGGATCAGGCCATTTCTCCGTCAGCCTGCACGGCCTGCTCGACAATATCGCAAATGCGGATGGCTTCCTGCACGGAGCGCTGGATGAACCGCTCTTCATCGCCCTCCTTGACGTGACCGGAGGCGACGTAGGCGGCGTAGATAGTGGCGGCGGATTTGGTGAGGGCGATTTCGCTGGGTTGGAGGG
>CAYQWK010000250.1:0-7472 GCA_964420805.1 uncultured Bifidobacteriaceae bacterium | reverse complement strand
GAGACGACTTTCTTTTTCATGGCGTTGCTTCTGTATGTTTCAACCGGGTGTTAACCACGCATTGAAATCGCACGGCAGAAAGGCCGGGTCACGAAGAAAAGCAACCGGCGCGCATGGCGGCGACTCGCGCCGTCGTGCCGCGATCAAGGCTGCGCGCTGGCATGCCGGCGCATCCAGTCGAGATCGCGGGCAGTGCAGGCGATGTTTGCGATTGGCGTGCCTTTGACCACCTTGGGGCGCGTGTCCCAAGCGCGCTTCTCGACATGACCGTCGGCCATGGAGACCGTTCCGCCGCTGCTTCCATGGTTGGAACCGGGCACATCGGAAAACGTCTGCGCATTAAGGCTGACCTGCAGATAGGAGTCATTGATGCTGCCGGGGTGCTCCTCAACGAAGATGAACGCATCTGCGGGAGAAAGTTCGACCAGTTCGGTGACGCGTTTGAAAACCCGCCAGCCGGCGTTGTAATTCGGCGGCGTGTAATAGGTGCCGTTGATTGGATTCACGCCACCAATGTGGCCCATCTGGCTGTTCATGGAATAGCTACGGACCCGCTGGCCGTTGGCCGAGGGCACCGTGTCCGCAGGGCATTTGTAGATATCCACGACCTTGTTGCAATACGGAGCCAGCAGAGTGTTCTTCAATCCATTGAGGTCAATGTTTGCGGCGCTGTTGCCCCAATTCATGTAGGAGCCGGGTGCCCAAACAAGATTCGGCGGAGCCGCCGCAGGGCCGTTGGGGCACATGACGTCTTCGTTGTCGTCGCCGTAGAGAATCCACGCGAGCTGCATTTGCTTGAGATTGCTGATGCACTTCACATGCAGCGCCTGGGCTTTCGCCTTGCTCAACGCCGGCAGAAGCAACGCGGCCAGAATGGCGATGATGGCGATGACAACGAGGAGTTCGATGAGGGTGAAACCCCGGCGGACGACGAATTGGTTGATCTTCATGGAAATAAGAACGCGCCGGAAACCCTCATGATCGCCGGCGCGTTCGTGAACTCATTTCTTGATGCGGAAGAACCGTGTGCCGGCGGAGTTGGTGGAGGTGGCGTGAAAGGTGTTGCCCACCGGCCCGGTGATGACTGCCCCGGCATCCGGGCCAAACCCGCCCGGCAGAGCGGTCGTGCTTTCCAGCGTGAACGACGACGGGCTGTTGGTCGGTTCAGCGGAGAAGTCGATCTCGATGTTGCCACCGGAGCGGGAGACGGAGGTGATACGCGTGGTCAACGGCGTGAAGTTGATCACCCGCACGTTGTCGAAGATCGTGTAGTTGGTCTGCGAGCCGATGGAGTTAAAGAAATCCATGTGGCCAAGCATGAACGCGCCGTTGGTGAAGCCGGAGACGTTGGTGCGGGTCTGAATGAGAACTCCGTTGATGGTCCAAACAATGACATTGCTGGTTTGCCGCACTTCCACATCGACCCATTGGCCGCTGGGCGCGCCCCCTGGAATTCCAGCAAAAGGCGGCGCTGTAAAGAACGGGTCCATGGCGCGGGCAGACACGGCGGTGAACGCCGGTGCGTTTGCGGAATTCGTGCTCGTGTAAATGGCGTAGCTGCGTCCGCTGCTGGACGCGGAGCCGTCGCACTCCACGGCCATCCAGACACCGTCGCTGCCGGCCAGTCCGTCGCGATTGGTGTTGAGGGTCGAATGGTTGATACCAAAAAGCGAATGCTCGGTCGTTCCCGCGGCGACACCGAACCTCTGATACATGTCGAAGCGCAAGGCGAAGTCGTTGCTGAAGCGAGCCGTGGACGGATAAACGTTCACAGCGGCCGCAGAACCGGTGGCGTCCTTGTTGACGGTGACTTTCAGGCCGCGAGTACTGCCACCGGAGCTGTTCGGGGCGGAGGCAATTCCGTCCAGCGAATAGTCGTAGTTGAAGGCCACGAGCTTGTCGTCCACGCCGTTCACTGCGCCAAAGCGCACCGTGTAATTGGCCGAGGTGTCGGTATCGAAGTCATCACTGAACAGGACCGGGCCAGGTTGTTGCTCATCATCGCGTACCAGCAGGTCAATGGCGGTAACCGCGCCGTTGGTATAACCAGCGCCGTTCGCAATGGACACGGTGGCGACTCGGTGCCCGGTCAGGGTAGCATTGTTCACCGGCGCGGTGGTCGCAGTAACACTGATCGCGAAAGCCGGAATGGTGACGGAGGAGGGCGCTGGAATGTAATCCACGCCTGCTGTGGCCGTGCCTGAATAGGCCAGGTTCACCGAGAGGGAGGAAGAAATGTCGCCAAGCCGGGTCACAGTGAAGTTTGCCGTGTCGTTAGCCATCCGCTCGTAGAGATTGGTGTCCGTGGAACTAATGGTGATTTGCGGCGGATCGTTGGTGAGGCGGGTGATCGAGAACGTTCCGGCAGTGTCCGTCACGGCCCGTGAGCCAAACCCCGGTGAAAAAACCTTAACCGCCGCCTGGCCGGAACTGGCGATGTAGAGATTGCCCGCCGCGTCGAAGCTGATGTCACGGCCGAAGGTGGTCGTGGTTCCCGTGGTCATGAGCAGTCGGCGGCTCATGTCCGGGACGCCATTGGTGAGCGGGATTATCCACACTCGGTTGTCATCGCGAATAAGGCAGACCACGCTGTTGTCCGGGGAAACCTTCACGCCACGGGCTTGGAGAAGGATGTCGTTGGTCGCACCCAACCGCAGCGTACTCTCGGCGTAGGAATCGAAGACCACATCGGGATAGGCCGCTTCCCAGTTGGAAGTGCGCGTGGGATCCACCACGAACAGGCCGGCCTCGAAACCCGAACTGCGGTTTTGCGCGATGAAGTATTTCCCGTCGGGCGCAATGTCGATATCCGACAACACACTCGGCACATCGGCGATCAGAATCGGCAGGTCGGTCACGCGAACTCCCGGACTCGCGTGCGGCAATGGACCGCTGCCGATGTCCCAGCGCTGCATGACGCTGTACGAGGTCGCGGGGAAGCCGAAGAAGTCGTAATCGAAACTCCGGTCTGGATAGATGGCATAAACAGACAAGTTACCCCCGGCCAGCGAGCCTTTGGCGATGACTGAGCTAGGGATTCGCCCGCCCACTCCAGCATCAAAAGTCAGAACGCTTGTCGCGCTGGCATTTGTACCCACGTTCGCATCGGTAACGTAGATGTTGGCCGTGGGAATGGGGTTGGTCACGTTGCTGTAGTCGCCAATGTAGAGGTTGTCATCCTCGCCCACCTCTATGCGGTGAGGTTTGTTGGCCTGATCGGTAACGACCGGATTGCGGAAATTCAATCCGCCGGTGCGGGCGACCTCCCCCTGCCCCACCGCGTCGGTGAAGTCGGCGTTAAGCAGGAATATTCCGTCTCCGTTGGTCATGTTGCGGGCCGGGAACGATCCTGAAACGGCAACGCTTCCAGTGTCGGAGTTGGCGACATAGACGCGCCCGAAGTAAGGCGAGGCCGGGTTGCGGTTGACGGCCAAACCGCGCGGGGCGTTGAAGCGAAGATTTCTGTTCGTATCGGCACTGACCTGCGTGGCGATGCCCTGAAGGTATCCAAAGCCAGGGTTCTTATTCACCTCGATCTGAAAGGTGCCGGCGACCGACATGACAATCGAGTGCAGTCCAAATGCACGCGCACCCAAGTCGTTGGTGTTGGCACCGCCGTTGTAGATGATCTTTACCGAGTCTGCCGATTCATTAAGCCGGAAGACAATCGCGCTGCCGGTGTTGGTGATGCAGGTGGCGTACGGAGTTGCGCCAACCGCAGCGGCGAAACCAAGAGACACGACAAGTGGAAGGAGTTTTCCCAAAAACAACGGATTCTTCATAAAGGTAATGCCAAGCTGTTTGAGTCGAACGAAGACGACTGGATGGTAGCCAAAGAACGCGACGAGTCAACGCCGCAGTCAGAATGTTCGCTCTGCAAAGCACGTAGTCAGCGGGATTTCGAGCCCCCCCCCTGCGCATGGCAGGCGCTGGAACAAAGTCGAGTCCCACCCTCGACATTGGGACCCGGCTTTATCGACTCGACCGCGGCAGCAGCCCCGGCTGAACCTGCCCGCGCAATGGCTGGGTCCAAAATCATGAAGGCTCTTCCGCTCGGCATGGCCCTCCTGTTCGCCACACTCGCAGTGGCGGCGAACAGCAACGACCTGCATTTCATCGACACCAGCTTCGAGAACGCCTCCCCGGTCTGGTACGCCTTCGACTCCAACGGCGTCGTTAACGTCCATCTGCTCTACGATCACGAACGCGCTTCGCCCAACCGCGCCGCCGGGCATTTTCATTTCCAGCTCCAAGGCCGGCCGGGCGCAACTATCACGCTCGAATTCAAAAACCTCGACAATGTTTGGAACGGCCGCCTCGGTTCCGTGGCGCACGAATTGACCAATGCCGTCATCTCGACCAACGGCCGCGATTGGAAGACAGTTGCCCTCCAAAGTCTGCCGACCAACCGCGTGCGCCTGATGGTCGAACTTCCCGGCCCGCGCCTGTTCGTCGCGCGCATTGAGCCATACCGACTGTCCGACCTCGACCGCTTGCTGGCCCAGATGCGCAGGCATCCGCTGGCGCAGATCAGCCCCATTGGCCGCACCGTCGAGGGCCGCGAACTGGAGATCATCCGCCTTGGCAACGCCGCCGCGCCGAATCGCGTCTTTCTGCGCGCGCGCGCCCATCCGTGGGAATCCGGTGGCAACTGGGTGGCCGAGGGTTTCATTGAACGGCTCCTGGCCAACGACGACCGCGCACGGGAATTCATGGCGCGCTATTGCGCATACATCATGCCCATGGCGAACAAGGATGGCGTCGCCCGCGGCCGCACGCGCTTCAACCTCATGGGCAAGGATTTGAACCGGAACTGGGACAAGCCGGCTGACGCGCAACTCGCACCGGAGAACTTCGCGCTCGAACAATGGCTCGAAGGGATGATCCGCGCCGGGCTGGCACCGCATCTCGCGCTCGAATTGCACAACGACGGCAGCGGCAGATTGCACATCAGCCGTCCCCCCGTGCCGGAACTTCCACGCCATCTGGAGCGCATGGGCACGTTGGAGGAACTGCTGCGCGCACACACCTGGTTCACCGAGGGCAGCACCAAAGATTCCTTCCGCAACTCCGGCACGCTCGGCGACGGCTGGCTGGAGCGCTACCATATCGACGCCGTGGTGCATGAGTTCAACTGCAACTGGATCGCCGGATTGAACACGCCGCCGACCGGCGCGTTGTGGAAGGAATACGGCACCAACCTTGCCACCGTGTTTCACGAATATTTCGGGAAGTTCAAATGAACCGACGCCATTTCCTCCATACATCCTTCGCTGCAACACTCGCCGCCGCGCTGGACGCCCGCGCCGCGGGCCGCGCGCCGCGCATCCTGCTGCGCTCCTCGTGGCAGGTGGTGAACATCGGCGACGTCGCCCACACCCCCGGCGTGCTGGCCTTGATCGAGAAGCACATTCCCGACGCGGAAGTCCGCCTCTGGGCCTCAGCGGATCTCTCGCCCGAGGTGGCCGCGATGGAACACAAACGCTTTCCCAAGTTGCAAATCGTCAAGGGCACCATCCGCTCCGATGGCAAGGCCTCGACGCCCGAACTCGCTGATGCCGTGGCGTGGGCGGATTTCCTGTTGCACGGCTCCGGTCCGTCGCTCGTTGCAGCCAAGGACGTCGCCGCCTTCGTCCGGCACACCGGCAAACCCTTCGGCGTATACGGCATCACCCACGGTTCGTTTCTCTCCGGCGACGACAAGGAACTGCTCGGCCAGGCGAAGTTCGCGTACTTCCGAGATTCCGTTTCCCTTGCCCGCGCCAAAACCGAGGGCGTGAAATGTCCCGTGATGGATTTCGCCCCGGACGGCGCGTTCGCCTGCGACCTGCGCGACGACGCCCGCGCCGCCGCGTTTCTGAAGGCGAACGGGCTTGAAGACGGGAAATTCCTCTGCTGCCTCTCACGCCTGCGTTACACGCCCTACTGGCTGGTGAAACCCGGCGTGAAGAAGGACGAGAAGCGCCACGCCCGCAATGAGTCGATGAAGGAGCACGACCACCGCGCCCTCCGCGACGCCATCATCGCCGTCGCGCGCGAAACGACGCTCAAGATTTTGCTCTGCCCGGAGGACGCCACGCAAATGGCCGTCGGTCGCGAGATGTTCCTCGACAAACTCCCCGCCGACGTGCGCAAGCGCGTGGTGTGGCGCGAGAAGTTCTGGCTCACCAACGAGGCCCTCAGCACCTACGTCCGCAGCGCGGGAATCTTCGGCAGCGAAATGCACTCGCCCATCATGGCCGTGGGCAACGGCATTCCCGCCATCGTCTGCCGCTTCGAGGAACAGACCAGCAAAGGCATCATGTGGCGCGACATCGGATTGGGCGACTGGCTCTTCGACCTCGACCACGAGGAAGACCACAAAGGCATTGTGCCCGCCGTGCTCGCGCTGGCCCGCGATCCCGAGGGGGCCAGGGCCAAGACCGCCAAAGCCCGCGCCTACGTCGAGAAATGCCAGCGCGAGACCATGGCCGTCGTCCGAATAAATCTGGCCCGCTGATCCGCCGCGTCAGGCTCCGTGCCCACTACTGTGAAGCGGCGGCCAATGCACTGAGATGGTCGCGCCTCTGCCGGCATGGCGACGGTTCAGGCGCTCAAAGCCCGATCACGGTCTGCCACGCTCTTTCCCTTCCCCATCTGGTTGACCTCGGCCTCTTCCTTCGCCCATGACGGTTTCACCGTTGAAATCACTGACCACGGTCAATTCAATCGGGGCCGCAACACACTAAACGAACGCAACGTAACAAATGAAACTAAACGCTCCCGTCAATCGCCTAATCGGTTCCATGCCCAAGGTCGGCATCCGCCCCACCATCGACGGCCGCCGCAAGGGCGTACGCGAGTCGCTCGAAAAGACCACCATGACCATGGCGCGCTCAGTCGCGAAGCTCATCGAATCGACACTGCGCCATTCGAACGGCCTGCCCGTCGAATGCGTCATCGCCGACTCATGCATCGGCGGCGTGGCCGAGGCCGCGATGGCCGCCGAGAAATTCCGCCGCGAGGGCGTGGGCGTCTCCCTGACCGTCACTCCCTGCTGGTGTTACGGCTCCGAAACCATGGACATGGAGCCGGGCACGCCCAAAGCCATCTGGGGTTTCAACGGCACCGAGCGACCTGGCGCGGTTTATCTCGCCGCCGTGAGCGCCGGTCACACGCAGAAGGGACTGCCCGCATTCACCATTTACGGACGCGACGTGCAGGACATCGGCAGCACGGAGATTCCGGCCGACGTGCGCGCAAAAATTCTCGGCTTCATCAAGGCCGGCCTTGCCGTCGCGACGATGCGCGGGAAATCCTACCTCTCCGTGGGCGCGGTCTCGATGGGCATCGCGGGTTCCATCGTGAACCAGGATTTCTTCGAGGATTCGCTCGGGATGCGCGTCGAGTGCGTGGACATGACGGAACTCGTCCGGCGCATCGAGGAGAAGGTCTATGACGAAGCCGAATTCTCCCGCGCGCTGGGCTGGGTG
>CAYQWK010000249.1:0-8901 GCA_964420805.1 uncultured Bifidobacteriaceae bacterium | reverse complement strand
GAGGTAGGTCACGCCAACAGCCCAGACCTCCTGCTGCTCCACCGGCGCGAGCAATCGCACGTCCGCCAGATGCCGCTGCGGCAGGTTCTGCTTCAGAAGTTCATCAAGGTGGCCGGCGAGATCGGGGCATTCGAGCAGTGGCGAAAGGCGTTTCACCCCGGCGGTGGTCAGGTCATGGACGAATCCGCGCCCGGCCAGCAGGCCCACGCGCGCTTCGTCCCCGTGCTGAAATCGGCAAAGTTTCATCTGGGTGCCGGGGCAACATACGGATGCACCCGGCGGATGAACAGGGAGTTCTCAATGTTCCCTGCGCGCGGCGGGATTTTGTTGTTTGGTGTTCGCGCCCCCGTGTTTCATCCTGCGCGCATGGCAGGACTCATCGCTATCGTAGGAAGGCCGAACGTCGGCAAATCAGCGCTCTTCAACCGCATTGCGGGAAGGCGCATCGCCATCGTCCACGACCAGCCCGGCGTCACACGCGACCGCGTGACGGCGGAGGTCGAATGGCGCGGCGTGCCCTTCACGCTCGTCGATACCGGCGGCATCGGGCTGATGCGCCGCGAGAAAGCCGAGGACGTCATCACCCGGGCGGCCATTGAGCAGGTGGAACTGGCCATCGAGGCGGCCAGCTCGATCATCTTTGTGGTGAATGTCCAGGAGCGCATCACCCCGCTCGACGAGGAAGTCGCGAAACGATTGCGCCGCGCCAACAAGCCGGTGCTGGTCACCGTGAACAAGGTGGATGACGCCCGCGCGGCCCTGGGCGTGGACGAGTTCCGGCAGCTTGGTTTCGAGAAGATTTTCCCGGTCACGGCCATTCACGGCGAAGGCATCGACGCCTTGATGACCGAGGCCACGCGGTTCCTTCCCACTTCTGAAAATTTGGAGCAAGAGGGCGTCGCCCCTTCCGATGAAATGCCGGCAGACGCCGATGTCGCGGCTGAACCGCGGCGCAAGGAGCCGTTGAGACTCGCCATTGTGGGCCGGCCCAATGTCGGCAAGTCCTCGATCATTAACGCACTCACCCGGTCGGAGCGCGTCATCGTCAGTCCCATTCCCGGCACCACGCGCGACGCGATCGACGTGCCCTTCGAGGTCGAGACCGAAGGTGTGCGACAGCAGTACATTCTCATCGACACCGCCGGCATCCGAAAACAGAACCGCATTGACGACTCGATCGAGTTCTTCAGCGTCAAGCGCAGCGAGGACTCCATCGAGCGGGCAGACATCTGCGTGCTCGTACTTGATGCCGAGTCGGGGATCATCGAGCAGGACAAGAAGATTGCTGCCAAGATCACCGAGGCACGCAAGGCGTGCATCGTGGTGGTCAACAAATGGGACCTGATGGCCGACGCGGTCCAGAAGGCGCGCGAGGAGGAGATCGAGCGGCGCAAGCGCAAGGATGCCAACCGCGACCAGCAGATGACCACCCTCGCTGAATTTGGCGAATGGGTGCAGGAGCTTCTCTTCTTCCTCGATTACGCGCCGGTGATCTTCACCTCGGCGAAATCGGGCTTCCACCTCGACCGCCTTCTCGAAGCCGTGCGCTACGTGGCTGCCGAACTCACCAAGAAGGTGCCCACCGCGATCTTGAACCGCACGCTTCACGATGCCGTCGAGCGCCGGCAGCCGGTCAGCGCCGTAGGGCACCGGCTGAAATTCTACTACGCCACGCAGGTCCGCCAGGCTCCGCCCACCTTTCTGCTCTTCGTCAACCGGGACGAGCTGTTCTCCGACGCCTACAAAAAATATCTCGCTGGAGAAATGCGGAAGGCGTTCGGCTACGAAGGCTGTCCGGTCATCCTCGCGCCCAAACCGCGCCCGAAGACCATCGAGCCGGTGCGCAAGTTCAAGGAGCGCGGGGCCAGGCGACCGGAACCGGGACGGTACGAGCGGTACAGCCGCCGCGGCCCGCGAGGGAAGTCGAATCCCCGTTCGCGGCGGAAGTGAGGGGCGGGCGGGGATCCGAGATTCCACCGTTCTGGGGTTCAAACTGCGAAACGACATTCGCGGGATCGAATCGTTCGCGAGTCGCGATGCCTTGGAGCTTTCCTCTTGCCTCCAAGAACGCCGTCCGTAGCGTCTGCGCCTTCGGAAACGCGACATGAACTTTTTCAAATACCACGCTCTCGGCAACGACTACCTGGTCCTCGATCCCAAATCCTTCGCCCCGGCGCTCGACACGCGGAACATTCAGCTCATCTGCCATCGTAATTTCGGCGCGGGATCGGATGGGATTCTTTACGGCCCGCTGGCCTCCACGCGCGCGCCATTCCGCCTTCAGATTTTCAATCCGGATGGCAGCGAGGCGGAGAAGAGCGGGAATGGTCTGCGCATCTTCTGCCGTTACCTTTTCGACCAGAAGCTGGTGCGCGAGAACGAGGAGTTCCTCGTCGAGACCTTGGGCGGCGTGGTGCGCGCTACCGTCTTCGAGTCCGGCCGAATGCTGCGGGTGGACATGGGGCGCGTGAGTTTCTGGAGTGATGAGATTCCCATGACCGGACCCCGCCGCGAGGTTCTGCGTGAGGATCTCGTGGTGTGCGACCGGACCTTCAATATCTGCGCCGCCACCATCGGCAATCCCCACTGTGTCATTCCCCTGCCGGAGATTAGCGAGGAACTCGCGCGGCGATACGGCACGCACATCGAGAACCATGCTGCTTTCCCGAAACGCACCAACGTGCAGTTCCTCCAGATAATCGATCGGAAGAACATCCGCATCGAAATCTGGGAACGCGGCGCGGGCTACACGCTTGCATCCGGCAGCAGCAGCAGCGCATCCGCCGCGGTCGCGCGCCGACTCGGACTGGTGGATGGCAACGTGACCGTCCACATGCCCGGCGGTTTGTTGCGCATTGAAATCGCCGACGATTTCTCGATCCGCATGACCGGCCCGGTGACCAGGGTGGCCGAAGGCACGCTGCATCCGGAGTTGTTCACGACGAAGCTCTGAGCGCGTTCTGTGCCCCGCGAACCGTAGCCGCAGCTGGGAAGGTGCGGCCGTGGCCTGCTTACCTCACCAGCTTCGTTTGTCATCAATGTGATGCGGTGGCCCTTTGCCAACTGAGTCTGTATGCCCGCGCCTTCACAGGCGCGGCTACGGGCACGCCCCGCGACTTCCCTCGTCACTTCTGCTGCCAGGTCAGCGCCGGGCGGTCGGCGGTGGAGTAGAACACGTCCTCGTTGGCGAACTGCGCGGTGCCGAGCGCTTCACTGCCGTCCAGGAAGGCCACAAAGTCGAATTGCGCGCCAGCGGTGCCGCGTTCGCGGCGGCATTGGCGCACCAGTTCAATCGGCGGCAGCGTTTTGCGCCCCAGCACGTCCACGAGCGGGAAGGTGAGTTCACCGTCATAGGCACGGAAGACCAGTTCGCTGCAAACGAGTTTGTCTGTGCTGAAGAAGTCGAACTCGAAATCATACGGCTTGCCGGCGTGGCTGAAGGCGCGAGCGATTGCCTCCTTGATCTTCGCCTCCGGAAGGCGCGGGCGCAGAAACGCGGCCGAGTCCGCCTCGCCCACCGAATGTTCGAGCGTGGTGAAAACCACTCCTTCGCTGATGGCCTCGAGGATGACGCGCTCGCGGCCGTGTTCATCGCGGCGCTGGAAGTCCGCCCAACGCCGGGCCACGCGCTCGTCGCGGTCCAGGCCCATGCGGCGCAAGTCCTCGGCCGTGCCGACGTAGAGCGCCGAGTGTGGCCAGTAGCCGGGCAGAAAGGCGTTGGAGAGGTACCAGTTGCGGCGTTCGAGCAGCACATCACCGGGCTTGAGCTGTCGGCGGAGCGACGTCACCTGTTGCGGCTGGATGAGCGGTTTGCCGTCGCGTGGTTCGCGCACTTTGGTATCACCGATCCACGTGGCAATGAAACTCTGGGCGCGATAGTACGCCTCCTTGCCGGTGTTGCGCGCGTCGCGCAATGGCGAGGCCACGCCGGCCTTCACCGCCGCGGCGGACATGGCGGCGATGCCCGGTTCCGAGTCGGCAATCGAGGCATGAAAGGCGTCGAACGGACTGTTGGTCGCGAGGCCGTGCCGGGCAAAATCACCGCGCCAGTTTCTATAGTGGTGATTCGCGCGCAGGAGCATTTGCAGGTTCTCGGGATCGGCGAGATTGCGGCGGACGGTGTTGTAAATGTCCGGCGGAATTTCCCAGAGCGGCTCGGCCTCGTTGAGCTTGCGGCGCGCGTCGGGAGCATCCTCGAACAGCCGGACAAACTTGAGTGAAGCACCGTAGAGCGCCGTGGCTGCCGTGTAGCTGGCGAGAAACGCTCGCAGGCGGGTCGACTCCCCGCCGGCCTCTTCGTAATGCTGGTATTTCCAGATGATGCGCAGCAGGGCGGCGCGGTAATTCACGTAGCCGAGCAACAACTGCCGGACTGCGTCGTTATCGGATTGGCTGAACCAATTGCGCTTCCCGCCGTCGAACTCGGCCTTGATCGCGATGGCGCGGCTTTCGAGGTCGGCGAGGCTTGGCAGGATGTCCATCAAGGTTGTTTCGTCCGCGGCCAGCGATGCCTCGATGGTGGATGCGGTCATTCCGGCGAGGTTCAAGCCTGCGACGCGGTTTTGCTCGGGCTGGTGTTTGAACCACGAGTTTTGCACCACGAACACCAACGCCGCCGCCGCGACGATCAACGCCCAGCGCAAGGCGATCCGCCCGCGGTCGCGCCAGGACAGCGGCGTGATCTCGGGTTCGGTGAACGGCACGGCCCCGGCGTAGCGCTTCGCGAAGTCACCAAGCTGGACGACAAGCCGTTGCTGCTCCGCGCGCAAATCGCGCAACTGGCCCGGGCGCAGGAGGGCGCGGCCCTGTTGCAGCCACGCCCGCCAGGCATCGCGAAAACGGTGCGCCCAGGCCAGCGCCAGCAGTCCGGCCAGCGGCAGGAGCGCCATCGCCGTCCAGGCGACCCACGGCAAAAAGTAGCTCCGCAGCGCAACCCACGTCGCGACGTACCAGGCCGCGTAGAGCGGCAGTCCCAGTCCAAAGCGGTAGAGCGCGGTGGTGGTGGGGCCGTATTCGAGACGGCGCGCGCCCAGCCGCACCACGGAGAAGGGAAGCAGGTGAAACAACGCCCCGATTGCCGACGCGGGCAGCCAGAAGAGCAACCACGCGCCTTCCAGGCCCAGCACGGCCAGCAGCCGCCAGGTGCGCAGGCGCATTACGGGTGAACGCAGCGCAAGACCGGTCGCAGTCAGCCGCGTGCGGAATTCGCGGATCGCGCCGGCCATCGCCTCCGCGCGCGGCCGGTCCTGCGCGAGAAAATAGTTCATCGCGTCGGCGATGCGCTTGCGTTGGCGCAGGGCGGAAAGGGACTTGTGCCCGCGCAAGCGCCGTGGTGGGAGAAGGAGTTCCAGTTCGTTGAGGAACGGCGCGAACATGGTGTCGTTCAAGTGCAGGACCACCTCGCGCAGGTTTTGTTCGATGGCTGCGGTCACGGCGCGGACGGCCTTTCGTTCGTCACCACCGCACCCGGCCAGTAGTGCGGCCACGTCCACGGGTTCGCCGACGCGCACCCAGACCGCGCTGCGAAACTGCTCCTTGCGCTGGTAGTTGATTCCAACCGGCACGAGCTTCAAGTCGCGCGCGCCCGCCGCCACCGCCTGCACGGCCATGCGCGCCGCGCCCGAGCGGATTTGTTCCACCTGGGGTTCGTCGTGGCTTTTGCCCTCGGGAAAGATTCCCACCGCATCACCGCGCGCCAGCGCATCCGCGCCGATTTGGAGGGATTCGAGGTTGCGCCGCACCTGCGCCTTGTCGTCCTGGCCGCGAAAGGCGGGAAGCATGCCCAGCGCGCGCATCAAGGGGCCGAGCACTGGAGTGTCGAACAGCGGGGCCTTGGCGAAGTAGCGCACCGGGCGGGCGGCCGCGATGCCGACCATCACCGGATCGAGAAGCGAGTTGGCGTGATTGGCCGCGAGAAGCACCGGTCCCGTGCGCGGGATGCGTTCGCGCCCGGTGACATCAATGGCCGGGTAATAGAGGCGGATCAGCCGCCGCACAATCCACCGCACAAGATGGCCGATGAACTTCATCACGAATCACTGGTGGTTAATCACGAATCACGAATGGCGAATGGCGAATGGCGAATGGCGAATGAGTTGACCGCATCCACGCACGTCCTTGTTCGTCGCCGCGTCATTTCACGAATCCCTGCGCCTTGAGCCAGTAAATGCAGTCTGCGGACCATGGATGCACCGCGCCTTTGCCGAGGCCCATGCCGTGGCCGCCTTTCTGGTAAATGTGCAGGTCGTAGGGGACACCGGCTTTCTGAAGCGCGGTCGCGAACTCAAGGGAGTTTTCGACTTTCACCGTCTTGTCCTCCCAGGTGTGCCAGAGGAAGCAGGGCGGGGTGTCCTTGGTGATCTGAGTTTCGTTGGAGAGGTTTTTCACCAGCTCAGGGTCCGGTTCCTTGCCGAGCAGGTTGTTGCGCGAACCACCGTGGGTGTTCGCGCCCATGGTAATGACGGGATAGCAAAGGATCGCGAGATCAGGCCGGCTGGACTGGCGTTCGACGGGGTCCGGGGCGTCCGGCTTGCCTGCGTCAAAATGAGTCGCAATGGTCGAGGCAAGGTGCCCGCCCGCGCTGGAACCGATCACTCCAACGCGGCGTGGATCGAGCTTCCAATCCGCCGCCCGCGAGCGGACGAGCCGCACGGCGCGCGAGGCGTCGTTCCACATGGCCGGGTGCCGGTAACCATGCGAACCGAGCCGGTATTTCACCACGAACGACGCGATGCCGTGGCTTGCGAAGAACTCCGCGTAGCCCTTGCCCTCATGGCCGGCCAGATGCCCGTAGCCGCCGCCGGGGAAGATGACCATCGCCGCCCCGGAGGCCTTGGCCGGATCGGCGGGGAAGACGGTGATGGTGGGCATGTCATTGCTGCCCTTTCCCAAGGCGCCGGGAGCGCCCTCGGGCCAGAGGGGCAGGCTTTCCTGCGCGAGGGCGGCCCAACCGGTGACGAGCAGCACGGCGACGACAGTGCGGACGGGAGTGTGTTTCATGGGGGCGATGATGAAGGGGAAATAACTTTTTGACAAAGAAACAGGTGACTCCTACTTTCGCGCCCTCTTTCGCGAGGCTTGGGGTCGTAGCTCAGTTGGTAGAGCACCACAATGGCATTGTGGGGGTCAGGGGTTCGAATCCCCTCGGCTCCACCAGCCTTCGCCAAAAACTCTTCCGAATTCCCGTCATTGACCTGCGTGAACCCCGGCGTGCTTGCGCTGTTTTCGGTTGAACCAGCGGATGATGGCTCCGACTCCGAGCGTTGCCATTACCAGAAATGTCACAGCCACTGCGAAACGCGCCAGCCAGCGGTCCATTGGCTTCCGGCCGCGTTCGACGATGGCGAGCGAACCGCTGATCTGCGCCTCTTCCTGACCGAAGGGTGCGGTGGTCAGCACCGTTCCGCGGGCGTCTGTGAGTTGGGAAATTCCAGAACTGGCCACGCGGAAGATGGGAAGTCCGTATTCCGCAGAGCGCGTGGGCACGACGCGCGAATGAAGTTCATGCTGCCGCCTGCCCCAGTCCTCGACATCCATCGTTGGATTGAGCAACGCCTGCGCGCCCAGTTCCACCAGTCGGTCCGTCACGCGGGTGTAGCTGAAGTCGTAGCAGGTACCGATGCCGACCTTGCCCCACGGCGAGTCCCATAACTTCTGGTCGAGTGCGGGCAAGCCATCCTTGAAGAATTGGATGGGAACCGCTTTCACCTGCTGAAAGACGATCTCGCCGTTTGTGCCGATGACGAACGCGGTGTTCCGGAACTTGCCGCCATCGAGAAGATCCTTGCCGCCGGCCACGAGGAATTTCCCGTGCTTGCGGCACCAGGCGCGCACTTTGTCGGGTACGGGTCCGTCGAAGGTGTATTCGCTCAACACAAAGAGTTCGGCGTTGGTCTGGCGCTTGCGCAGGGATTCGAGCGCAACCAGCACCTGCGGTTCGCCGGGGAATTCCATTTGCACGCCGGCGACCGGCACGGTGCGGACCACTTCATTGCCCGGTGGCGCGACAACGCGAGGGAGGTTCACCAGCATGGAGAATCCCGCCACGGTGGCGGCCAGCCACACGGCGAATTTCCTTCCGGCCGCCGCGTGCAAAATTGCAGCCACGCACATAAGCATGAATCCAACACCATAAACTCCGAGCGACGAAAGCCAGTTGGGCTGGCCGGAGAATGCGAATCCCGGCGTCACCCAGGTGAAGCGCAGGTAATACAACTCGCAGCGAAAGAACTCCGTTCCCAGCCAGAGCACCGGAGCGAGCCAGATAGCCCAGACGCGTCCGAAGCGCCGGTGGCACTCGCGCAGCGTGACGAGGAACAGGCCCAGCCAGAACGCCAGCACCAGCCACAAGGTCGCCGCGCCCGGACCGAAGATGGTCCAGAAGAAGGCCAGTTGCGGGCCGTAGATCAGCAGGCCGAGCACCCAACCGATGTTCATGGCTTGCCGGCTCGTCCGCACCTCGGCCAGGCGCAGCAGTCCGAAAAGGAAGACCACCATCAAGCCCGCCGCCGCCGGGATTTCGTAAGCGACATGAAACGCCGCTGCGCCTGCGACCACCCACCCCGCGATGGCCCGAAAGCGAAGCGGGGCGAAGGCCGGTTCCTCCGGTCGCGCGGGAGATGGGACGGGCGACGTTGTTGCCATGAGCGGTCGGATCATTGACGAATCGGGAGGGGAGGAAAAGCTCGAAGGATCTTGGTCGGCGAAGCGGGGCGCATCTCACATTCTTGGAGGTAGTGGTTGTCGCGCTGCGACAACCCCGTCCGCGCAGAGCGGACGGAAAGGCGGGGGTGGAGCCGTTCGTTGCGCCGCTGGACGCGGCGCTACTCGTCGCAGCGCGACGAGTCCCAGTGCGCCTGAAATGGCGCGAAGACAGAACGGTGGAAGTCCGTTCCCCTGCGG
>CAYQWK010000248.1:0-8906 GCA_964420805.1 uncultured Bifidobacteriaceae bacterium | reverse complement strand
TGGCGTGCGAGGTAGAGGCCGACCCCCTCGATCGTGCCCAGCTCGCGCGGGGCGCGACCCGTGAGCGCCACGGTGGACCCGCGCGGAGCACCCAGCGCCTCGGGATGATCCTTAGGTCGGTCGGACTCGAATTGCTGCGCGGTGGCGGAAAGAACGAGTTTCCCGCCGCGCGGCATGGCATCGCGCGAGTTCACCGCCAGATTCATCAACACCTGTTCGATCATGCCCGGATCGCCATGCACCCACGGGAGTTCGCGCGGGTAAAGAACCTCGACGGCGATGTCCTCGCCCATCACGCGTTCGAGCATCCGCGACACGCCGCGGACGGTGTCCGCCATGTCGAGCGGGCGCGGCTGCATGACGAGCTTGCGGCTGAAGAGCAGCAATTGCCGGATGAGTCCGCACGCGCGGTCCGCCGCCTCGTTCACCTGGCGGAGCGGGAGCGTGACCGCGGTGTCACCGGTATGTCTGGAGAGCAGCAGGGTCGCGTGTCCCTGGATGACGGTGAGAATGTTGTTGAAGTCATGGGCAATTCCCGCGGCGAGTTGGCCGACCGCCTCCATCTTCACGGAATGCCGCAACTGCGCTTCAAGGCAGAGTCGCTCCGTGATCTCGGCCGCGTAACCATGCACGCCGTCATTTTGTGGCACGGGCACGAACGACCACGCGAAGGTGCGCTCGCCGATCCGTGCCTGAACCTGGCAGGTCGCCCTTTGGCGCAGGCAATCCGCGACGGTGGCGCACGCGTCGTTGGGGAGAATCGCCGTCACGGAGGATTGGCCCAGCGAGCGCGCCAGGCTCAACGCCGCCTCGTTGGCGTAACTCACCGCGCCGTCGCGGGTGAACTCGACGACGGGATTCGGGTTGCAGCGCGGGAACGCGGCCAGCTTTTCGATCTCTCGCGCGGCCTTTCGCGCCTCGATCGCGTGGCGAACTGCCTGTTCGAGCGAGGTGGCGGACATTTCGCCCTTGAACAGGAAGTCGGCCGCGCCCGCGCGAAGGGCTGCGATGTCCACGCCCGGCTCGCCGCGGTGCGCAAGCATGATGACGGGAGCGGTCACGCCCAGAAGCTGCGCCTCGTGGAGCAGTTTCAACCCGGCGCAACCGCCGAGCCGCCAGTCGATCAGGCACACGTCGTGATCGCGCGCCGCCAGGCGTTCCGCCGCCTGCTGCGCTGTTCCGGCCCACTCGACGATGTAATAAGTATCGGGAACCGCGTCGAACAGTTCGCGCAACGCGACAAAGTCGTTCTCGTCGTCCTCGACCAGCAGCACTTTGACCGGGCGCTCCATCATGACGTGAAGGCGGGAAGGAGCAACGCCGCAAGCCGCGAATCATGCCGCGACCCGCGCATCCCGAAGTTGTTGGTGGGTTTTGTCGCGCTGCGACAAAACGAGCCCGCGATCAGCGGGCGATCCGTGTAGCGCCACGCGTCGCAGCGCGCCGAGTTCCACCACCAAGGTCGGGATACACGGCGCCGCGACGGCGCTCTGCGTCCCGCCCGTGCGAGGGATCGACATGGCGCGGCCAGACGCGCTGGTTCCGGTGGATTTTCCGAAAGAGTCATTTCTCAAACCCCGTCTTTCTGTCGGGGCATCGGAAATTGCCGTCCGGGACTTGAGAAAGAAATGGGGCTATCTGGCGAATGCCGACAGCTCGGCGGCCCAGCGGTTCGTTGAAGGATCGCCGCCGTGGACAATCACCCGGTAACGCAGCCGCAACACCTCGCCTGCCGCCATTTCCATGAAGCCGCCTTCGATCCAGTTCAGTGGCGTGGGCGAAAGGAACCCGTAATCGCGCGTGAACCACGGCGGCGGGTTCCACCGGTTGGCGGGGTGCGAAAGAATGACCAACCCTTCGGTTTCCTCGCCGCGTTTCCCGCGCGCGTCCATCCATGCCGCCGTCTTCCCGAAGGTGCCGCGTTCAGAGCGATCCCCGCCGGCGTTCACCAGCGCACCGCCGCCGAGCACCGATAAATCCGGCGCCATCCGCGCGGAGAACAGCGAATGGTTCGTCTTGTCGATCCGCACCTTGTTCCGCGCCGTGAGGCTCACTTCGAAATCAATCACCCGCAAATCCTGTGACGGCGCGCGAACCGCAATGCGCCGGCGGTCCGCGAAGGGGGACGGCGCGCCCGGTCGCTCCCACGAGCATTCCTGCTCGAACACAATCTCGTCGCCGGTCGCCCGGAGCAGTTGGATGTTCTTGGAAACGATCCGGCCGCGGGTGTTTGCCTCCTGCCAGTAATTGCCTCCATTGACCCGGTCGCAGCCGAAGAAGATCGAGCTATGGTGCGGAAAGTTGGTCTCGCGACGGGTGGTCACGCTGCGGCTGGTGCGCGGCCCGAGCACTGGAAAGAAATACGGGTACTTGCCGTTCGTTTCGCAGAGATACTCGGTGAATGGGCGGTCCGCGACGAAGATGAGCACCCGGTCCGCTTTCAACTCCGCGCGCACAGGCTGCGGTGGACCTTCGCGGAAGGGTTCGACAGACCGCGCGCACGGCAGGGACAGCAACAGCAATGACAGAAACAGGAAACGCATTGGGAAAACCTGATGCCGCCGCCTTTTGCGCGCCTTGATTCTAATCAACGCGACGTGGCTGATTCGCGCTCGGCGCGGGGTTGGTATGGCGGATTTTCTGGATGCGTGGTTGGGCCACGGCGGTCATCCGCGGCTTCGTCGTTGCGCGAACCTGCCGTCTTCGCGTTGCTGGGTGCCGCGTCCACGGGCGGAGCCGCCTGGTTTGTTGGCGCCGCGCAGGTACATCTGTGTCAACGCGGAGCGATCCGTCCCCTTGGCACGGGGACCGGTCCCGGAAACCAGCCGGGCGAGCATGTTTTGCAACCAACGAATCATCCGGATCATTACAAGCTCAGCGACGGATGGGCGCAATGCTGAAAGGCCGGGCGTGGTAACTCTGGGTGCACTGCCGCCGGCATTTCGACTGTTTACGGCTTCGGCTCGCGAATGAACCCGCCGAACTTCCAATCGTTGCCCACCCGCTTCATCGCGACCTTCTCGACGCGGTCCACCCCGCCAATTTGCACGCTCATGGTCATTTGATCCGGCGCGGTTTCCTTGCGATCCAACACTCGGATGTCGGTGATCTTTGCGACGTCTCCCTGATGCTTCGTGGCAATCTGCTCAGGCGTCTTGTCCGCCCAGACCTGGGTCATGCGCAACTGCTCGTCAGGCGTGAGGCTCTCGAAGTAAGTCTTGGGATTGCCTTCTTTCATCGCCCAGATCGCCGACACGAGCGCGTTCTCCGGCGTGGAATATCCGGCGAATGTCCAGGCGTCGCGCGTGAATTTCCCGGCGGACACCGGCGCGATGGCAGCCGCATCGGTGGGGGGCGTGACGGCCCGGCGCAACGGCGGGTTTGCGGGGCGCGCGGAATTCGCCTGCGCTTTCGCGGCATCCGCGTCCCTGGCCGCGCCGCGCAATTGCGCGATCTCGGCCTTGAGCCGCGCGGCGTCCTGGGCGTCGGCGCGAAGTTGGCGCAACTCGGCATCGCGTTTCTGCGCGATGGCTGCGTTGGCGGCGGATTCCTGGGCGTGAATTGTCTCCTGGCGCGTGGCGGCCGCGCTTTGCTCGGCCCGCAGGCGCTGGATGGCCTGCCATTGCCAGACGGCCACGGCGGTCGCGACCAAACAGACGAGCGCGAGGAATGCGTTGAGGAATTTCATGGGCGGAGTTTATCGGGCGGGGCAGGGGGCCGGAAACGTGATTCGTGACCCGGCTTTCGTCATTCGGGGCGGACGCCGGATTTGAGGAAGGCGCGAATTTCCTTCACCTGTGCGGCACGGGCGGCTTCCTGGACTTTCACCACGTCGCCATAAGCCGCCTGCTCATCGGCGCGGATGGCGATGATAAGGCGCGGGTTCTCTTTTGACCGGTCGATGAGTTCCTTCTGCAACCGGTCGAGCGTGACCGCAGTTTTGCCGAGGTAGAGCCGTGGCGCGTTCGTGGTGATGGTGATGACCAGCGGCGGGTTCTCGTTGGCCCCCGGCGCGGGCGGCGCTTGCTTCGTCTCGGGCAGGTTCAGCTTGAAGGCCGGGATGTCTTTGAACGTGGTGCTGATCATCAGGAAGATGAGCACGACCAGCAGGACATCAATCAGCGACACAATGATGACGCTCGGGGCGCGGCGGCGTTTGTGCGGGCTGAACTGCATGGCTCAGGCGGATTTGGTTGCAGGCTTGCTGTGATAATGCTTGCGCAGGAATTCGTCGCAGAGCGTTTCCATCTCCACGGTCAGGTTCTCGACGCGTTTGCTGTAAAAGCTCCACGCCACCAGCGCTGGAATGGCGATCAGCAGGCCGAGCAACGTCGCGTTGAGCGCGATGCTGATACCCTGGGCGAATTTGCCGCTGTCCACCGACGCAGGCGTGTGCATGGCGCCGAAAAGCTGGATCAGTCCGTAGATCGTTCCCACCAGGCCCATCAACGGTGCGATGCCGACGACGATTTCAAGGATCACCAGGCCGCGTTCGAGTTGCGAGACTTCATGGCGCGCGCGGGTTTCGAGAAGCTCCGCGTTTTCCGGACGCGGCCATTCGGTATGTTGACTGGCGAAGAGCAGCAGGCGCCCGCAGGCCGACGGGTTCTGTTCGCAGGCTGCCTGGAGCCGCGGCAGGTCCGCCGGTGACTGGTAGGACTCGACCGCGTAACGCACCGGGCCAGGAATGACCTTGCTCCAGCGCAAGGCCAGCGCGCGCTCGATGATGAACGTGAGCGCCACCACCGAGGTAAGCGCGAGGATGACGATGAAGAATGTGTGCATCGCGAAACTGTCGCGGCGTGTTGTGCCGGGCGTGGCCGAGAATGTCGATGCAGAAGAAGGGCCGCTTTGGGTGGCTGGGAATCGCCAGGTTGCCCGCCGATCTTCGTGAGCGAGCCAGGGAAGGCGGCGAAACACGGATGCAAAATCTCCGCCCTTCCGGTTTCACGGCTGGAACGTGGCCATGAACAAGAAAAGCCGGCCGCTTACGCGGCCGGCTTTCGTGGAAACAAACGGAATTACTTCGATTCCTTCGCCTTCTTCACTTCATCGCGGAAGGCCTTCATCTCTTCCTTCGAGAGATTGTCGTCCTTGTTGACCTTGCCGTCGCCGTTCTTGTCGTACTTCTTCAGGATGTCGGCCGGAATCGCGGGGGCTTTGCCACCCTTCTTCGGCTTCGCATCGTCGGCAGCCACAACAGTGAGAGTCGCAATCGCGAGCACCACGGAGAGGAGCGTCAGTTTCTTCATAGTTTTGCTTTTGTTGGACCGTTTTCAGTTGGCCCGCTACTGGATCAGCGCTTCGCCTGTGATCGATTTGTTTATTTCTGCGATCGTGCCTGGACTTCCAGTCAACCGCCGGTTCAGGCGCTGAAATTCTCTATTTACTCTTCTTACGGCCCTTGGCCGCTGCCTGTTGCGCCAGTTCCTGTCGCACGGCGTCGAGTTCATCACTGTCGAGACGCTTGTTAGCGTTCTTGTCAAAGCGGTCGATGAAATCCTTCTCCACCGCCGCGCGCTCGTCGTCGTTCAGCACGCCGTTGTGGTTCACGTCATACCGCGCCAGCAGCGGATCTCTGGCTTGCTTGCGTTCCTTCTTCGCCCCGGCGGCGTCAACCGCTCCCGCGCAGAGCGCGAGAACCAGAAACGCTGTCAGGCCTGTTTTCATTGTGTATTTCGGTGACGCCCGGTTCGACGGAGCGGTTACAGGAATAATTCAGGATCCGCCGTGCCGTGCCGCCCGCATGACTGCTGAAACCACGTCTGAAACGGTTACCGCGTTCATGCACCTGAATGTCAGTGGGCATTCGCGCAGGAAGCACGGCGCGCACGGGGCCTCGCCGGAAAGCAGTTCGTGCCCTGCACCGCCGGGAATCCCCGGGCCCGTCAACTCGGGCGAGGTGCTGCCAAACGGGACCACCACCTTGGTGCCCACCGCCGCCGCGACATGCATCGGCCCGGTGTCGTTCGTCAGCAAGACGGCGCTCAATTTCATCGCGGCGCACAACTCGCGCAGTGTTGTGGTTCCCGCGACGTTCTTCACCGTATCCGCGCCCGAGGCGGCGCCGATTCTTCGGGTGATTCTCTCCGCCAGTTCGCGATCTCCCCGGCCGCCCAATACCAGCCAGCGGCAATCCGTCACGCGGTGCAACTCAACCGCCGCCTCGACAAATCGTTCCTCCGGCCAGCGTTTCGCCGGCCCGTACTCCGCGCCCGCGTTCAGCGCGAACACAGGAGGTCCCCCTCCAGCCCAGCCCAACCGCGCGCGAAAGGCCTCCACTTCACTGGTGCTGACCTCCAATCGCGGTGCCACCGGCGCGGGATTGCAACCCAGTGCCGCAACGAGGTGCAGGTAATGATGCACATGATGCGCCGCGACCGGAAATGTCGCGCGTCTTCCTCCAGCCGCGTCGAGGCGGCGTGCTTCCGCTTCGGAACGTTTGCGCATCCTTACGACGCCAGGTCGGTCCCGCACAGTCTCGGTCAGCATCCAGCTTCGCAGTGGCCGGGCGTAGCCCACGCGCCGCGGCACCCCCGCAAGAAACACCTCCAGTGCCGCGCGCGGCGAGTTTGGGAGTACCACGGCAAGATCGAACCGCTCGTCGCGCAACCAGCGCGTCATGCTTACGAGGCTTTCCCCCGGCGAGAACGCCAGCACGCGGTCAACGTCGGGATGATGCAAATAGAGCGCGGCGAGTTTCTCCGGGGTGAGCAGCGCGATCTCGGCTTCGCGGTGGCGCTCGCGCAACCGTTGCAATGCGGGTGTGGTCATCACGGCATCGCCGAGCCAGTTCACGCCGCGGACGAGGATCTTGCGCGCGCCGTCGTTCATGTCCCTGTCGCCGCGCGTGCCGCGGATCCACGCCCTTTTCGCAACCGCTTCTGAAAGCGCCAGCGGTCGTGGACCCAGAACCAGTTTGGCGGATCACGCAGTACCGCGGCCTCGAATGCGCGGTTCACTTCTGACATGACCTCGGCAACCGGCCGGAGTTTGCCCTCCTGCCTGGTTGGAATCTGGTCGCCAACCTCGATGCGCCAGTGGGCGGGCGCGTCGCGGTAGCAGATCGCCGTGTGCAACGGCAGCCCATAACGCATGGCAAACAACGCCGGTGCGCGCATCATCGAGCATTGGTGGCCGAGGAACTCGATGGGCATGCCCTTGCGTCCGCCGTGCAAATCGCACAGCAGGCCCAGCACGACGCCGCCTTCGCGCAATGCGGCCTTCATCGCCTCGCCGTCGCGCCGCCGTTCAAAGAAGAGACTGCCCGATCGGTCGCGCATCCGGCGCACGAGCGATTCGAGGCGCGGTTGCTTGAGCGCGCGATAAGTCGTCGCCATGCGGATGCCGGGCACGTTCCGCCCCGTGCGCGCGTACAGTTCGAAGTTCCCGAAGTGCCCGATGGCCACCACTGCTCCGCGTGTTCCGTGCGCGGCCAGCTTTTCCGCACCCGCCACATCAAGATGCGGGCGCAATTCGTCGTCCGTCATCGCCGCGGTCTTCACGGCGGAGGCGTAGTTCTCGCCGAGACGCCGGAAATGCTCGCGGGCCAGCGACCGGATTTCGGCGCGCGACTTTTCGGGAAAGCAGCGGCGGAAATTGTCGGACGTCACCCGGCGATGAGGCGCGTCGATCCAGTAGGTGACGCCGCCTCCGAAGCGGCCGATGGCCGCGACCCATCGCAACGGCAGCGCGTGGATGATCCGCGCCAGCAACACGGCGGCGTAATATCCAATGGCATCCATCATCGGAAACAGATCTGCCGCACACAGTCGTGAAAATCCTTGGCCCCGCTGATGATCTTGATCTCCACGCGCATGAAGTAGATGGGCAGGTCGCGGCGGTCAATCTTCGGGAAGCGTACGGCGTCCTTCTGCGTCGTCAGGATCATCTCTGCCTGTCGCTTTTTGCCACGATTGATCACATTGAGCATCTCCTGCTGCGTGAAACGGTGATGGTCGGCGAAGCGTTTGGCATAGACCAGATCGGCCCCGAGCTTGACCAGGCTTTGCTCGAAGCTCTCCGGTTGGGCGATGCCGCTCAAGGATGCGATGTGCCGGCCCTTGAGGAAATCCAGCGCGACGCGCTCGCCGGTGAACACGTCCTCGAAATAGAGCGGACTGTGGATGCACTCGATCACGCCGGCATCGGGATTGTGCTTCGCCACCCGCGCGCGAATTCCCGCCGTGTCGCCGTCGCTCTTCGTGATGAAGATCGTGCTGGCGCGCGCCACGTGCGACACCGGTTCGCGCAACACGCCGCGCGGCAGTAAGTGGCCGTTGCCGAATGGCGCCTGGCAGTCGATCAACACAATGTCACGCCGCCGCCCGGCGAGCTTCCAGTATTGAAACCCGTCGTCCAGCAGCAGCGTGTCGCAGCCAAATTTTTCGATGGCGTAGCGGCCGCTTTTCACCCGGTCCTTGTCCACCAGCACGACCACGTCCTTGAGGTTTGAGGCCAGCATGTACGGCTCGTCGCCGGCAGTTTCGGAATCGAGCAGCAGGGACTTTCCGTCCGACACCACGCGTGGCGGTGTGCGGTCGTCGCGCAGGAGCAGTTTGTCGATAAACCGTTTGCTCAACGGCGGTGGCTTCGATCGGTAGCCGCGGGAGAGAATCGCCACCACGCGGCCCTGATCCTTGAGTTCACGGGCGAATTTTTCGACTACCGGAGTCTTGCCAGTGCCGCCCACGGTCAGGTTGCCAATGGCGATGACCTGCACGCCAAGGGTGGAGTCGCGGAAAATGCGGAAGTCGTAGAGCCAGCGGCGCAATTTCACGCCAGCGGCGTAAACCTTGGAGAGCGCGAGCAGGCAGACACGCGCCATTGCGGCGCGCTTGCCGCGCCGTTGCCCGTTGATGATTTCCAGGACGACGGTCTCAACCGTTTCCGTCCAGATGCGTATC
>CAYQWK010000247.1:8643-8906 GCA_964420805.1 uncultured Bifidobacteriaceae bacterium | reverse complement strand
CGTCACCGCCCCGCCGGCCGCGCGCTCGGCTGCGACGATGCGTTCAAACTCCGCCCGCACTAGCGAACGCAGTGCGTCCTCGTTGGTGGGCGGTTCCGTGCCCTGGCCCGCACGCAGCGCGGAGAGCAGGTTCTCGATGGTTATCTTCTCGAGCGGACGTGCCGGAGAGTAACGCGGCTCGGTGTCGTTGATCTCCACCACCAGCCCGGCCTGTTGCAGCGCGCCGAGAATCTGCCGCACCAGTTTGGGCGGCACGCCGAGAC
>CAYQWK010000247.1:0-8633 GCA_964420805.1 uncultured Bifidobacteriaceae bacterium | reverse complement strand
GGCCGTGAGTTCGGTCACCGTCCACGCGGGTTCGCCGCGCGCGAACCGCACGGCGATGCCCGTCATGACGCGCAACGCCACGAACTCGCGTCCGCGCTGGTTGACCGAGTCGGCCAGCTTCTCCTGCAAGTATGTGGCGCGATGTTGCACCGCGTAGGCGACCTGTGCGCCGAAGAGCATGATGAGCCACGAGAAATAAAGCCCGGCGAGGAACAGCGCCAGCACTCCGAGGCTTCCATAGACACTCGTGTAGCTCGCGACCTTTGACACATAGAGGACGCTGCACAGGTTGTTCAACTGCCAGAGACAGCCACCCACGGTTCCGCCGATGAGCGCCGCTTTCCAGCGAACGCACGTGTTGGGCATGAAGGCGTAAAACGCGGCAAAGCCAAGGCTCAGGATCACGAACGGCAGCGCGTGGAAGAACACGTTGCCCAGGCCCGGCACGCTGTTGAGCATCGCCTGTGTGCGCGTGAAATGCGGCCCGGTGGTCAGCAGGAGGGCCGCGACGAGGAAGAACGGCCCAAGGATGATCGTGGCGCAATAATAGACGACGCTGTTCAGCCAGGGCCGTCCGCGCGTGACACCCCAGATGTCGTTGAGCGTGGCTTCTATGGTGCGCAGCAACGACACGCCCACAAAGAGCAGCGCGAGCACACTGGTCACGCCGAGCGTGCCGCTGTTGATGTTCGCGATGAACCCGGTGATCTGCCTCACCACCTGCTCGCGCGACGCGCTGGCCGCGCCGTCGCTCGTCTTCGCCTGCAAATCGAGGGCGGGGGCGACGTAGTTCACCATGCGGTCAATGAGCCGGGCAACGGGTTCCTCTCCCTGTTTCTTGAGCAGGCTGGTGGTCACGCTCACGCCCACGGCGAGCAGGGGAACCAGCGCCAGCAAGGTGGTGTAGGCCAGTGCCGAGGCGCGCACCGGGCAGCGGTTGCGGGAGAAACTCCGGGCCACCAGAAGGCAGAAATGCGCGAACTGCAACGCCCGCGAGCGCGCGAAGGTTTCGTCGGTCTCGATGCCCTTCTCGTGCAGGAAATTCAGGGCCGCCGACCGTAGCCGCGCCCATTTGGAAACGGTGCCCGTCGCCATGTTGCCGCACGCTAAAGACCGCGCGAGGGCAAGTCAACGGAGCGGCGGAACACCGGATGCGATCAGAAGTGGCGGTCAACGGCAGTGCCACCCACAACCTTTGATCCATTCCTGATCGCCACTTTCAACCCCACCCCGCCCGGAGCTTTCCTTGCGCCGGAATTCCCCGTCGTCTAGTTTGGCCGGCCGATGAGTTCGGGCGCTAATCGCGATTGGTGGCACATGGCCGCCTCGCCGTCCGGGCTCTCTAGAAGATATGACACTGACAGAAAAAATCCTCGCGCGCGCCGCGGGCAAGGCCCGGGTGCAGGCGGGAGACAATATTTGGGTGAACGCAGACGTGCTCATGACGCACGACGTTTGCGGCCCCGGGACCATCGGCGTTTTCAAGCGCGAGTTCGGCCAGACCGCCAAAGTCTGGAACCGCGAGCGCGTCGTCATCATTCCCGACCACTACATCTTCACCGCCGACTCCAAGTCGAACCGCAACGTGGACATCCTGCGTGAGTTCGCACGCGAGCAGGGATTGCCCTATTTCTACGACGTGATTGATGACCTGAACGGCACGTGGAAGTACGACGCCGTGAAGGGTAATCTCAAACGTCAGTACGGCTCCAATTACGCCGGCGTCTGCCATGCCGCTCTCCCGGCCAAGGGCCACACCCGTCCCGGTGAGGTTCTTTTCGGCACCGACTCGCACACCTGCATGGCCGGCGCTTTCAACGAATTCGCCACCGGCATCGGCAACACGGATGCTGGTTTTGTCATGGGCACCGGCAAGCTGCTCATCAAGGTTCCCGAGACCATGCGTTTCCGACTCGAGGGAGCGCTCCAGCCCGGCGTCATGGCCAAGGACATCATCCTTCACATCATCGGCGAGATCGGCTTCGACGGCGCAACCTACCGGGCCATGCAGTTTGACGGCCCCGGCGTGTCCAGCCTCTCGATGGACGATCGCATGACCATCGCCAACATGGCCATCGAGGCCGGTGGCAAGAACGGCATCTTCCCGTTCGATGCCCGCACCGCCGAATATGTCGAGGCCCGGACCCGGTTGAACGGAACCAAGTCATCCTACACGCCCGTCGAGGAGGACAAGGACCAGAGCTTCGTCTATGAACTGGTGGTGGACCTCTCGAAGTTGGAACCGACCGTGGCCTGCCATCCCGACCCGGGCCAGCGCAAGAAGGCCAGGGATATGACCAGCATGAAACTGGACCGCGCTTACGTCGGCTCTTGCACCGGCGGCAAGACCAGCGACTTCGTCGAGTTCGCCCGCGTGCTGCGCGGTCGCAAGGTTGCCATCGACACGTTTGGCGTGCCGGCCACGCCGGACATCGTGCGCGACCTTCAGTCCACACGCTGGGGTGACAAAACGATCTGGCAGATCCTCGAGGACGCCGGCGTGCGCATGACGGAGAACGCCGGTTGCGCGGCCTGCCTCGGAGGGCCTGTGGATACTTTTGGCCGCATGAACCAGCCGGGTCTGAAGTGCATCAGTGCCACCAACCGCAACTTCCCCGGCCGCATGGGCGACAAGGAATCCCAAGTCTATCTCGCCAGCCCGGCCACCGTCGCGGCCAGCGCCATCACCGGGCACGTCACGGACCCGCGCGATTTCCTGAGCTGAGATCCGAACTACTCTCACGCGCGCCGTTGGCAACGACGGCGCGCGTTTTGTTTTTCAGGTGGCAGGGTTCCGGTCATTGGTCATCCGTCATTCCTCATCGGGCATGTGCAACAAGCATCACGTTTGAACCGCTGCCCGCGTCCCGTCGGATTTCAACCTGCATGAAGCCTGCCTTGCGCACCGCCGCCTCCATCTCGGCAAGGGTCAGGAAGTGCAAACCCTCCACCGTTCGGTTCAAGTTCCAGCGGGTGGCGAAGCGTTCCCAGCGGTGGACCTTTGCGTGTCCGGTGGTGTCCGCGCGCGCGCCGTCACGCAGCACGAGCGTGCCGCCGGGACGCAGGGCGCGGCGGGCCTTGGCGAGCAGTAGCTGTTGTTTCTCCGGCACCCAGTAGTGGAGCACGTCGAGAAGCAGCACCGCGTCGCACGGCGGGAATTCCCAGTCGAAGAGGTCCTGCCGCTCGAATCTCACGCGCGGATGCTCGCCGGCGGAGCGTTGCGCGACGCGGATTTTCGACTCGTCGTAGTCCACGCCCAGGATCGTGCGCTGGTCCGTGCAACACGCCAGCCAGTGCGCGGCCATGCCGTAGCCGCAGCCCAGGTCGAGCACCTCGGCGCGGCGGGGCACTGCGGCATCGAGCGCCGGGAACACCGGGTCGAGCTTCATCTTCCAGCGGACGAACTGTTCAACGTATTCGCCCTGGTAGCGGTAGAGCCGCGCGACTTTGCGATGGAGGACCCGGGGCGTGTTCAGCTCGTCCAGTTGCGCCTGGAGCGCGTCGCGCATGAGCGTCTCGCAATGCCGCATCAGCGCCGTTGCGCCCAGATCGTAGTCGAAATTCCGCGGCGTGACGCGGGGCAGCGCGCGGACCACGACGTGATACGGCTCGAACCAAAACGCGTCGCGCGGCATGGCGGTGTTCGTGTCGCACAGCAGCACCGGCACGATGTCCTGCCGGAGTTCCACCGCCAGTTCGAAGGCGCCGCGCCGGAAGCGCTGGAGGAAGCCGTCCAGCGACCTTGTGCCCTCGGGATAAAAATGCACGCACGCCCCGGAGGCCAGCCGGTCGCGGCAGCGCTCCAGCGTGGTCGCGGGATCATTCGGCTCGACCATCACGTGCCCGAGCACCTTGCAGCCGATGCCCAGCGCGGGGTTGTCGAACACGCGCTTCTTCGCCGTCTGCCGCACGTCGCCGGGCAGGCTGACGATGAGCATCACATCCACGGCGGACTGATGATTGCTGATCACGATGGCCGGCGGCTCGAAGGTCGCGGGTGTGATGTCGTGGAACTCAAGCCTGCCCATCGGGAGCCCCTTCACCACGCCGCGCGCCATCCAGCGTGTGGCGCGGCGCAACGTGTCGTCAGCCGTGCGCGGTGAGAAAATCTTCAGCAGCGGTCGCAGCACGTAATAAAGGAACACCTGGCTGCCGCCGAGATGCGCGCCCACCCAGACCGTCCCGAGCAGGTGCCACCAACGCGGCGCGCCGCGCGGCTGCTCCTTGAACAGCAGCAGGTTCATCGACAGCGGCGTGATGATCAGCGTGGCCAGGAAGGCGAACCCCATGCCGATCAACACCGTCGTGCCCATCGAGAACAGCACCGGGTGTTTCGCCAGCACCATCACGCCGAAGCCGAAGATCGTCGTCAGCGCGGAGATCAATACCGAGGCGCTGTTGACCGCCGTTTGGCCTGGCAACCCGCGCCATTCGTCCAGCCTGCTCGTCACGAGAAACACCGCGTAATCCTCGCCCACGCCGATCACGAAGATGACGAAGATGCTGTTCATCAGGTCGATGGGCAGCCCGATCCAACCCATCAATCCGAACGTCCACAACAGCCCGAACGCCAGCGGCAGCAGTGTCATGAACACCAGCTCGACAGACGCGAGCGTGAGAAACAACAAAGCCGCCACGAACACGCCCGTCCACACTGCGAACTGCCGCAGCCCGCTTCGCGCCAGGCCCGCGATGTGATCCGCCAGCCCCCGGCTGTCGAGCACGATGGCGTCGCTCAGGGCGGTCCTGAGTTTGCCGGCCTCGGCACGCTCCTTGAGCTTCACCAGCGTGCTGATGGCGGTGTCGTTTGTGCCTGCCGCCACGCGCTCGGCCAGCGCGTTCTCCAGCGGCGTGCCCCGGAAGGATTCCAAGGTGAGCAATTCAGGCTCGCCCTCAACGAGTTGCCAAAACTTCGTGAAGGCGTCGGCGCGGAAGCCCAGTTCGCCGGCCACCTTGTCGAGCGTCGCGCGCAAGGAGGCGCGCCGCTCCGCGGTCCAGAACTGCCGCCAGCGCGCGATGTTCTCGCGCTGCGTTTTCGGCGCGGGGCAGATGGCGGACAACGAGAAGACGGACGCCACATTCGTCTCGCGACCCAGCGCGGCGGCCACGAGGTCGTTCCGCTCCAGCGCCTGCTCTGGGGTTTCTCCGCGCGCCACCACCATCGTGAACCCGAGCGCGCCGCCCCAGGTTTCCTGGATCAGATTATCGTCGTGCCGCGTCGAGGCGCTGATGCCGTTCAGCTTTTGGATGTCGCCCTCGAAGCGCAGCCGCTTCAGCCCCGCCGCCGTCGCGACCGTGATGGCAATCACGCCGAGGAACAGCCACACGCGGTTGCGCATCTCCCACGCGAAATACTTTTGCCACCACCGCGTCAGCCACAGCGGTGGCTGGCCGGATTTTTTCGCCGCCGGAATGAGTAGCGGCAGAACCACCAGCGCAAACGCCGCCGAGAACACCACGCCGATTGCCCCGAGCGTGCCGAGCTGCTGGTAGCCGTGCATCGGCGAGCCAAGCATGACCAGGAACGCGGCGATGGTGGTGATCACGCCAATGCCAATCGGAAACACCAACCGCCCGAGATGCTGCCCGATGACGCGATGGTCGGAACCGCCCGCGTCGTCGAGGTGGTAGATGACATGGATCGCGTAATCCACCGTGATGCCCACGGCGATGGACGCGAACCCCGTGGCGATGGCCGAGAGATGTTTTTGCCACAGCATCAACACCACGCCGGACATCAGCGTGCCGAAGAGCGAAGGCAGGAACGACAGCAGCGCCAGCCAGCGCCGCCGATACGAGATGAAGCACAGGACGATCATCGCCGCCGAGCCGATGGCGATGCACTTGGTCGCGTCCGCGCGGATGATCGACGAGTTGTCCACCGCCATGCGATGCCCGCCGGTGATCGCCACGTGGACGCCTTGGAACTCCTGCTCCACCTCCGCCACCGCATGCAACATTTCCGCCACGATGGCCGCGCTGGCCTTCGCGTCCGATGAACCGAACTTCGGCTCGGCCAGCATCAGCACATGCCGCCCGTCCGCGCTGGTGATGCGGCCGTCCACCAGTTGCTCGCCGCCGAAACCGCTTTGCAACGGCAGCACCTTCGCCACCGTCAACGCGCTCATGCCGGCCGGGTCGGCGGCGACCACGTCCTTGAGCACCATGCCCTCCGGCCCGGCCAGCTTGCGCCGCATCACGGTCAGGTAGTCGCGGATTTCCAACGGCTGAAGCTTCTTCTCCAGCTCGTGCGCGTCGGCCTCGGTGAAGAGATTCGGCAGCGAATGGGTGAGCAGTTCGAGCGAGCGCCCCGGCCCGCCGCCGTCGATCTGGTAGGTGATGCGCTGGAAATCCGCGTTTGTGGAAAGGCGCGCGAAGACCGCGTCCGCCGTGCGTCCCAGCGTCTCGGCATCGTCGCGGTTGATGCCCACGTCGATGTAGGCGCGGTCGATCTGGCGGAATTTGCGGATCGCGTAACGGTACTCATCCACGCGCGCGTCGTGGCGCGGCAGCATGTCGAGAATGTCCTCCTGCAAGTCGATGCGTGACGAGATCCAGGCCGCCAGCCCCATCACCAACGCGGTGACCGCCAGCACCGCCCGCCGGTGTGCGACGAGCCAGAGGTAGAAGCGCGTGTAAAGGCCCGGCTTCATTCCCGTTCTAGCCGCCTTCCGGGAACCACGCCGCGCCGCCAGCGGCCGCCATTGGTGTTTGTCGCTGCCATGAACGCAGTGAGGTTCGGCAATGCGCCGAGCCTTGGGCAAGCCGCAACCGCGCGCGGGGTGGGCTTGGTGATCCGGGTGAAGCCCAACGGGTCGCGATTCAACAGCCCAATTTCTTGCCTCATCGCAAGGAACGAGCGAACCCGGGGATCGTGATGCCGGTGGGCCTCAACCCCGGAAGGGGTTGAACCTTTGATCACCGTGCGCGGCTCGGTTCGACACCTCCAGGGTCGGGGCCTCCTCCACCACAGGCAGCCCCGGTTTCAACGGGGGGCTATTCACATTCAAGCCCTCCGGGCTTGTCGGGCCGGGTGTTCACCCGACTTGAATTGAGGTCGCCCGTCGCTGGACCCGTTCCCGCCGCTCAAGGTTTGCGGATGAGCCGCGCCATCCCGTAAGCCACCGCCGTTCCCACCACCGCCGCCAGCGTGGCGAGCACGAAACTTCCCGCCAGCCATTGCCAGAGGTATTCGAGCGCGCGCTGTTTGGTCATGTCCTTGAGCGTCAGTTCCAGCGCGTGGCCGGTGAACATCCAGTGTCCGATGGCCAGCGAGCCGTAGAAGATGAACGGCATCATCGGCGGGATGGAGATGTTGCTCGCCACCAGCGTGATGGCCTTGTTCAACCGCAGCCAGTGCGCCGCGATGGCCGCCAGCACCATTTGATAACCCCAGAACGGCGCGATGCCGAAGAACAGGCCCAGCCCCACCGCGCACGCCATGCGGCCTGGCTCGTGCGCGTTCTCGGCGAAGAACTCCCGCACCACATGCCGCACCGACCAATGCTGCCCGCTCGACCACGCCACGCGCACCGGGCGCGGCACCGTCCACGATTGCAGCACCAGCCCGATGTTCATCAGCGTGATGTGCGCGAGGTCGCGCACGGGGCGGAAGTGCGACTGGCGGATTTGTTCCGGTCGGTAGGTGCAACTCACGGGCACCGGCACCAGCGTCGTCCCGACCCACGACGCGCGCACCATGAACTCCAGCTCGTAGGCGTAGCGCCCCGAGCGCACGCGCAGCCGCTTCACCAGTTCGAGCGGGTAACAGCGGAACCCGCATTGCGTGTCGCCGAGCCGCACGCCCGTCTCCGCGCGGAACCAGAACGTCGAGACGGCGTTTGAGCGGCGGCGATGCGTCGGGCAGCCGGCGGCGAAGAAGTCGCGCACCCCGACCAGCATCGCGTCCGGCTGCGCCTGCGCGGCTTTGAGAAACTTCGGCAAATCCTCCGCGAAATGCTGGCCGTCGGAATCCATCGTGATGGCGTGGGAGAAGCCGTCCTCGATCGCGCGCTGGAACCCCGCGCGCAGCGCCGCGGCCTTGCCGGAGTTTTTTGCCAGCCGCACGAGCGTTGCTCCGGGCAGTTCGGGCAACGGCTTCGTCGAGCCGTCGTCCACGACGATGACCGGACAATGCGCCTGCGCGCCGCGCACAACCTCGGCCACGGTGCCGACGTGGTTGAAGCAGGGGATGACGACGCAGAATCTCATCCTACGAGCAAGGCTCCCCCCTCTTCTTCGTAGGAGACGACGTGAGGAGTCGCCAACTTCCCTCCCGGCAAGGGAGAGTGAGACTCCTTACGTCGTCTCCTACGCGGATCACTGGCCGTGCCGCGCACGTTGAATGCGAGAGCCCTCATCTCAGGTCCACGAACAACCGCCGCTTCCGCGCGTCCGGCGGCATTTGCAGCGCCTCGATTTCCGCGCGTGGCGCGTGCCGGATGACCGGGGCGATTCTGGCCCGCGCCTGGAATGCCTCGCGCAATTCGGGCAGCGAGGTGTCGCCGTGGACCAGCACCTCGATGTGGTCGGACAATTCACCCTCGCGACGCGCCACGACCACAAACGCCTCGATGCCGGGCGCTTCCTCGATCACCGCTTGCAGGGTCGAGGGGAACAGCGACGCGCCCCGG
>CAYQWK010000246.1:0-8921 GCA_964420805.1 uncultured Bifidobacteriaceae bacterium | reverse complement strand
CGTCCGGTTTGGAGGGAGGGGTGGCGCGTTGCGCCATCCCTACCCCTATCCACTCGGGCATTCCAGAGCGTGTCGATGACTGACCGCCAATTCCAATCACACCCAGATGGACTCCGGCGGTTGACTCCCGTCAACGCCGCGCGCTCAATGCGCGGGAATGCTCGCGACCCGAAATATGAAACCCTTTGCATGTTGGTTTGCCCTCGCCCTGCTCGCCACGGTCGCGCCTCCGGCCCATGCCGCAGATGAACCTGCCCTGTTCCCGTTTGTCCTGCCCTGGGATGACGCCGCGCCGTCGATCACGGATTTAAGCGGCTGGCTGGACAAGCCGGCCGGCCAAGCCGGTCCGGTTCGCGTTGGTGCGGACGCACATTTTTACGCCGGCAACAGACGCATCCGATTCATGGGCGTGAACATGTCGTTCGCGGCCGGAATGCCGTCGCATGAGGACGGCGCAAGGATCGCCGCGCGCCTCGCCAAATTCGGCGTGAACGTGGTCCGCTTCCACCACATGGACACCGGTTACTGGCCCGGCGGCATTCGCAAAAAGGGCGCGACCCGGGCGGAAGATCTCGCCCCCGAAGCGCTGGAGCGGATGGATTACTTCATCGGGCAACTGAAGCAGCGCGGCATCTACGCGAACATCAACCTGCTCGTGGGCCGGCGTTTCTCCGCGGCGGACGGGCTGCCAGCGGAGATCGCGACGATGGACTGGAAAGACCAGCACGTGGTCGGCTTTTGGAACGTGCGGCACCTTGAATCGCAGAAGGCCTACGCGCGGACGTTGCTCGGCCATGTGAACCCGTACACGAAAAGCGATTACACCAGGGAACCGGCCGTCGCGTTCGTCGAGATCAACAATGAGAACGGCCTCGTCCACGCATGGCTCGGCGGGCATATCGACAGCTACCCGGCCGTCTTCCAGCGCGAACTCGATCAACAGTGGAACGCCTGGCTGACGGCGCGCCATGGCACCACCGAGAATCTCCGCGCCGCATGGAGCAGCGGTGCGCAACCGCTCGGCGGCGAACTGCTCCGCAACGCCGGGTTCAAACAACAGCTTCAAGGTTGGAACCTCGAGAAGCACAACGGAGCGGACGCGGCGGCGAAGGTTCTGCCGGATGGCACGCTGGAAATTCGCGTGAACAAGCCGGGCGCGGAAAGCTGGCACGTGCAGTTCAATCAGACCGGTCTCGGCTTTGAGGCAGGCAAGGCCTATTCGCTCTCCTTCCGTGCGAAGGGCAACGCGGGCCAGAAGATCAACGCCACCATCGGCCAGGCGCACGAGCCGTACGGCAACCTCGGATTGTCGGCCGGCGCGGCGCTCACGAACGAGTGGCGGGAGTTCCGCTTCGTCTTCAACGCCTCGCAAACGGACGACCGCGCGCGTGTGTCCTTTGGGAGCCTCGGCGGCGCGGGCGGAGTCATTGCCCTGGCGGATGTTTCCTTGAAGCCCGGCGGCGTGGAGGGACTGCGCGCCGGCGAAGCAACAGGCTCGGTTCCGTTGTTCCTTAAGAAGGACTTCGGCCAACGGGCGCCCGAGGCGCAGCGCGACTTCATGCGCTTTCTCACCGACACCGAGGAGCGTTACTGGGTCGCCATGCACCGGTTTTTGAAGGAGGAATTGAAAGTGACTGCGCTCGTCGGTGGAACGATCGGCGGATGCAGCCCGTTGAACGTGCAGGCGAAGATGGACTGGGTGGACACGCATTCCTACTGGCAGCACCCGCATTTCCCGCGCAAGCAGTGGGACATGAACGACTGGATCGTGAACAACAAGACCATGGTCAACGAGCGCGGCGGGACGTTGCCGGGCCTGGCCCTCAAGCGCGTGGCCGGCAGGCCGCACGCGGTCACGGAATACAACCATGCCGCCCCGAACACCTACGCCAGCGAGGGGTTTCTCCTACTGGCGGCCTACGCCGCGTTGCAGGATTGGGACGCCATCTACGCCTATTCCTACGCCCACACCCGCAACGACTCCGCAGCCTGGGATTCGCGCAAGATCAACAGCTTCTTCGATATCGACCAACACCCGACGAAGATGGCGACGTGGGTGACCGCCGCCGCGACGTTCCTGCGCGGCGACGTGAAGGCGGCCCGTGGCGTCATCAACGCCGCCCTGCCGCGTGAAACCGAGGTGGACCTTTTGCGCACGGCCAGCGCCTGGTCGCTGGTGGATGCCGCGAAAGTCGGCATTCCAAAAGAGACGGCGTTGATCAGCCGCGTCGCGGTTTCAACGAGCGCCGACGTCACGCCCAAATTCCAGTTCCCGCGCCCGCGTTTCGAGTCGGACACGGGCGAACTGGTCTGGGACGTCACCGTCAATGACCGTGGCGTGGTGACCATCAACTCCGCGCAGACCAAGGGCGTGATCGGATTTGGCGGCGGACATAAATTCGCGCTCGGCAACGTGACCATCGAACCCGGCGCAACCCGGCAGGACGGATGGAGCACCGTCACCGTCAGCGCCATGCAAACCGGCGCCTATCTTATCACCGCCACTGGATCGGCCGAGAACACCGGAATGGGCTGGAAGGACGCCAAGAAATCCAGCGTCGGGCGCGACTGGGGAACCGCGCCTTCACTGGTGGAAGGCGTGCCCGCCGTGATCGCCATCAACCTGCCCGCCGTCGCGAAAGTCCAGGCTTGGTCGCTCGATGAACGCGGCCAGCGCAAGACGCCGGTGCCCGTGGCCGTGGCAAACGGAAAGGCAACGCTCCAGATCGGCCCGCAGTGGAAGACGCTTTGGTATGAGATGCTGATCAACTGACTGATGCGGCTTGGTCTGCGCTTCGGTCTGATGCCGTTGAGCCTGCATCACTCCTGCATTCGACATCCCGCTCCGTTCCGTGCCACGCTCCGCGCGCATGAACAGCGCCGTCATCGTCGCCGCCGGGCGCGGCACCCGCATGGGACCGGACATCGACAAACTCTTTCTCGATGTGGCCGGCCGTCCCGTGGTCGCGCACACTTGGGCGCGATTCGATACCTCACCCGACATTGACGAGATCGTGCTTGTCGTGCGGATGGGCCTGGAGGGCGCCTTTCGAGAAATGGCGGCACAGTCTGGTTTCAAGAAGCCGCACCGGTTCGTCACCGGCGGCGCGGAGCGGCAGGACTCGGTGTGGAACGGGTTGCTGGCACTGGGATCGGACGCGAAGATCGTGGCCGTCCATGACGGCGCGCGGCCGTGCGTGGCGCAAGAACTGATCGCAGCCACCATCCAGGCCGCCCGCGAAACCGGCGCCGCCGTCGCGGCGCAACGCGTCACGGACACCATCAAGGAATCCTCCGACGGGCTGGTCATCTCCCGCACCGTGGACCGCTCGAAATTGTGGAGCGTGCAAACTCCGCAAACCTTCCGGGTTGAGGTTCTGCGTCGCGCCATCGCGACGGCACGTGACCGCGGGCTGAACCTCACGGACGATACCGCCGCGTGCGAATTGATCAGCCAACCCGTCCGACTGGTAGAAAGCCGGAAGCCGAACCCGAAAGTGACCGTCCCGGCGGACGTGCCCTTCATCGAATCCGTGCTGCGGGATTTGGCGCCTTGATCCAACAGGCGCGTGCGCCAGGCAACCGGATTCAAGCCAGCACGTCGGCAAGGAATCTTCCGGTATGCGAACCGCGCGTCCGGGCCACTTGCTCGGGCGGTCCCTCCGCGACAATCCGCCCGCCGCCGGCACCGGCCTCGGGCCCAAGGTCGATCACCCAGTCCGCCTCGGACACGAGGTCGAGGTTGTGCTCGATCACGATCACCGAGTGCCCGGCATCGACAAGCCGTTGCACCACCTCCACCAACCGCCGCACGTCCGCCATGTGCAGGCCGATGGTCGGTTCCTCGAGGATGAACAGGTTGTGCTTCTGCTTTGGATCGGCCAACGCCGCCGCCTTGGTTCCGGTGAGCAGATGCGTCACGAGTTTCACCCGCTGCGCCTCGCCGCCGGAAAGCGTCGGGCTGGTCTGGCCGAGCTTGAGATAGCCAAGGCCCGTGTCACGCAACGCCTCGAGTGGGCGCCGGATTTTCGCCATGCCCTCGAAGAACCCGATCGCCTCATCGACCGGGAGATCGAGCACCTGCGCGATGTTCCGCCCCTTGAACTCCACATCGAGCGTCTCGCGATTGAACCGAAGCCCGCCGCACGTTTCGCAGCGCACGAACGCGGGCGGCAGGAAGTTCATTTCCAGCTTCGTCTCCCCCGCGCCCTCGCACTGCGGACAGCGGCCCTGCGGGCTGTTGAAGGAGAAGCGACCCGGCCCGTAGCCGCGCATCCGCGCCTCCGGCGTCTGCGCGAAGAGCGCGCGGATGTCGTCGAAGAACCCGACGTAGGTCGCGGGCGTCGAACGCGGCGTGCGGCCGATGGGCGACTGGTCCACCTCGTGAACCGCGGCAATGAACTCATGTCCGGCAACGATCTCGCCCGTGCCCCGCGCCGAGCCCGCCTTTCCACCCTTCAACTTCGCCTCCAGCGCCGGCAGCAGGCATTCGCGAATCAGCGTACTCTTGCCCGAACCGCTCACCCCGGTCACGACAACGAAGCGATTGAGCGGGAATCTGACGTTGAGTTTCTTGAGGTTGTGGACCGACGCGCCGCGCAGGGTCATCGTGCGCCGGGCGGAACTGTCTGGACGCACCGGCGGAACGCCGGGGGTACGCTGGACCGGCCGCCGCTCTCCGCGCGCCGGGAATCCTTTCTTCTCGCGCAGACACCGGCCGGTCAACGAGTCCTCGTGCCGCATCAACTCGCCGAGCGTTCCGGCCGCCACAACCTCGCCGCCATGCACGCCCGCGCCGGGGCCGAGATCGACCACAAAATCCGCGCGTCGCATGGTTTCCTCGTCGTGCTCGACCACGACGAGCGAGTTGCCGCGGGAACGCAACTGCTCCAGCGCGGCGAGCAGTTGCAAATTATCCCGCGCGTGCAGGCCGATGGTCGGCTCGTCGAGCACATAGAGCACGCCGCACAAATTCGAGCCAAGCTGCGCCGCAAGCCGGATGCGCTGGGCTTCGCCGCCGGAAAGCGTGGTCACGCCGCGGCCAAGTTGCAGGTATCCGAGGCCGACCTCGTTGAGGAATTTCAACCGTTCGGATATCTCCGGCAGAATGTCGCGTGCGATCTGCGCCTCCCTTCCCGCGAACTTCAGGCCGCGGAAAAACTCTCCGGCCTGCTCCACCGCGAACTGCGCGACCGTGTCCACGGTTGGGAAACCCGAACCCCGGCCGGCCGCATTCGCTCCCGGCACGCAAAGGCGGACGGACCGCGCGATTTCGTTCAGCCGCGCGCCGTGGCAGCCGGGACATTCCTCCCGTTTGCCTTCCATCCAGCCCCACCACGATTCCTCGATGGCATCTGCGCGCGCGCCGCGCTCGACCTCGGGCAAATAAAACAGTTCGCCAAACCCGCGGCATTGCGGGCACCAGCCTTGCGAGGAGTTGTAGCTGAACATCTTCGGGTCCGGCGGCTGGAAGGAGCGTCCGCAACCCGAGCAGGTCCGCTCGGTGGAATGCACGGTCACACGGCCCCGCCCGTCCAGCGCCAGCAACGCGCCCTTGCCCAGCCGCAACGTCTCGTCAATCAACCGGGTCGCGCCCGCGCCGTTCCTGCCGAATTCGCCCGTGACGATCTCGACATCGTGTTCCTTGAAGCGGTCCAGGCGAAACGGCTGGCCAATGCGGTGCAACCTTCCGTCCGCGCGCAATTGGGTGTAGCCCTGCTTCGCGGCCCACTCCGCCACGTCGGTATGAAATCCCTTCCGATTCTTTACGACCGGCGCGAGCAGCGTCAGTTCGCCACGCCGCTTCACCTCGGCGCGCAGTTGCCCGGCCAGCGCGTCGCGTGTCTGCGCCTCGACCGGAATGGCGCATTGCGGGCAGAACTGCGTGCCGAGCCGCGCAAACAGCAGGCGGATGAAATGATAAACCTCGGTGACCGTGGCCACTGTGCTCTTGCCGCCGCCGCGCGTGGTGCGCTGCTCGATGCTCACCGTGGGCGGCAGGCCGGCAATCAAGTCCACGTCCGGTCGCGCCATCTGCTCCACGAACTGCCGCGCGTAAGTGTTCATCGAGTCGAGGAAGCGCCTCTGGCCCTCGGCAAACAGAAGATCGAAAGCCAGCGTGCTCTTGCCTGAACCGCTCACGCCGGTGACGACCACGAACTTCCCGCGCGGAATATCGAGGGAGAGATTCTTCAGGTTGTGCTCGCGCGCGCCCACGATGCGGATGGCATCGAGTGCGTCAGTAGTGGCGGGCACGGGCGTCTCGTTCACGGCGGCGGAAAAACTCACGGGCGCTCGCGCAGGCGGTAAAAGCGCGACGGGCCGTTGGTACCGGCATCGAGAAACAGGGAGCCGTTCGTCGCCACCGGCGCATTGGTCAGCCTCGTCCAGCTAGCGAACGGCACGGAGATGTCCGCGGCGGCAAAAACATCGAAGTTCGTGGCGCGGACGGATTCCACCGTGCCGCCATCCTCGCGCTGAACACGGAAACGGACCTGGCCGGACGAAAGCGAGGGGTTGGTCATCTTCAGCAATACGCGGCGCAGGCCCAGGCTTCGCGCGGCGCCCGCGCCGACGGCCCGCGCCGCGAAACCCGCCGGCGTCGCCGCCTGGCCGTAGTTGTCCTGACCCCAGCAGAGCACCGTGCCGTCGCGACGCAGGGCGAGGCCGTGATGCTCGCCCGCCGCGATGGCCACGATGTTGGTCGCGTCGGGCGGGACATTGGTCTGGCCGAAGTCGCCGCGGCCCCAGGCCACCACGGTACCATTGCTTTTGAGCGCGAGGCTATGGTACGCGCCGGCCGCGATGGCGGCCACGCCTGCGGCGGTATTCGTGACGGCGAACGGCGCGCGCGCCTGGCTGTAGGCGTTGCCGCCCCATGCGGCCACGGTGCCGTTGCGGCGCAACGCCAGGCAATGCTCGTTGCCGCCAGCCACGGCCATGACGTTCGTCGCGTTCGCCGGGATGACCATCTGGTTCGCGCCGTTCTCACCCCAGACGAACACCACGCCGTTGCTCTGCGCGGCCATGCTGAAATTCGCTCCGGCACCAATCGCCACGGCGTTCGACAAGCCAGCCGGCAGGTTCGCCTGACCCGAGGTGTTCAGCCCGAACACGCCCGCGCGTCCATTGGTGAGGACCACGGTGTGGTTCGCACCGGCCGCGATGGCACTGACGGCGAGTCCGGGAGGCAGGCCGCCCTGCCCGAACTGGTTATCGCCCCAGCCGAGCACCACGCCGTTGGTGAGCAACACGACATCATGGCTTGCGCCCGCCGTCACCGAATGCACGCCGAAGATTCCGGCTGGCGGCGTCATGTCGATGAACTCGGTGTTCACCACCACGGCGTCCTGGCCCCATGCAACAACCTCCGTGTCGGGCGCGGACGGAGTCTGCACCACCAGCGTGGCAGCGCTGCTCAAGGTGCTGCCGAAATCGCCCGCTGCCAGCACGGTGTAGCTGCCCGCATCGCCGGCGGTCGCACGGTTGATGGTGAAAAGAGGTGCATTCGCGCCCGGCAGATTCGTGCCCGCGCGCTGCCACTGATAGCTGGTGTGATTGGTCGCGAGGACGCGGAAGGTGACGCTTACGCCAGCGAGGACGGTCTGGCCCTGGGGTTGCGCAAGAAACGACGGCGGCAACCCGACCGTGAGCGTCGCCACGGAACTGGTGGCGCGGCCAAAGGTGTTGGTCACCACCACGGTGTATCCCGCCGCGTCGGCAGGTTGGACGTTCACGAGGTTGAACGATGTGTTGGTCGCCCCGGCGATGTTGGTGCCGTCCTTGCGCCATTGGAATCGCAGCGGCGCACTGCCGACGGCGGCGGCAGCGAAGGCCGCATTACTGCCCAGCGCCACGGCAAGGCTCTGCGGGTTGGTGCTGATGACCGGCGACGCGTTGACGGTGAGCGTGGCGGTGAGACTGGTGACGGAACCGACGCCGTTGGCAACGACCACGGAATACCCGCCCGAGTCGGAAACCTGCGCGCTGCCGAGGCCGTAGGAACTGCCGGTGGCTCCGGCAATGTTCGTGCCGCCCTTGCGCCATTGGAAAGTCAGCGTGGGACTGCCACTCGCGCCAACGGAAAAATTGAACGCTGCGCCGAGGGAAACGGACTGGCTGGCTGGCTGGGTGTCAATGGACGGAGCAACGAGATACGCGGCGAGCGAGTGGTTCGCGGCGGAACCCGAGGCGGCGGCGAAGGCGTTGGTAAGGTTCGCTGGAACGTTGCGCTGGCCGAAGGTGTTGTCGCCCCAGCACACGACGGTGCCATTGGCCTTGAGCGCGCCGCTGTGATTCTGGCCGGCAAAGATCGCGCGCGCGCCCGCCACGCCGCCGGGCGTGGCCAGTTGCCCGTAGATGCTGCGGCCCCATCCGACGATCGCGCCGTCGCTGCTGCGCATGGCGAGGCTGTGCGCGCCCCCGGCGGCAATGTTGGTGGCCGTGAGCGGCGCCGGAACATTCAACTGGCCTTCTGAATTCAACCCGCCCCACGCAAGCACCGTGCCGTTGCTCTGCAAGGCCAGGGCGTGCGTGCCCCCGGCGGCGATCATCCGCACGCTCGTGTAGCCTGGTGAAGCGACCGTGCCCCAGGCGGTAATGGTGCCGTTGCTCCGCAACGCGAGACCGAAGGAATCCCCGGCGGCGATGGCGCGCACGCCGGTGAGGCCGCCGGGAACATTCGTTTGCGACGCATCCGACGCGCCCCAGGACACCACGGTTCCGTTGCTCCGCAATACGACACAATGCCGCGCCCCCGCCGCCACGGCGCGAATCGCGGTCAAACCGGCAGGCATCAGGGAAACCTGGCCATCGTTGTCGCCGCCCCACACGGCGATGGTGCCGTCGTTGCGCAGGGCGATCCCGTGCTCCGCGCCGGCGGAAACGGAGACGATGTTGGTGAGGCCGGGCGGGAACTGAAG